>JBIQKQ010000010.1:0-33266 GCA_044506365.1 Hyphomicrobiales bacterium
GGACAGCACCTTCACATGCGGGCGGCCGAGATTGATCATCGGCTCGACCGTGAAGAACATGCCCGGCCGCAAAACCGTGCCTTCTCCCGGACGACCGACATGGACGATATTCGGCTCGTCATGGAACAGGCGGCCGAGTCCGTGGCCGCAGAAGTCGCGCACCACGCTCATATGCTGGGCCTCGACAAAGGTCTGGATCGCAGCGCCGATATCGCCGGTGGTGCCGCCCGGCCGGATCGCGGCGATTCCGCGCATCATCGCCTCGAAGGTTACATCGATCAGCCGTTCCGCGCGCCGGGGAATGTCGCCGACCGCATACATGCGGCTGGAATCGCCGTGCCAGCCGTCAAGGATCAGCGTGACATCGATATTGACGATGTCGCCTTCCTTCATCGGCTTTTCGCTGGGAATGCCGTGGCAGACGACGTGATTGATCGAGGTGCACGTGGATTTGCGATATCCGCGATACATCAGGGTTGCCGGCAGCGCGCCGTGATCCATCGCGAAATCGTGGACGAGCCGGTCGATGCGTTCGGTCGGTACGCCCGGGCGCACCTCGGGAACCAGCATGTCAAGGCATTCCGCAACGAGGCGTCCGGCCCTGCGCATGCCGGCGAACGCTTCCGCCTTGTGCAATTTGATCTGTCCGGTCTTGCGCATCGGCGCAAGGGCCGCATCGACGTAATTCATGCAAAGCCTCAGGGGAGGGCAGTTTCTCGCAATTTATGCGATCGGATCGATGATGCAAGTTTGGAGCCGGATTGCTGATATTCCCTCATGGCCGGGCTTGTTCCCGCGATCCGGCTCTCCGCGCCGAAGTGGAACATGGACTGCCCGCGGCAAGCGCCACCACGCCGGACATTACTGGACGAACCTACCGCCCAGATCGTCCTCGATATGCACGCGGATGATCTCGTCGAACGAGGATTCGGCGGCGAATCCAAGTTCGCGGGCGCGCGCTGCGTCGAAACGGCTCGGCCAGCCGGCCACGATCCCCATGATGAATGGGTCAGGCTGCCGACGCACGCGCGCTGCCACCCGATCCCCGGCGACCCGGCGCAGCGCCGCCAGTTGCTCGCCGACCGTGCAGCATACGCCCGGCATCGTCAGATTGATGCGCGGTCCGAGTTGTTCCGGCGTCAGCGATGCGGCGTGGACCAGGAAGCCTGCCGCTGCGCGCGGAGAGGCATGCGTGTTGGTCGTGTCTTCGTCGACGGGAAGGCTCGCCTCTACACCGGCGAGCGGCTCGCGGATGATCGCGGAATAGAAGCCGGAGGCGGCGAGGTTCGGCTTGCCCGGCCGCACCGTTATGCCGCACAGCCGCACGCCCACGCCTTCGAGGAAACCACGCCGGTTGTAGTCGGCGAGCAGGGTCTCGCAGATCACCTTGTGCGCGCCATAGCTCGTCAGCGGCGTCAGGATGAAGTCGTCCGGGATCGAGGGCGGAAACGGCGCGCCATAGACGGCGATGGACGAGGTGTAGATCACCTTCGGCTTGTAGCCATCACCGGTCTTGCGGACGGCTTCCAGCAGGTTCCGGGTGCCGTCGAGATTGGCGCGATAGCCGGCCTCGAAATCGGTCTCCGAACCGCCGGACGGGATCGCCGCGAGATGGAAGATGACGTCCGGCCGATCCTTCACCAGGTTTTCGGCTACGCCGGGTGCGGCGAGATCGGCGGTCTTCAGGACTCCATGGGTGGCAAGCCTCTCCGGCGCCTCCGGCGGCACGATGTCGGTCAGCGTCAGCGTGTCGATTGCCTTGCCGTTGAGGCCGCCGTCGCGCGCGAGCCGGTCGAGCAGCTTGCGGCCAATCATGCCGGCCGCGCCGGTGATGAGAACATGCATGGGTGAGGTCCGTCAGTGACGCGCCAAGCCTACAATGCCAGTCCGCCATCGACCAGATGCGGTTGCCCGGTGACGTAGAGCGACTCGTCGGATGCAAGAAACACGGCGAGTGCGGCGACTTCCTGCGCCTTGCCCAAGCGGCCCATCGGCTGGCGGTCGATGAAGCCTTGCCGCACCCCCGGCTTGGCCAGTCCCGATTACGATTGCGCCTTCCGCGACAAAGGCGTCAGCGATCGCGCGGCCGATTCCCTGACCTGCGGCGGTGACCACGGCAACCTTGCCCTTCGGGCGGTCGGTCATAAGCTATCCGGCATCCGCATCAGCGCCGGAGGCTCGTTCGTTGCCGTCCTTCGGCATCGAAATTTGCGGGCGCAAGCCAGCGTTCGAACGCCGCCTTGCGTGCGGGCCATTCGGAATCGAGGATCGAAAACCATGCGGTGTCGCGGTTCCTGCCCTTCACCACCATGTGCTGCCGGAAAATTCCCTCGAAACTGAACCCGTATCGTTGCGCGGCCTGCCGGGACGCGGTGTTGCGCGCATCGCATTTCCATTCGTATCGCCGGTAGCCCAGCGTTTCAAAGGCATAGCATGCGAGCAGATATTGCGCTTCGGTTCCGAGCCGCGAGCGCTGCAATGCCGGAGCGTAGGCGATATGCCCGACCTCGATCACGCCCATGTCCGGGCGGATCGCCATCAGCGCGGCGAGGCCGAGCGCATCGCCGTCGGGCGCCACCACGGCGTAGACATAAGGATCGTCAAGCGACGCGCGCTCCGAAATCCAGGCCTGGAATGCGTTTGCACTGTCGAAAGGACCGTAGGACATGTAGTCCCACATGTCCGGCGCGCCCCTCACGCTTTCCCACAAGGCTGCGCCATGCACCGCCGGATCGAGCTTTTCGACCCGGCCGTATCGCCCGGACAGCCGCACCGGGCCGGGCCGTTTCGCCGCCTTGAAGTTTACAAGCTGCGTCACGAAGCGGACCGCTTGGCGCGGTCTTCGCGGAACAGTGTGTTCAGGTCGGTGGCAGGCGCCGCGTCCGCGAATCCGCCAAAGCAGCCGCCATCGGCGATCTGGCGGGCGGCGCGGATGAAGCCGCCCCAGGCTGCGCGCGCAAGCGCGCCGCCGACACTGATGCGGCGTGCGCCCAGCTTGGCGATGTCCTGCACCGTGAGATCGCTTGGCCATCCGATGAGGACATTGACCGGCTTCGGCGCCACCGCGTTGACGACCGCTGCGATCTCCTCGCGCGTCCTGACGCCCGGGGCATAAAGGCAATCGGCGCCAGCATCGGCAAAGGCCCGCAGCCGGCGCAGTGTCTCATCCATATCCGGGCGTCCGCGAATGAAGCCTTCGGTGCGTGCGGTCAGCAGGACAGCTTCGCCGGTCCGGTCGATGGCGGCGCGTGCCGCCTTGATACGGGCCACCGCGAGGTCGAACGGATAGAGCGGATTGGCCTTGTCGCCGGTGGAATCCTCGATCGACAATCCGGACACGCCAGTCCCGACACAGAGGGTCACGCTCTCGGCCACGCCGTCCGGATCGTCGGCATAACCGCCCTCGAAGTCCGCATTGAGCGGAACGTCGCAGGCCGCAGCAAGCTCGGCGATGTGCGCAAGCATCACGTCCCGCGGCACCGCGTTATCGGCATAGCCGGCGGCGAAGGCATAGCCGAGACTGGTGGTGGCGAGGGCCTTGAAACCAAGATGCTGAAGATAGCGTGCGCTGCCTATGTCCCACGGATTTGGAATGACGAAGCAGCCGCTGTCATGGAGGCTTCGGAAGATACGGCGCTTCTCGGCAGGTGTCGGCATGATGATATCCAGGATCGCAGAACGGGCCGCGATTGTGCAGCGCTTGGCTGCCTTGTTAAACTACAATCGCCGCTGCCAGATACCCACGCGGCGCATCGCTGACATGTCGCCGGTCATTTGCTCCATGAGGGACTGCAATCACCGGCCCCTTTTTCGCAGGTGCAAAAATGCAAGGCTGACGTCGCTGCGTGATGCCCCCCTTCGCGGCAGCGGAGGGCGCGCCATCCGGCCGAAGCCATAACCTCTCAGAGACGCGGCAGGAATGTCGCGATCTGAGGAAAGGCGATGATCGCGACCACGACCGCAAGCAGGATGATCCAGTAGGGGATCGAGCCGCGAAAAATTTCCGCCAGCGGCACATTGGGTTCGGGCACGGCCGCCTTCACCGTGAAGACAAGGATGCCGAACGGCGGCGTCAGCAGGCCGGTTTCGATCGCCAGGATGCCGATGATCGCGAAAGCGAGCGGATCGAGGCCGAGCGTAGCCGCGATCGGCGCGAAGATCGGCACGGTCAGGAGGATAATCGAAATCGAATCGATCAGGCAGCCCAGCACGAACCAGATCAGTAGCATCACCATCAAGATTCCCGTCGGCCCGAGGCCGGTGCCGAGGAGGAAGGTCTTGGCGGTCTCGGTGAAGCCAGTCATAGAGAGCACGCGCGAATAGAGCTGCGCGCAGAACAGCAGCAGCAGGAGCGGCCCCGAGGTGCGGCCGACATTGAGCACCACCTGCCAAACTTCGCGCCAGGTGATACCCTTGATCAACGCGAGGATGAGCGCGCCAACCGCACCAACGCCTGCGCCTTCCGTTGGAGTGCAGAAGCCGAGCCAGATCGACCCAAGCACGCCTGCGATCAAGGCGAGCACCAGCGCGGTGCTGAACAGCAGGGGCATGATCGGCTTTTCGTCCATATCGTAGCCGCCCAATGGCGGCCCATGTCGCGCAGGTGCGGATACGGCGGCTCCAAGCGGTGCGGCGCGCACCGGCCTTTCCGCACCCTCGCCGACCAGCGATGGCCTGACGATGGCGGTGACCACGACATACAGGCAAAAGCCGAAGGCAAGCAGAAGTCCGGGCAAGACGCCGGCGAGGAACAGTTTGCCAATCGACAGTTCGGTCAGGACGCCCCATACGATCATCAGCACCGAGGGCGGAATCAGCATGCCGAGACATGCGCTGCCTGCGATGCAGCCGAGTGCGAATTCGCGGCTGTAGCCATAACGGCGCATCTCCGGATAGGCGATGCGGGAGAAGGCGGCCGCCGCGGCGATGCTGACGCCGGTGACGAAGGCAAAGATCGCGTTCGCGACAATGGTGGCGACTGCAAGCCGGCCTGGAAGCCAGCGGCTGACACGATTCGCGACCGAATAGAGGTCGGTCGCCGCGCCGCATTTCGCCAGGAAGTCGCCCATCAGCATGAACAGCGGAATCACCGCGAAGACATAGTCACGCAGCGCCTCGTAAGCGGTGTTGGCGACGAAGGTGCGCACCACCTCGATGTCGCTGGTCATCAGATAGATGCCGATCGCCGCGGTCAGACCGAGCGCAATCGCGATGTGAATGCCGGCAAAGACGAGTGCCAGCAGCACAACGATGATCAGGATCATTTCGCTGTGGCCGAACATCGCGGCTCCGGGGTCAGTGGGTGGTCGATACAGGCGGCGGCGCGTCGTCGGGGCGTATTAGCGCAAAGGCCGCGAGCGCGGCCTGTCCGAGATAGATTGCGACCACGAGCGCAGAGCCCAGCATCACAACGAAACGCGCCGGCCAGGCCGGGACCCGCAACGCGCCTTCGCCTTCGAATTCATTGCTGACCCAGGCATGCAGCGCTGGTTCGAAGCTGCCCCACACGATCAGAAGAAAGAATGCGGCGCCGAGCAGCCCGGACATCAGGTCGGCGAAGGCGAAACCGCGCCGCCCGAACATCGAGACGACGACGTCGGTGCGCAGCATCCCTCCGCTTTGGACCGCATAGGCGGCCAGCAGGAAACAGATGATCACGATCGACATTGAGACGATCTCGGGCGTCCCCTTCACCGGCGAATTGAACATGCCCCGCCCGACCACATCGGCGACGACCAGAAAACTGAGAAGAAAGGTGATCGCCGCCGCGACCGCAAGGAGGACGTGAACGAAACGGGTGACGATCTGTTCAAGCATTGTTTGCGCTCGCGCTCGCGCCCAATTCCGATATGAGCCCGTCGCCCGGCCTTTGCCGGGCCTTACGTGTTAGTGCAGCTCAGCAAGCAAAGGCGTGATGGCCGAATATAGGCGAATGAAGGTTCTTCTTCGAACGGCTATGCCCGGCCATGACGGAGACGAGGCTACTTGACTGAATACCGCAGCGGCCATTTGTGGCCGTGCTTCTCGGCGGCGGCGAGGGTTGCCTCCAGCACCTGCGTCGCCGGCAGCCCCTGAGCATCGAGTTCCTTGGCTTTCTCTTTCGGCCAGTTGGCCAGCGATTTGGCCCATTCGATCTGTACGCTTTCGGGGAGCTTGCGGACATTCATGCCGTTCTTGCGCAGCTCTTCGATCTGCTTGGGGTAATTGGCTTCATTCACCGTGCCGGTCAGAGCTTCGTATTCCCTGGCGACTTCGAGGATGATGTCCTGCACGTCCTTCGGCAGTTTCGCCCAACGTGCGGAGTTGATGGTCATGCCATGCCAGGTGATCGCTCCGAAGCCGATCTCCGTATAGTATTTGCCGACTTCATAGAGCTTGAAGTTCACCCAGCCGGACGGGAACATGATCCAGCCGTTGTAAACGCCGGTCTGCATCGACGTATAGGCATCGACCAGCGAGGACTGCACCGGAGTTGCCCCGGCATATTCCAGCCATTTCAGATTCAGGCCGGCGCCGGCGAGCTTCTGGCCCTTCAGGTCTGCAACCTTGTTCCACTCGAAATTGGTGCCGAGGTTGTAGCCATTGTCGGCGATCAGGGCGAGCAGCTTCTGCCGATACTTGTCCTCGAACACCTTCGACATGTAGGGCACCTGGTCGTAAACTTCGCGTGCGAGTTTCACACTGGCCACCGGACTCATGGTGCCGAACGGCAGCATCACCTGGAACGCATGCAGCGGCAGGTTGGACGGCTCGAAACAGAAGCAATAGGCGCCGATATCGATGATGCCGGACTGTACGCCTTCGAGCGTATCGGCGACCTTCACCATCGCCCCGCCATAGCCCTCGACGAACTCGACCTTGTGCTTGGTCTTCGCCGCCACGCGCTTGACCACTTCCGGAACGAAGAAATTCTGCACCAGGTTGACATAGGTGTTGACCGGCGGATGACCGGACGCAATCCGCAGCCGAATGGTTTCCTGAGCCGAAGCCGCGCCCGTCATCGATACGAGCGCAGCCAGGCCGAGCGAGCCCGCCACAATGCGTAGGTTCATGGTTTCCTCCGAATGCCGCAACGTTGCGGCTTATGTATTTTGTGCCGCAAGCATCGGGCGGAGGCGGGGGCGAAGTCAAACGTTATCGCGCCAGTGCGGGCCCGGCATTGCTCGGCTTTTTCGCGACCTGAAAGCTGCCAGCGGCGTTACCATACCGGCAGGTTGGCCCGTTAGGATCAGTGGCTGTCGCGCGGAATGCTTGTCTGCGCCACGCGCCTGTACTGATCGGCGCCGCGAATGATCTGTCCATCCGCCATCTGCGTGACGGTCCTGCGGTAGAGTTCCTGCCACGGCGTTTGACTTGCGGGTATCGGAAAGCCACCAGTCTCTTCAAGCTTTGCGCGGCGGCGGGCGAGTTCCTCTTGCGACACCAGCATGTCTGCGGTGCCTTTGCGGAGATCGATACGGATGCGGTCGCCGGTTGCAAGTAGCGCAAGACCGCCGCCGTCTGCCGCTTCCGGCGAGGCATTGAGGATGGACGGCGAGCCCGATGTGCCGGACTGACGGCCGTCGCCGATACAGGGCAACGATTCGATACCCTGCCGGATCAGCGCTGCAGGCGGCTGCATGTTCACGACCTCGGCCGAACCCGGATAGCCAATCGGTCCGACACCGCGGATGACGAGGATCGTGTTCTCGTCTATGGCGAGCGCGGGATCGTCAATGCGCGCGTGATAATCCTCCGGCCCGTCGAACACGACGGCGCGCCCTTCGAAAGCGTCGGGATCGTTTGGATTCGAAAGATACCGCTCGCGGAAATCGTCGGAGATCACGCTGGTCTTCATGATCGCCGAGTCGAACAGGTTGCCGCGCAGCACCCGGAAGCCGGCCTTATGCATCAGCGGCTTGTCATAGGGACGGATGACCTCGGCATCCTGCGGCTTTGCCTCGCGCACATTGTCGCTGATGGTGCGTCCATTGACGGTCATCGCGTCCGCATGGATGCGGCGGGCTTTCATCAGCTCGTGCAGCACGGCCGGCAGTCCCCCCGCGCGGTAATATTCCTCGCCGAGATATTTGCCTGCCGGTTGCATGTTGACGAGCAGCGGCACGTCGAAGCCGATCTTTTCCCAGTCGTCCATCGTGAGCGTGACGCCGACATGCCGCGCCAGTGCATTGATATGGATTGGCGCATTGGTCGAGCCGCCAATCGCCGAACAGGCGACGATCGCGTTCTCGAAGGCTTTGCGCGTGAGGATGTCGGAGGGCTTTAGGTCCTCATGCACGACCTCGACGGCGCGGAGGCCAGTCTCGTAGGCGATCTGCGCGCGCTCGCGATAGGGTGCCGGAATCGCCGCGCAGCCGGGCAGCGACATGCCGAGCGCTTCGGCCAGCGCATTCATGGTCGATGCTGTCCCCATCGTGTTGCAATGGCCGATCGACGGCGCCGAAGAGGCGACGATGGCGAGGAATTCGCGATAGTCGATCTTGCCCGCAGCAAGATCCTTGCGGGCCTGCCAGATCACGGTGCCGGAACCGGAACGCTCACCCTTCCACCAGCCATTGAGCATCGGTCCGCCGGACAGAACGATGGCAGGAATGTTGACCGTCGCCGCCGCCATCAGGCAGGCGGGCGTGGTCTTGTCGCATCCCGTGGTGAGCACAACGCCGTCGAGCGGGTAACCGTAGAGTACTTCCACGAGGCTGAGATAGGCGAGGTTACGGTCGAGCGCCGCGGTCGGCCGCTTGCCGGTCTCCTGAATCGGGTGGCAGGGAAATTCAAAGGCTATACCGCCGGCGTCGCGAATGCCTTCGCGCACGCGCTTGGCCAGCTCGAGGTGATGGCGGTTGCAAGGCGCAAGATCACTGCCGGTCTGTGCAATGCCGATGATCGGTTTGCCGGCGGTGAGTTCGTCGATGGTCAGCCCGAAATTCAGATAGCGCTCCAGATAGAGCGCGGTCATCCCGGGATTGTCCGGATTGTCGAACCAGAGCTGCGATCGCAGCCGGCGTCTCGTTGCGTTCGCCATCGTGCCTCCATACCGAGCCCAAGACAACGGATGCGAGAGCCGTGCGTTCCCCCCGTTATCCGTCCGCGGTCTGCGGCATCGGCGTGAACAGCAGCTTGTCGATCCGCTTGCCGTCCATGTCGAGCACTTCGACCCGCCATCCGGGGATTTCGAAAGTCTCGCATTCGACCGGGATGTGCGCGAGCCGCTCCAGCGCAAAGCCGGCGGCAGTGTGAAACTCGCCTTCCGAGTCCGTCAGCTTCAGCTTTTCGATCAGGTCGCCGGCCGGTGCACGGCCGTCGACCAGCCAGGACCCGTCGGGCCGCCGCACAATATTTTCCGACGGCTGCTCATGCTCATCGCCGAGATCGCCGGCAATGCCTTCCAGCACATCGTTCAGTGTCGCGATGCCGAGGAAGTCGCCATATTCGTCGACGATGAAGGCGATATGCACGGGGGACGTCTTGAACGTTTCAAGCAGCCGCAGCACCGGCATGGTTTCGGGAACGAAGGCCGGCTGGATCAGCCGCTCCTCAATCCGGATGCCGCGTCCGGAAATCAGGTCGCCGACCAGATCCTTTTTCTGCAGCGCGCCGAGCGGACGCCCGAGATCCCCGTCGCGCACGACCACGATGCGCGAATAGGGGCAGTCGGCGATTTCGCGTTCGATGGCTTGCTGTTCGTCGGACAGGTCGATCCAGTAAACATCCGGCCGCGGCACCATGATCGACGCGACGGAGGAATCGGCGAGCGCGAGCACGCCATGGATCATCTCTTCTTCGACTTCGTCGATCACGCCCGCCTCGGCGCCTTCGGCGATCGCGATCTTGACCTCTTCCTCGGTCATGCCGTCCGAGCGCTTTTCCGGGAGGCGGAAGAGCTTGAGCAGAAGCGCGGTCGACGTCTCCAGAAACCAGACCAGCGGCCGCGCGATCATGACGAGGACCTGCAAAGGTCCCGCGACCTTGGTGGCGATCCGCTCCGGATGAAGAAGCGCGATCCGCTTCGGCACCAGTTCGCCGACGACGACGGACAGCGCCGTGATCGCGACCACGACCACCCCAAAAGCGATTTCGTCGCCCCGCGGCGCAAAGATCGGGTATTGATTGAGGACAGCGCCCAGGCGCGCGCCGAGAGTGGCACCGCCATAGGCCCCGGACATGATTCCGATCAGCGTGATGCCGACCTGGACTCCGGACAGGAAGCGGCCGGGATTCTCGGCCAGCGCCAAGGCGCGCACCGCCCCGCCGCTGCCATCCGCCGCCATTTGCTGCAGGCGGATGCGGCGTGAGGACACAATCGCCAGCTCCGCCATTGCAAAAAAGCCGTTGAGCAGGGTCAGCCCGACGACAATGGCGATTTCGAGCCATACTGTCATGACCCCCATCTTCTGGCATGCCGGGATGGCTCCCGCAACCGACGGAAATGCTATTGCACAAAGCCGGGCGCGGAGCCGCCTTTTGCGCCAGCCCGTTGACGTTGCGCCCCGGCGCTGTCCCTAATGCGCATAAGGATGTGACAGGGAAACATAGATGCTCCGCACCATCGCCGCCTTCGATCGGATCGGGGAGGAGAATGCCTTCGCCGTGCTTGCGCGCGCCAACGCGCTGATCGCGCAGGGCCGCGACGTGATCAATCTCGGCATCGGTCAACCGGATTTCCGAACGCCGGATTTCATCGTGGAGGCCGCTGTCAAGGCGCTGCGTGACGGGCATCACGGCTATACACCGGCCAACGGCATCCCGGCCTTGCGCGAGGCGGTAGCTGCAGACCTGCACAAGCGCTTCGCGGTCCAGGTCTCGCCCGACGAGGTGATGATCATGCCGGGCGGCAAGCCGACCATGTTCATGGCAATCATGATGTTCGGCGAGCCGGGCGCCGATATTCTCTATCCCGATCCCGGCTTTCCAATCTACCGCTCCATGATCGAGTTCACCGGGGCGAATCCTGTTCCCGTGCCGATCCGGGAAGAGAACGGCTTTGCGTTTTCCGCTGACGAAACGCTGAAGCTCATCACGCCGAACACGCGGCTCCTGATTGTCAACTCGCCCGCCAATCCGACCGGCGGAGTGACGCCAAAGTCGGAGGTTGACAAGCTGGTCGCAGGTCTCGATCGCTTCCCCGACGTCGCCGTACTGTCGGACGAGATCTACGACCACATGGTTTACGATGGCGAGCGGCATGTGTGCCTTCTCGCCTATCCCTCGATTCGCGACAGGCTGATTCTGCTCAATGGCTGGTCGAAAACCTATGCGATGACCGGCTGGCGGCTGGGCTATGCGGTCTGGCCTGGCAAGCTCTACGATTACGCGCGCAAGCTCGCGGTCAACCTGCATTCGTGCGTGAATGCGTCAGCGCAATATGCGGGCCTTGCGGCCCTGACCGGGCCGCAGGACGAGGTAGACCGAATGGTGGCCGAGTTTGACGGCCGCCGCAAAGTCGTGGTCGAGGGGCTGAACAAGCTGCCCGGCATTTCCTGCGCGACCCCCAAAGGGGCCTTCTATGCCTTTCCCAACATCAAGCGCAGCGGCTGGAAAGCCAAGGCGCTCGCCTCGTCGTTGCTTGAGGATGCCGGCGTCGCGATCATCGGCGGCCCGGATTTTGGAATTCTCGGCGAGGGCTATGTGCGGCTCTCGTATGCCAACTCAACCGATAATATCCTGAAAGCGCTCGCGCGCATCGACGAGTTCCTTGCGACCCGGAAGGTGGCCTGACCGGGACAAGGACATTATTTCAGCATTTCAGCGGTGTGCACATGACTCGGTTGGGATTCGTTCCGCTTGTTCTGTTTGCCGGCGTCACGGCGGCGCATGCTCAGTCGAATTTCGCGAATTATTTCTGCGCCGACGGCACCAATGTCGTCTCCGCACTCTATAAGGACGACAACAGGATCCGCCTGCAATTCGACGGACACGCTTATACGTTGCCACAGCGAATTTCGGCTTCCGGCGCCCGCTATGCCAAGAGCGGCGTGTCCTTCTGGATCAAGGGTGATGAAGCCAGGCTGAAGCGACCGAAACGGAAGGCAACGCTGTGCAAGGCGCAATAGGCGTTCAGGGCCGCAAAGCGAACCAGAACCCGACGCCGACAACCGCAAGACCGACGAGTTGTGGAATGGTCGGTACCTCTCCGAGCGCCAGAAAGCCGATCAGGATCGTCATCGCCGGCACCAGCGCGGGAAACATCGAGGCGCGTCCGGCGCCGAGCGCGGCGACCGAACGTGCGAACAGATAGATCGCCAGCAATCCGGCAAACACGCCCTGGACGGCGACCTGTATGAGGTTCTCCTGCAGGCCGGCCGCGAACATGCGGTCGAAGCCGAACAGCATGGCGTAGAGCGGAGCATAGATCAGAAGGGACAGCACGCCGACGACTTGCGCGGCGAGAATCCCTCCGGTCCTCCATCCGCGCAGGCATGTGGTGAAGGCCGCCCACATGAAACCCGCAGTCGCGAACAGGAGATCGCCGGTCAGGGCGTTGCCGCGTATCGCGGTGGCAGCCTCGCTGGCCAGCACGACGAGGCCGGAAAGGATGAAGATGACCCCGACCACGCGGCCGCGGGTCAGCGGCTCGCTGAGCACGAAATAGGCGAGGATCAGGCCGCCCACCGCCGCGGCGGCGGGGTGGATCACGGCGCCATGGCCAAGGGGGGCTACCGTGAAGCCAGTATAGCTGGTGATGGCCTGCAGAGGGCCGGCGAGCGTGAGGATGATCAGGCCGCGTTTCCAGCCAAGGCCGCCGAGCTTGAAAAAGCCGGCGCGCATGACGACCGGCAGCGTCAGGAGGCCGGACCAGACAAAGCGATGGAACGCAACGTCGACCGGCGCGAGCCCCGCCTCCATGCCGTGCTTGGCGGCGACAAAGCCGGCTGCCCAGCAGGCCGCCGCGGCGATCCCGCACAGCGCGCCAACAGCGGCGGCCGAGAGCCCGGCGTGACGGTGGTGATCTGGCAAGCGCGGTTTCCGTTCGGTTGCTGTCCGGATATACGGCTGGCTGGCATCTGGCCATGGCCGCGCGCGAGTCGCAGCCATGGCGCGCGAAAAAATGGGTTGCACGCGGTTGTTCTGCTCCCGTTCGCGGTACGGTTTGACTGATCCCGGCGCGCTCTCTAACGTCAAGCCGGTCGCGGGGGGCCTCGCGGCGCTATGACGGACTTAAGCGGCACCGCCAGGCGTTCTCTGTAATGAAAACCATCAGTGCATTTCTGTTTTCGGCGCTGATCGCGCTGGGCGTGGTCGCGGGTGCGTCCGGTCTGCTCGCCAACTATTGTTCGGTCGAGCCGCCACCGGCCCCCGCGGCGCCGGAGCGCACGCCGGGACGGCTGCCGATCCATTTCGAGGCCGCCGCGCCGGATGCCGTGGTCCAGTATGCCATCGCGACCCGCGCGGAGATCGACGCCCTCGTCTGGCAGGCGCAGGACAAGGCCGCGCCGCCGCAGGCGGCGGTCAGGACCTGGCAGCAGCGGTTCCTCTGCGACATCCGCGTCACCGACATTGCCCTGGTCTGCTTTGCGCTGTTTCTGCTGCTTGCGAGCCTATTCCAGGGCCTATGGATGCTGCGCGCGGTGCGCGCGTCGAATCGCACGGCGGACCTTGTCCAGGAGGGACTGGTCTCGGCCCAGCGCGCCTACGTGTTCCTGCGCGAATTCCAGGTGGCGATGACCAAGAATCCGCTGAACGACGAAATCCAGACCTGCACGATCCAGCCGGTTTGGGAAAATACCGGAACGACGCCGACCCGGAATGGTCGCGGCCACGTCAACTGGAAATATTTTGAACGCTCGGTGCCGGCGGATTTCGATTTCGCCGATTTCGACGAACTCGGCAACCGCATCCTCTCCTACGATGCCTACAAGCCGCTGATTGTCGGGCCGCGCGCCACCGCGCTGTCGCCTATAATCAGCATGGAGCCGGCAATTCTGCGCCAGGTGCGCGATCTGCAGGGCAAGCTCCTGATCTGGGGTTGGGCCGAGTATGACGAGGCTTTCGGGGATGCTCCGCGGCATCGCACGGAATTCGCCTATCTGGTCGTTGTGTCCGGATCCCCGGCGAGCCATGTCGGATTCAGTCAGTTCAAGCTGCATAACGGCGTCGACGCGGACTGCACGAAGAAGCCGACGGTGCTTGCGCGCGCCGTCTGAACCGCTGCACCGGGCTCGCTCGCTGCGCCGTACCGGCGTTGGCCGAAAGCTGTTAGAATGACAACCCGCATAACATCGGACGACTGACGCGTATGGCAGAAACGTCGAAGCCACTGATGCTGTCCTGGCGCTTCGCGCCGCTATTCTGGTGTCAGTTCTTTTCCGCCTTCAACGACAACTTCCTGAAAAACGCGATCGTCTTCCTGATCCTGTTTCACATGGGAACGGAAGGCGAAGCGCTGATCACGCTCGCGGGGGCGGTGTTCATCGCGCCCTATTTCTTTCTGTCCGCGCTCGGCGGGGAGGTCGCCGACCGTTACGACAAGGCGGTGGTGGCGCAGCGCCTGAAACTCGTCGAAATCGCCGTTGCTGGCGTCGCGGTGGTTGGCTTCGTCACCCATTCTCTGGTTATACTGTTCATTGCTCTGGCCGGGTTCGGCGTGATCGGGTCGCTGTTCGGCCCGATCAAATACGGCATTCTGCCCGACCATTTGCAGCGCCGCGAGTTGCCCGCGGGCAACGCGCTGGTGGAGGGCGCGACGTTCATCGCGATCCTGCTCGGCACCATCGCCGGCGGCATCGCGGCGAAGGGCGGCGGCAGTCCGGCCGCCTTCTCGGCACTCGTGATGGTATTCGCGGTGCTGTGCTGGGTCTCGGCGCTGCTGATCCCGCGCACCGGCGAGGCCGCGCCCAATCTCATCATCAACAAGAATATCGCAACCTCCACCTGGAACCTGATCAGGGACCTGCGTAGTGATCGGCGGCTGTGGTGGGGCGCGCTGGTCACGAGCTGGTTCTGGCTTGCCGGGGTAATCGTGCTGTCATTGCTGCCGCCGGCGGTGAAGACGCTGGTCGGCGGCGATGAATATGCCGTCACCGCCTATCTCGCGATTTTTTCGGTGGCAGTCGCGATCGGTTCCGGTCTTGCGGCCTTTCTGGCGAGCGGCCGCATCATCCTCCTGCCGACGCTCATCGGCGCTCTGCTGATTGCCGGCTTCGCGATGTTCCTGGGCTTCTCGCTCTACGGCGCGCCGCACGCGACGCAGTTCGTCGGCCCGCTTGAAGTGTTCCGCACCGCTCGCGGCATCAATGTCGCGATCGCTCTGATCGGGGTCGCGATCGGCGGCGGCATGTTCATTGTGCCGGCCTTCGCCGCGGTGCAGGCCTGGGCGGGCGCCGACCGCCGAGCGCGTGTGGTCGCCGGCGTCAATATTCTCAACGCGCTGTTCATGACCGTCGCCACCCTGGTGGTTGCGATGCTGCAGGGCCTGGCCGGGGTCACGACACCGGTCCTCTTCATCGGGCTTGGCGTCGCCACCTTGATCGTGGCGGGGCTGATCGCCGTCACCATGCCGACCCGGCCGTTCGCGGATGCGCTGTCGATCCTCTATCGCGCCTTCTTCCGCGCCGAGGTGAACGGTCTCGAAAACCTGCAGAAGGTACAGCAGCCGAACGTCATCCTCGCGCTCAACCATGTGAGCTTCCTCGACGCCGGCATCGCGCTGTCGCTGCTCGGCCGCGATCCGCTGTTCGCCATCGACACCACCATTGCGCAGAAATGGTGGGTCAAGCCGTTCGCGCGCATGACCCGTGCGCTGCCGATCGATCCGCTGAAGCCGATGGCGACCCGCACGCTGATCCAGGCGGTGGCGAGCGGGGAAACGCTCATCATCTTCCCGGAAGGCCGGCTCACCATGACCGGCTCGCTGATGAAGGTTTACGACGGCGCCGGACTGATCGCCGACAAATCGGATGCGGTGGTCGTGCCGATCCGCATCGAAGGGCTGGAACGCTCCTATTTCACCCGTCTGGCGGGATATCAGATCCGCAAGCAGCTGTTCCCCAAGGTGCGCGTCACGGTGCTGGAGCCGACGAAGCTGAAGCTCGATCCGGATCTGCGGGGCAAGGCGCGCCGGCGGGCGGCGGGCGCTGCGCTCTACGACATCATGTCGAACATGATCTACGAGACCACGCGCACCGATCGCACGATCGTTGAAGCGCTGGTCGAGGCCGCGCAAGAGCACGGAATGAAGACGGTGGCGACCGAGGACCTCGTCACCGGCTCGCTGACCTACAAGCGGCTCCTGCTCGGCACCCGCATTCTCGGCAAGAAGCTGATGCCGCTCGCCGATCTCGGCAAGCCGCTCGGCGTGATGCTGCCGAATGCGAATGGCGCAGTGGTGACGATTTTCGGGCTGATGTCCGCGGGCCGCGTTCCGGCCATGATCAATTTCACCGCCGGCGCGACCAACATCCTTGCCGGATGCCGCGCCGCTGACATCAAGACCGTCATCACCTCGCGCGCCTTTATCGAACGCGGCAAGCTCGAGTCGCTGGTCGAGAATATGTCGGCGGAGGTGAAGTTCGTCTATCTCGAAGATGTTCGCGCAACGGTCGGCCTGTTCGACAAGCTGTCCGGAATGGTGAGCTACAAGAAGCCGATCGTGCAGCGAAAGCCGGATGACTGGGCGGCGATTTTGTTCACCTCCGGTTCTGAAGGCGTGCCGAAAGGCGTGGTCCTGTCCCACCGCAACATCCTGACCAATGCCGCGCAGGCCCGAGCCCGCATCGACTTCAACCGGATGGACAAGGTGTTCAACATCCTGCCGGTGTTCCATTCCTTCGGGCTGACGGTCGGCGTGATCCTGCCGATCGTGTCGGGCGTGCCGATCTTCCTTTATCCGTCGCCGCTGCATTACCGGACCGTGCCGGAGCTGGTCTACGTCACCAACGCGACGATCATGTTTGGCACCGACACCTTCCTGAATGGCTATGCGCGGGCGGCCAACCCGTACGACTTCCGCTCGATCCGCTACATGCTGGCCGGCGCGGAGCCGGTGCGCGATTCAACCCGGCAAATCTACCTGGAGAAGTTCGGCATCCGCATTCTCGAAGGCTATGGCGTGACCGAGACCGCACCGGCGCTCGCGCTGAACACGCCGATGTTCAACAAGTTCGGCACGGTCGGCCGGCTCCTGCCCGGCATGGAAGCGAAGCTGGAGAAGGTCGAAGGCGTTGACGAAGGCGGCCGGCTGTTCGTGAAGGGCCCGAATGTGATGCTCGGCTACCTGCGGGTCGAAAATCCGGGCGTGCTGGAGCGTCCTGCGGAAGGCTGGCACGACACCGGCGACATCGTGACGATCGATGCGCAGGGCTTCATCAAGATCATGGGCCGCGCCAAGCGCTTTGCCAAGGTCGGTGGCGAAATGGTGTCGTTCGCGGCTGTGGAGGCTCTGGCCGGAGATCTCTGGCCGGATGCCGCTTCGGCAGTCGTGTCGGTGCCTGATGCGCGCAAGGGCGAGCGATTGCTTCTCTACACCAACAACACAAAGGCAACCCGTTCCGAGTTCGTCGCCTTTGCGCGTTCGCGTCACGCCTCCGAGCTGATGATACCTGCGGAAGTGATCGTCATGGAGAAGCTGCCGATGCTCGGCTCGGGCAAGGTCGATTTGCTGACGCTGGCCAAGCTCGCGAAAGAAGAACGGGCACAAGCCGCGCAGCCGCGTCCGGCCGTGCCGGCGTAAAGTCGCGGCGTGGTGAATCGCGCTTAACCAAGGCGATTCCGATTCAATTTACCACTGCGTCCGCGCCGACGTCATAGAGGACCATCGCGCAGCGATGCGTCTAGACGAGCGATGCGTTCAAACGCATGAGCCTGCGCCTTTCTTTCGAGAGAGAGCGCGCTCGCGCCTTCGCGAGGCGCGCGGTACTGCAAGCGTTAATCGTGCGTTGTGCACATCGCGACAGATTTCATAAAGCCTGCCGATTTAATCTATTTTCAGCATAGCGGCAGAAGCCGATACCGCTTCACCAATTCAACACGACCGCGTCGCGATAGTGGCCCCGATAAAGGCGCAAACAAAACCGCGCCGGTTCGGGAAGGTCGTCGTGCGCAAATCCACAATCGTGATGGTCGCGTTTGCAGTGGTCTTCGGGCTGCTCGCGGTCTTCATCGCGCAAGCCTGGCTGAACAGCCAGGCCGAGCGGCGCATGCGCAGCCTCGAAGCGCAGAAAAAGCCGGCAGCGACGAATACGGTGGTGGTGGCCACGCAGCGGCTGCCGTTTGGCATCGAACTGACGCGCGAGCATCTGCGCGAAGTGCCGTGGCCGGCAGAGGCGCAGCCGCAGGGTGCGTTTGCGACTGTCGGCGACGTCCTGTCGGCCGGCAAGCGCGTGGTGCTTGCGCCGGTCGAGGTCAATGAGCCGGTGCTCGCGATCAAGATTACAGGGCCCGGCCAGCGCGCCACCCTCTCGGCGATCGTGAGCGAGGGAATGAAGGCGGTGTCGGTGCGCGTCAACGATGTCGAAGGCGTCGGCGGCTTCGTGCTGCCGGGCGATCGCGTCGACGTGGTGCTGACGCGCCAGCTCGAAAAGGGCAATGCGTCGACCGAGGTCGTGCTGCAGAACGCGCGCGTGCTCGCGGTCGATCAGAGCGCTGACGATCGTACGAGCAAGGCCGCGGTCGCAAAGGCGGTGACGCTCGAAGTCGACACCGTGGGCGCTCAGAAAATCTGGCTCGCCGCGTCGGTCGGAAGCCTCTCGCTGCTTTTGCGCAAGGCCGGCGAGGTGGATGCCGAGCCGACTCGGCGCGTGACGCTCGACGATTTGAGCAAGCCGGACCGTGCCATGCCGCAGAACAACGAGAGCATGACCAGCGTGTCGGTTCGGCGTGGCAGCGAGCGGCAGAGTTACGAGGTGCCGGTCGAAGGCGCAGGGGATTCACGGCTCGCGTCCGGGGGGACGCGGGCACGTGGGCAATAACGGGGACCCTGGTTGGGTGGGGAGTGTGTCGTGAATAACAAGACAAGAATTTCCGCCGCGCTGCCGGCGCGTACGGACCAAAAGCGCAAGTCCGGCGAGCGGCGCTCGCCGGCCTTTCGAATCCTCGCCGCCGGTGTTGCGCTCGTGATGGCGGAGCCGGCTCTGCCCGGGCTCGGGATCGCCTCGGCGCAACGCGTTGTGCAGATGATCGCAGCCAAGCGGACCGCCCAGGTCCAGGTTTCGATTGGCAAGACCGAAGACGTGCGGACCGATGCGAGCTTCGTCGAACTGGTCGTGGCCGATCCGGAAATTGCCGATGTGTCGCCCCTGACCGACCGCACGCTCTCCATTCTTGGGCGCAAAAGCGGGACCACGCGGGTCTCGGCCTATGCCGAGGGCAAGAAGCTCGTCGGCGTGTTCGACATCGAGGTGAGCTACGACACGTCGTTGCTGCAGTCCACGCTCAACCGGCACTTCCCGGGATCGAGGATCAGAGCGGCTTCCGTTAACGGTCGCATCATGCTGTCCGGCGCGGTCCACGACGCGACCACGGTCGACAAGGCGGTGACGCTCGCGCGTCAATTCGGCCCCGACATCATCAATTCGATGACGGTGCTGTCGCCGCAGCAGGTTATGCTGGAGGTGCGCTTCATCGAGGCCAACCGCCAGGCGGGCCGCGAACTGGGCGTGCAGTGGAATCCGACTGCCAGCAACGGCCGTTTTCTCGGCAATATCGGCTCGCGTCAGCCGGCGAACCGTTTGCCGGTCACGCCCACGAATGCGACCCCCGGCGCCGACGCCTGGAAGCAGCCCGGCATCGCCGGCGGTGGCCCGAACGTCCAGGCCGGGCAGCTTCCGATCTCGCAGATCGTTGCGGCGGGGGTGCTGTCGGGCGCAGCGCCATTCGGATTTCTCATTGGCAAGCTGATCACCAACGGCCTGTCGGTCGATGTGCTGATCAACGCGCTCGAGGCCAAGGGCATGGCGCGTTCGCTGGCGGAACCCAACCTGACCGCGCTCTCGGGCGATACCGCAAGCTTCCTTGCCGGCGGCGAATTCCCGGTGCCGGTGCCGCAGGGACTGGGATCGGTCGCGATTACTTACAAGAAATACGGCGTCGGCCTCGCCTTCACGCCGACCGTTCTGCATGACGGCGTGATCAATCTGAAGATCGAGCCGGAGGTCAGCCAGCTCGACACCTCGAACCCGGTCTCGGTCGCCGGCGTCTCGGTGCCGCCGTTGATCGTGCGGCGTGCATCGACCACGGTGGAACTGCGAGACGGCCAAAGCTTCGTGATCGGCGGACTGCTGCAGAGCCAGGGCGAGACCGCCCAGGAGCAATTGCCCTGGCTCGGCGACGTGCCGATTCTCGGGGCGCTGTTCCGCTCCGCGGCCTACAAGAAGAAAGAGACCGACCTCGCCATCATCGTGACGCCGCGGCTGGTGCGTCCCGCGCGTCCCGGCGACAAGATCGCGACACCGCTCGACTCGACGCTGCCGCCCAATGACGTCGACTTCTTCCTGATGGGCAAGCCGGAAATTCCGCGGGCGATGGAGAAGGCGCAGAACGGGGTAATGCGCGCCTATACCGGCCACATGCTGGACGTACAGCCTTACGTTCCGCCGCGTCCGGCCGCTGTCGCTTCCAAAGAGGTGGGCCATGTCCTGTCCGTCAAATACTAAAGCGACGATTGTGACGCTTGGCGTTGTGGCCGCGTCCTTCGCGCTGTCCGCCTGCTCGACCCTTTATGTCGACCGGCGTGAAACGGTGGTGCCGTATGCCGGCGACGCGAAGGCGATCAATCAGGTCACCATGATGGTCGATCCCTGGCCGCCTTATAGCGCCAATCGCAATATCGCATTCAACGGCGAGCGGATGCAGGGCGCGGTCGAGCGCTATCGCACCCGCAACGTGATCCGGCCGATGAGCGCGCTCACGTCGGAATCGGCCAGCCAGATGCAGCCCCCGCCCGACTACACCACCGAGTCTGTCAGGAGTGCTGCGCAACCCGGCAGGAATGGGCCGCCCCCGCAGCCGGGACCGGCGCCCTCGCCCTGGGCCGGGCCGCAGAAAACGCAATCCCAATCACAGTAATCTTCTGGAAGCACAAATCCTCGCCATGCGTATCAGCCGGAATACCCCGACGAGCGGCAAGACCCGGGTGGTCGTGCTGACGGCGGACGCGGACTTCGAGCAGCAGATGCGCCAGACCTTCGGCGCCAGCCAGATCGACCTCGATCTCGTGCCGCAGACCGTGGCGGCGGCCGGCGACCGGGTCGAGCCGGATGGCGCGACTGTGATCGTGATCGACCTCGATGCCGGCCGCGACGACGAGATGCAGGCGCTTGAACGGCTCGCTGCGCGCACCGGCGGCCGGCCGCCGATCGTGGTTGTGACATCCGCGTTCGACGCGCAGCTCGCGCGCACGCTGATCCAGATGAAGATCGCCGACTTCCTGGTGAAGCCGGTGCCGCCAGCCGAACTGGTCCGCACCTGCGCGCGGGTGGTCAAGCCGGCGACGACCGACGGCGTCGATGCGGAGATTTTCACCTTCGTCCCGGCCGTCGGCGGCGCCGGGGTTACGACGCTGGCGATCCAGACCGCCCTCCTCCTGCTGTCGGACGGGCCGCGCGGTCGTAAATCGACCTGCCTCGTCGATCTCAATCTTCAGCACGGCGCGTGTTCGGACTATCTCGACCTCGACCCGCGGCTTGATCTGTCCGAAATCGAGCCGCGCCCGGACCGCCTCGACAAGCAGTTGCTGGAGGTGATGACCGCCTATCACGCCTCCGGGCTCGCGGTGATTGCCGCGCCGCCGCAACCGGCCGAGATGCGCACCTTCGATCCCGATGTGGTGACGCGGCTGCTCGACCTCGTCTCCTCCAATTTCGATCACGTCGTGATCGACATGCCGCGCACCTGGTTCTCCTGGACCGACGATGTGCTGCTCGGCTCCAACCGGCTGTTCATCGTCAGCGAGATGACCGTGCCGAGCCTGAAGAACACCAAGAACATTCTCGCAGCGATCCGCGTGCGGATGCCGGACGGTCCGCAGCCGCAGGTCATTATCAACCGCTTCGAGCAGCGCATGTTCGCGCCCGGCCTGAAGAGAAGCGATATCGAGCAGGCGCTTGGCGACGATTTCGCGGCGGCGATCCCGAACAACTACCGGCTGGTGCGCGAGGCAATCGACCGCGGGGTTCCGCTCGAGGAAGTCAAGCGCGGCAACAACATCACCCACGAACTGCGCAAGCTGATGGCGCCGCAGACAGCCAAGGCTGTCGCGAAGGCGCCCGCTGGGTCGAAAAGGCCCGGCCTGCTGTTCGCGCGATAGATGCCCGGAAGCACGAACCATGGCTGGCCGCTTCACCGCCCGACGCAATTTGGCACCGCAGCCCGCTCCGGCTGCGGATTCGGCTGGGGCACCCGTCCCGGATCGTGCCTCGTGGACAGTGCTCGCCGACCCGGAGCCGGTGCCTGCGGCCGTGGCCGCGCCGCCGGTCACGCCCGCAGCGCCTGCCGCGCCGGTCAACCCGCTGCATTCCGACAAGCTGCTCGACGCCAAGGTGCGGCTGCATCGCCGCCTGCTCGAGGAGGTCAACCTTCAGGCGCTGGAAAAGTTGCCCGAAGAGCAGATGCGCGAGCATATCCAGGAACTCGTCAGCCAGTATGTGGTGAGCGAGCGGCTGGCGCTGAACGCCCAGGAGCTGAACGCATTCGTCGCCGAGATTCTCGACGAGATGACCGGCTTGGGTCCGCTCGAACCGCTGCTCAAGGACCCCTCGATCAGCGACATCCTGATCAACGGCCACGAATGCACCTATGTCGAGCGCGGCGGCTTGCTGGAGCCGGTTGCCTGCCGCTTCAAGGACGAGGCGCATCTGCTGCGCATCATCAACAAGATCGTCTCGGCGGTCGGACGGCGGGTCGACGAAATGCATCCGCTCTGCGATGCCCGCCTGCTCGATGGCTCGCGCGTCAACGTCGCGGTGCGGCCGGTCGGCGTTGACGGACCGCTGGTCTCGATCCGCAAATTCTCCAAGAAGCCGTTCAACCTGGACAAGCTTGTCGAGATCGACGCGCTCAAGCCGCAGATGGCGGAGTTGCTGGCCGCGGCTGTCAAATCGCGCATCACCACCATCATTTCCGGTGGCACCGGCTCCGGCAAAACGACGATGCTGAACGCGCTCTCCGCCTTCATCTCCGACAAGGAGCGTCTGATCACCATCGAGGACGCGGCCGAACTGCAATTGCAGCAGCCGCATGTCGCACGCATGGAGACGCGGCCGCCCAATATCGAAGGCAAGGGTGAGATCCGTCAGCGTGAACTCGTCAAGAACGCGCTGCGCATGCGTCCCGAGCGGATCATTCTCGGCGAGTGCCGCGGCGAGGAAGCCTTCGACATGCTGCAGGCGATGAATACCGGCCACGAAGGATCGATGGCCACGATCCACGCCAACAATCCGCGCGAGGCGATCTCACGTCTCGAACAGCTCATCGGCATGGCCGGGCTGCCGATGACGATTTCCTCGATCCGCGGCCAGATCGCGGCGGCCATCCGCATGATCGTGCAGCTTCAGCGGCTGTCCGACGGCAAGCGCAGAGTCACCTCCGTCGCCGAGATTACCGGCATGGAAGGCGACATCGTGCAAATGCAGGAAATCTACCGCTACGTGCGGACCGGAACGGCCGAGGACGGCACCGTCATCGGGCATTTTCAGGCGACCGGCGTGCGCCCGCGCTTCCTTGCCGAGCTGACCGCCCGCGGCATCCGCATTCCGGGCGCCTATTTCGATCCGAGCCAACCGCTGCAATAGGAGCAAGCGATGGCCTGGCTCGATTTTGACACCAAATATCTCTTCTACGCCTTTATCGGGATTTCGGCCTTCCTCGTTTTCGAGTCGATCTACCTTCTGTTTTTCCGAAGCGCTTCCTACCGCAAGAGCGTCAACCGCCGTATCGCGCTTCTGAAGGACCGGCCGGATCGGGAGGGCGTTCTCGTCCAGCTGCGCAGGGAGCGTGGACTGAACACGGCCGGCGATTACCGGCTGCCGATCGAATATCTCAACCGCCTGATCCTGCAATCCGGGCTAACGGTGGGTGTCGCCAAGCTCGCGATCTACGTGTTCACCGTCGCCATTCTCAGCGCTGCTTTGGTGATATTCATCAAGGGTGATCTCCTTTACGCCACGCTCACCTTCGCCTTTTTCTTTGGGGTCGCGCCGCTGGTCTGGCTCAAGCTGCTCCGCAGCCGGCGGCAGAAGAAGTTCGGCGCACAGTTCCCGGACGCGCTCGATATCATCGTACGATCCCTGCGAGCCGGGCATCCGGTGCCGGTTGCGATCAGCATGGTCGGACGTGAACTGCCCGATCCCTGCGGCACGGAATTCGGTATCGTCGCCGACGAGGTCACCTACGGTGCCGATCTCGAAGCGGCGATGCGCAATCTTTATTTCCGGGTCGGGCAGGACGACTTGCCGCTATTCGTGACCGCGGTTGCCATTCAGGGATCGACCGGCGGAAATCTGAGCGAAATTCTCGAGAACCTCTCGGGAGTGATCCGGCTCAGATTCAAGATGCGCCGCAAGGTTCGTGCGCTCGCCTCCGAAGGCCGGGCGTCGGCCATGATCCTCGCATCACTGCCGATTGCGATGTTCGGCATCATCAATCTGGTCTCGCCGGAATTCTATGCCAGCGTCTGGAGGTTCGACATGACCAAGATCGCGCTGGCGGCCGCGGCCTGCTGGATGGGCGTCGGAGTCTTCATCATGTATCGCATGGTCAATTTCCGAATCTGAGCATGGATTTCAATTTCACCCTGTTCGGCGACATGGAATCGGCGCTGCTGACGCTGATGGTCTTTCTGGCCACCGCGACGCTGACATTTGCAATGATGGCGATGGTTCGCGTGCACGGCGCGATGCGCCGCCGGACGGCCGGAATCAACGAAAAGCTGACTGACGAGGCCGCAAGCTTCAGGCAGCATGCGCAGCAGAAAGCCGGCTTCAAGGCGGCCGAGCGCATTATCGCCTATGCGCAGAAGCATTACGGCGCCGACGACTCGAAGGATATGAAGGTGCTGCGCAAGCGTCTGGTGCTTGCAGGCATCTACGATCCGCGCGGCATTGCCGTTTTCTTCCTGACGCGCACCGCGCTTGCGGTCGGACTTGCCGCGGCCGCCATGATGCTTGCTCCTGGCGAAGGCGGCTCGATCTACTGGATGCTGGTGGGCGCGGCCGGCATCTTCGGCTACGTCCTGCCCAGCCTCTATCTCGATCGGCGGATCGCATCGCGGCGCGAAGAGCACCGCGCCGGCTTTCCGGACTTCATGGATCTTCTGGTGGTCTGCGCCGACGCGGGCCTCTCCATGGAAGCCGCGCTCGATCGTGTCGGGCGCGAGCTTGCCGATACCTATCCGTCCTTGTGCGCGAACATCCATATGGCCAATCTGGAAATCCGGGCCGGACGAGCCATGACCGAGGCGCTCGAACATCTGGCCGACCGGCTGGGACTTGAAGAGGCCAAATCCTTCGCGACGCTGATCCAGCAATCCGACGAACTGGGATCGAGCATCACCGAGGCGCTGCGGGTCTATTCCGACGACATGCGCCACAAGCGGCTGTCGCGAGCCGAAGAGAAAGCCTACAGCCTGCCGGCGAAACTCTCGCTGCCGATGATGGTGTGCATCTTCCCGGTGCTGTTCGTGGTGATCCTCCTGCCGGTCGCGGTCCGCCTGGCCACCGGCGGCTTCCAGTAGGTGCTTCGTTACCGCACCGTTAACTCGCGGAATGAAATCTTAACCACCCTTCGCTACCGTCGCCCCGCCGGCGCGAACTGCCGGCTGGCGTGTGTGCGCCCCCCACTTGCAGGTCGCCCCCGCGTCCGGAGCGTAGAATGCGTTTAAGTCGGCTTTCCGGTATTGCACTTTCGGCTGCGTGCCTCGTCCTCCTGGCCGGCTGCGAGACGACCAGCGAGCATACCGGCTCGGTGGCGGGCATGAAGGACGATACGCCTGCCTCTACCGGGCTGATGGGCGAAGATCCCAAGGGCGATCTCGAGCTTGGCAAGAAGCATTATCGGGACAACAGCTTTGGGCTTGCGGAGCAGCATTTCCGCCGCGCGGTGGAGAAGGGACCCGACGATCTCGAAGCCTGGGTGGGTCTTGCCGCAAGCTACGATAAGCTGCGCCGCTTCGACCTCGCCGATCGCGCTTATGCGCAGGCGATCCGCCTCGCCGGACCGACGCCGGAAATCCTGAACAATCAGGGCTACTCCTATCTTCTCCGCGGCGACCGGCAGCGGGCGCGTAGAACGCTGCTCGCGGCGCAGGGCAAGGATCCGAGCAATCCGTATATCCAGAACAACCTGAAACTGCTGGACGACAGCCTGCGCGAAGGCGCGGCGGTGCGCTAGCTGGTTGGGGCGAGCGTCCCTCTCTCCCTCTCTCCCTCTCTCCGTTCATTCCCGCGAAAGCCGGAATCCAGGCTCTTGGGTCCCCGCTTTCGCGGGGACGAACCGAGGATGACCAGGATGACAAATCGGCAATGATGCACGATTTGCCTCGCGTCGTGCGCTTTACAACGTACGGCCCGGCAACCACATTCTGCTGCATCCATGATCGAGGTTCTATGCTTCAGCTTCTGAAAGAGTTTCTGAACGACGTCGGCGTCGGCGAGAAGCCGGTGAGCCGCTTCAGCGAGAACGACTACAGACTGGCCGCGGCTGCGCTGCTCATTCACGTTATGTCGATCGACGGACGCGAAACCGGTGCGGAGCAGGACAAGCTGCACGAATTGCTCAAGCGCCAGTTCGAGCTCGATGACGACGCAGCGTCGGAATTGATCGTGGCGGCGACGGCCGCCGATCGCGAGGCCGTCGATCTCTACGGTTTCACTCGTCTGATCAATCGCTCGCTCGACGAGGACGGCCGCAAGCGCATCGTCAGGATGATGTGGGAAATGGTCTATGCCGACGGCCACATGAACGAATTCGAGGACAATGTGGTCTGGCGCGCCTCCGACCTCCTCGGCATTTCACAACGCGATCGGGTCGAGATGCGGCGCGAGGTTGCTGGGGCAAACAAGTTGTCCGACGATGCCTGAGCCCGTCGCACTGATCACCGGCGCATCGTCGGGCATCGGGGCGGAACTCGCGCGCGTCTTTGCGCGCCATGGTCATCGGCTTGCCCTGGCGGCGCGCCGTGCCGAGCGGTTGCACGCGCTGGCTGACGAGATCGCAAAGCACGGCGGTTCGCGTCCTTTGGTCATCACCGTCGATCTGGCGCAGGCCAATGGCGGCGACCTGATCGAGACGGCGCTGACAAGGGAAGGCTGCGAGCCCCAGTTCGTCGTCAATAATGCCGGATTCGGGCTTGCCGGACCGGCCGTATCGCAGCCGCGTTCGCGTCAGCTCGAAATGATCGACCTCAACATCCGCAGCCTGACCGATCTGTCGCTGCGCTTCGCAGATGCGCTCGCGCGAAACCGGGGCGGGTTGATGAATGTCGCCTCGGTTGCAGGCTTTCTGCCGGGCCCGCAGCACGCAGTCTATTACGCGACCAAGGCCTATGTGGTGTCCTTCACCGAGGCGCTGCATCAGGAATGGAGTGCGAGCAATATCCGCGTCACCGCGCTGTGTCCGGGGCCTGTTCCGACCGAGTTCCAGGCGGTGGCGGGGACAGGCGAGGGGTTTACCGCAAGCCCGATGACCACTTCTGCGGATCGGGTCGCCGAGGAGGGCTATCGCGGCCTGATGGCCGGGAAGCGGCTGGTGGTGCCCGGCTTTCTCAATAAGCTCGTGGCCTATGGTGTGCCCTTCATTCCCCGCCGGCTGCTGCTGCCGATGGTGGCGGAGCGGCAGGTGCGGCGGGGGAGATAAGTTCTTTTCTCATAGCGCCTGTCCGCTGCGCACGCTTGCCAGGCCGCCTAAACCGGTTAGCTTTCCGGCGTGTCGCCGGAGCCCGAAACCATCTGACCCGATGTCGCTGCCCGTCCTCATCGTCTTGCACCAGGAAAATTCCACGCCCGGTCGCGTCGGCCAGTACCTGCGCAAGCGCGGCGTGCCGCTCGATATCCGCCGGCCGATTATCGGTGATCCGCTGCCGGAGACGCTCGAACATCATGCCGGCGCGATCGTCTTCGGCGGGCCGCAAAGCGCCAATGACGATCTCGATTTCATCCGGCGCGAGATCGCCTGGCTCGGCGTGCCGCTGAAGGAGGACAAGCCGTTTCTCGGCATCTGTCTCGGCGGTCAGATGCTGGCGCGTCATCTCGGCGCGCGCGTGGATGCTCACGGCGAAGGCCAGGTCGAGGTCGGCTATTATCCGATCCGGCCGACCGCGGACGGTCGGCAGGTCTGCGATGTCTGGCCGGACCATGTCTATCAGTGGCATCGCGAGGGCTTCGAACTGCCGCGCGGCGCGACATTGCTTGCCGAGGGCGACACATTTCCGGTGCAGGCGTTCCGGCAGGGCGACCATGCCTATGCGATCCAGTTCCACCCGGAGGTGACGCACGCGATGATGTGCCGCTGGACCATCCGGGGGCAGCAGCGCCTGGAAGCGCCGGGCGCCAAGGAGCGGGCCGCGCATTTCGAGGATCGCCTCGTGTTCGACTATGCGATGCAGAACTGGCTGTCGCACTTCCTCGATCGCTGGCTTGGCCGCGAGCCGGCCTCGCTCACCGCCTGACCGCGAACACCTCGACCTCGACTCGTGCGCCGAGCGCCAGTCCCGTCGCGCCGAACGCGCAGCGCGCCGGCGCGGCGTCGGGGAAGAATTCCAGATAGGCCGCATTGAAGCGCGGCCATTCCGCGATGTCGGCGAGCATGACCTGCACCCGCACGATGTCGGCGAGTGCCATGCCGTGCGCCTCCAGCGTCAGCCGCAGATTCTCGAAGGTCTGGCGGGTTTCCGGCTCGATGCCGCCAGGTACGAGTTCGAGGGTGCCGGGCTTCACTCCGAGCTGACCCGACAGGATCACGAAATCGCCGATCCGCACACCGTCCGGGAACGGCAGGCCGGCGGGCAGCACGGCGTTCGAGCGCAGCACTTCGACATCGGGCTTTCCGGCGTCGGACTTTCCGGTCATCGCGTATCCTTCTGCAGGCTTTGCACGTTGAAAAGATCGGGAAACAGCTTCGTCCAGGCTGCGACGATCAGCAAGGTCGCGATCCCTCCGAACACCACCGCCGGCACCGTTCCGGCAAAGTGCGCAAACACGCCGGCGCGAAACTCGCCGAGCTGGTTCGAGGTCCCGACAAACAGCGCGTTGACCGAAATCACGCGGCCGAGCATGTCGTCCGGCGTCTGCACCTGTACGAGGGTCTGGCGCACTACGACGCTCACCATGTCGCCGGCACCGAGTGCGAACAGGGCGAACAGCGACAGCGGAAACGAGGTCGACAGCGCGAACACGATGGTTGCGACCCCGAACAGCGCGACCGCCACATACATCTTGCGCCCGGCATTGCGCACCAGCGGCCAGCGGGCCAGTGCGATCGCCATCAGCAGCGCGCCGACCGCAGGCATCGCGCGCATGATGCCGAGCCCCCACGGCCCAACTTGGAAAATGTCCTTGGCGTAGACCGGCATCAGTGCGGTCGCGCCGGCGAACAGCACCGCGAACATATCGAGCGAGGTCGCGCCAAGGATCAGCGGATTGTTGCGGATGAAGCGGATGCCCGCGAAGAAGGTCGAGAAGTCGACCTTCTCGCGTTTCGGCGCCACCTGCTCGATCCTGATCAGCGCCACCAGAATGCTGGCACCGAGAAACAGCGTGGTGCACAGCGCATAGACCAGCGTCGGGCTCACGACATACAGGAGTCCGCCGACCGCCGGCCCTGCGATGGTCGCGGCCTGGTTCGCGGAAGCCGAGCCCGCGACCGCGCGCGGCAGCACCGGCAACGGCACGAGCCGCGGCAGCAGCGCCTGCAGGGTCGGCGCCTCGAAGGCGCGGCCGGCGCCGAGCACGAAGACCAGCGCGAGAATCCAGTCGCGGGTCAGGACACCGTGCCAGGTGCCGATCGCGAGCGCCAGCGCGGCGCTTGCCTCGGTGAGCTGGGCGAGCCGTACTACCCTGCTTCGATCGTAGCGGTCCGCCACCGCGCCCGCGACCAGCACCAGGAGAAACGCCGGCACAAATTGCGCAAGGCCGACCAGGCCGAGGTCGAGGGCGCGCCCGGTCATGTCGTAGACCTGCCACCCGACCGCCACGACCATCATCTGCAGCGCAAGGCTTGCCGAGACGCGGGCAAACCAGAACAGGACGAAGGCGCGGTTGCGGCCGAGGCGAGCGGCGGGATCGGGCATGGTGGTCGCGTCAGGCCGGGCGTCCATATCGCGCCCGGTGCTTGATGTACCGGCGGTAGAGGAGGGTGGCGGCAACGGTGCAGGGTAACTCAAAAATGTGGGCCGGCCTCTGCCTTATTGCGGTTTCTCCTTTCCGCCAAAAAGCTAGGCTAGGGCAAAGGCGCAACGGGCTTGCACAGGGGAACGCCATGCGACGGCCCCGGATTTTGCTTTGTTCTGTCGTCATCGCCGGCTGTCTTGCTGCCGCCCCGGCTGCGGCGCAAAGCGAACGCGAGTTATGCGCCAAGGGTACCGGTGACGCGGCCATTGCGGCCTGCGACAAGGCGATCGCCGCCAATCCGAAGGATGCGGACTCACTCAGCAACCGGGGCTTCACCTGGAGCGCCAAGGGCGATCAGGACAAGGCCATCGCCGATTTCGACGCGGCGCTGAAGCTCAACCCGAAACATGCCAGAGCGCTCAGCAACCGTGGCGTCGCCTGGAACAGGAAGGGCGATCCCGACAAGGCGATCGCCGACTCGACCGAAGCGATCAAGCTCAACAAGCGCTATGCCAAGGCCTATAACAACCGCGGCGTCGCGCTGATCCGCAAGAAGGAATATGACAAGGCGATCGCCGATCTCAATGAGGCGATCAAGCTCAATCCGAAAGATGCGAGCGCCTATTTCAATCGCGGCAACGCATTGGAGATGAAGGGTTCGCTCTCCGACGCGCTGGCGGATTTCAAGAAATTCGCCGAGCTGTCGCCGCAGGATGCGGACGGTCCGCAGGCTGTCGCGCGTGTGGAGGGCAGGATCAAGGGTGGCGGAAGGTAGGGCTGCGCTGTCGATGCGCAGCTACGCGGACTTGTTGGTGGAGCCGAGGGGAATCGAACCCCTGACCTCCTCATTGCGAACGAGGCGCTCTCCCAGCTGAGCTACGGCCCCCCGCCGGGCGCAACCGGCCAGACGCCGTCCGGATGCGCGAGAATGGGCGAAGAAGCGGCCATTTAGGGCCCGGCTTTCCCCGAGTCAAGGACGCAAAGCCGGCGGTCCGAGAGGCGTCCTAAAGGAGGGCCCGGGCCGTTCATTCCCGCGCCCCTGCTCTGCCGGGTCGCGCAAGCAGCAGGGTATCAACCTCGGCGAAAGTCCGATCGTCCTGGATCCCGGCTCCGCTGCACCGGGGGCGGGTCTCGATCATGCGCTGCGCCCCGCGGCTTGCCGGGAATCGGTTGAGCCGATACATCAGGCCCATCGGTTCCCGAGAGAAGACCTTTGCCGATGCGCGCACTCCTCGACGTCATCCTGATCGTCCTGCAGCTCTATATCTGGCTGCTGATCGCGGCGGCGATCCTGTCCTGGCTGATCGCGTTCAATGTGGTGAATACCCGCAACCAGTTCGTGGCGATGGTGGGCGACTTCCTGTGGCGCATCACCGAGCCGGTGCTGCGGCCAATCCGCAACATGATGCCCAATCTCGGCGGCATCGACATTTCCCCGGTGATCGTCATCCTGATCATCATCTTCCTGCAGAGCGTGATCACCCGTTACATCTATCCCAACGTGTTCTGACCGGCGGGTGGGCAGCGCGTCTCCATTGCCTTGGACCGTCACGCCGTCGGGCCTGACGATCGCAATCCGGGTGACGCCCAAGGGTGGGCGGGATGTGCTCGACGGGATCGAAACGCGCGACGATGGGCGGACGGTGCTGAAGGTGCGCGTGCGGGCAGCGCCCACTGAAGGCGAAGCCAATGCTGCGCTCCTTTCGCTGCTGGCCAAGACGCTTGACGTGCCGCGCCGCACGGTGACATTGGCGGCGGGGGATATCTCGCGGATCAAGAGGATCGAGATTGAAGGCGACGGCGCCGCGCTTGCGGCGCGGCTTCAACAGCTTTTGGCGGTTTGACACATGACGGCAGCGATCATCGACGGAAAGGCCATCGCGCAGGAACTGCGCGGCAATATTGCGACGGCGGCGGCCAAGCTCGCGAAAGAGCAGGGCATCGTGCCGGGGCTCGCGGTGGTACTGGTTGGCAACGACCCGGCGAGTGAAGTCTATGTGAAATCGAAGTCGAAGGCGGTCACCGAGGCCGGCATGAAATCCTTCGACCATAAACTGCCGGCAAATACCTCGCAGGCGGATCTGCTTAAGCTGATCGAGCAACTGAATGCAGACAAGAACGTGCACGGCATCCTCGTGCAATTGCCATTGCCGGCACAGATCGACTCCACGCTGGTGCTGAATTCGATCGATCCGGGCAAGGATGTCGACGGCTTCCATCCGGTGAATGCCGGACGGCTCGCGACCGGACAGCGCGCGCTCGTGCCCTGTACGCCGGTCGGCAGCGTGATCCTCGCGAAGAAAATCAATCCGTCGCTTACGGGCATGGATGCGGTGGTGATCGGCCGATCCAACATCGTGGGCAAGCCGCTCGCGCAATTGCTGCTGGCGGAGAACTGCACCGTCACGATCGCGCATTCGAAGACGAAGGATCTGAAGGATGTCTGCCGGCGCGCCGATCTCTTGTTCGCGGCGGTCGGCCGGCCGGAAATGGTGCGCGGCGACTGGATCAAGCCGGGCGCGACCGTGATCGACGTAGGCATCAACCGGGTGCCGGGCGAGAGCGGCAAGACGCGCCTCGTCGGCGACGTGAATTACAAGGAAGCGCTCGATGTGGCCGGCGCGGTGACGCCGGTGCCGGGCGGGGTCGGCCCGATGACCATCGCCTGCGTGATCCTCAATACGCTGCGCGCGGCCTGTGCGTCGGCGGGCTTGCCGGAACCCAAGGTGTGATCTGCTTGAGCCGATGAGGCGTAAATGCTGAACGCCGTCGTCCCCGCGAAAGCGGGAACCCATAACCACCGACGCGGAGTATGGGTCTCCGCTTTCGCGGGAACGACGTTCGCTCTCTTCCTGGCAGCGCTCTCACCAGCCTTCGCGCAATCCATCGAGCACGCCTATACGAAGATCGACCTGAACGCCTGCGAGCACACGCCAGGCCGGATCGCGGAAGACTACGGCTCATGGCTGTGCAAGGGCTCGCAGGCGTCCCGATATACATCAGCGGCGGCGATCA
>JBIQKQ010000010.1:33276-38308 GCA_044506365.1 Hyphomicrobiales bacterium
CGAGCATGCTTATACGAAGATCGATCTGAAGGCCTGCAAGCATACGCCCGGCCGCGCCGCCGAGGATTACGGGTCGTGGCTGTGCAAGGGTTATGCGGGCCTTCCGATTTATATTTCGGGCGGCGACCAGCGCTCGTTCGTGAGCTATGGGGGCAACTCACGCAAAGAACTCGCGAACAGAGAGACGCTGATGGCGTTCAACGGGCACGGCGACGTTGTCGAATGGCGGATCGAGACAATGCCGGGCGGCAAGAAGCGGCCGTTCGCCGCGATCATGCGCTGGTCGACCACGGTGCAGAAGGACGAGCCCAATCCCGACGGCGAGGTGGTGCGCGGGCAGGTGCTGGTGATTACGCGCCTCAATCCGGGCGGGGTGTGTCATGTCGGCTATGTCGACGGACGCGCCAATCCCGATGCCAACGCGCTGGCGCGCAAGGTCGCTGACGAAAAGGCGCGCGCATTTCGCTGCGGCAAGGATGCGCCGGATAGCTACGGCAAGATCGGTCCAGGCTATTCGCCACGCATGCTCATTCATTGAGACCGCGGGCGAACGGCCATTAAGCCATCGTTAACCGCTGCTCCGATCACGTCGGCGCAGATCGTTCAATATTTAACTTTTTTGTAAGCGCCCTTGGTTACCGGTTGGTGAAGTGTCACCTCCTGGAGAGTGTCCGCCATGGGTCCTGTCGACGAGCCGGGCAAGAACGCAGAGCTGAGTGCGTCCGAGCCGGTGAAGCCTGAAGCCGGCGCCGCCGAGAGCGGCGCTCCCGAGATCAACGTCGAGACCGCCGGGCATGCACGGCATCGCCCGCTCGATGACGAGCAGGCTCCCATCCTGTTCGTGCCTGCCAGCGGTCAGCGGTTTGGCCGCGCTGCGATGCTTGCTCTTGCGATCCTGTTGTCCGGCGCGGTCGGATCCGCCGTCGGCGCGATGGCTGCCGTCGCATTCGCCAAGCCACAGGCGTCGTCGTCCGACAATGCGCGCACGATCGAAGTGAACGCACTGCGCGGCGTCATCACGCAGCTGTCGAGTGAAGTCGCATCGCTGAAGGCGAGCATCGAGAGTCAAACCCGGAGCGCGAACGCGCAGATGGCGAAGATCGCCGACCGCGTCGAGCGCGCCGAGAAGGCGCAGGCCGAACCCGCGACGCGCGTCGCCAAACTTTCCGAATTGCTGGAGCGGATCGACAAGCGCACCGCCGCCAATGTCACCGCGGCGCTCGCCTCGGCGCAGGCGCCCGAAACCACCGGCTCGGTCACGCCGAAGCAGGAGGATCGCCCCGCCGTCGTCAACGGATGGATGCTGCGCGAAGTGTTCAGAGGCGGCGCGCTGGTCGAAAACGACCGCATGGGCGTATTCGAAGTGGTGCCGGGCGCCAACCTGCCCGGTCTCGGCCGGGTCGAGACCATCCGTCGCCAGGACGGGCGCTGGGTGGTCGTGACCCCGAAGGGCTTCATCGTGTCGCAGCGCTGAGCCGCGGCTGTACAGTTCCGTGGCAGCGGCGCCCGATCGGCGCCGCTTTTTTGTTGGGCGGCTGGATCGCGACATGCGGAACCGCTCCGGACCCTTATCGCCCATCCGCGCTACGCTCTGACAATTCGGCCAACGCCTGACCTATCGGTGAATTGTCCGGCTCGGTTCCGCCATGCCATATTGGAGGCGCGAAGGAGCGACGCGCATGCGGGCAGCAATCGGCGTCACGACTGCAACGGCGATCGCAGCATTCTGCGTCGTGAGCGGACCTTCGTTCGCCTTCGAGCGCATGCAGGCTCCGGCCGCAAAGCCGGAAATGACCGAGAACTGCCCCGGTCTGGTGGCGTCGGACCGGCCGCGCTTCGTTCCCGCCGCGTTCCGCCTCGCGCAACTCAAGGCCGATCAGGTGCGCATCACCTATATCGGCCATTCCACTTTCCTGATCGAAAGCCCACGCGTGGTACGCATTGCGACCGACTATAACGATTATGTCCGGCCGCCGATTCTGCCCGATATCGTCACGATGAATCGCGCGCACTCGACGCATTACACCGACAATCCCGAGCCGGGCATCGCGCATGTGCTGCGGGGCTGGGCGGAGGAGCGCGGCAAGCCGATGCGCCATGACGTGCAGGTCAAGGACGTGCGGGTGCGCAATGTGCCGACCAATATTCGCGACTGGGGCGGCGGCACCGAGCGGCACGGCAATTCAATCTTCGTGTTCGAGATTGCGGGGATGTGCATCGCGCACCTTGGTCACTTGCATCACACGCTGACCCAGCAGCAGATGAACGATATCGGCCGGATCGATGCGGTGCTGGTGCCTGTCGACGGCAGCTACACGCTCGATCTCGATGGAATGATTGAAGTGCTGGAAGGGCTGAAGGCGCCGCTGATGATCCCGATGCATTATTTCAGTGTGTTTACGCTCAACCGATTCCTCGACCGCATGCGTGAGAAGTTCGATGTGGAGATGTCCGATACACCTTCGGTGGTCGTCTCCAAGGCGACGCTTCCCACCAAGCCCAAGGTCCTGGTGCTGCCCGGACGTTAGCCAAGACGGCATGCTGTCCTGACAAGGCGCGGGCCATCCCCGCGGCCGTCCTGCGGCGTCGGTAGCTTACGATCGAGATGCATGGTCCGGAACGGAAACGCTTGAGTTGCGTTGAGCGACGCGGCACAAGCTGCGCGCTCGATTCGTTAACACACGTAAAACGATTCGCCGGGAATGACACCCATGACTGTGGCCTGGACTCCCTGGAGGACCTTCCCCGATCCGCATTCGGGATGCTCACTCACTGCGCCTGCGGGACCCGGTGTGTTCGAAGTCCGGCATATCGCGACCGGTGAGCAGGTTGCCTTCGCGGTTTCGGCGAATGTCGCGGGCAGCCTCGCAACCCTGATCCAGCCGCAGGCTTCGGGCTTGCGCTCGATCTTTGCGCGCCGCCGCATTGTCTATCGCCCGGCCGATCTGGAATACCGGTTTTGCGCGACTGCCTCGATCAAAGAGGCCCGTGCCGAAGAGGATCGGCTGAACGGCCTGAGGCGCGCCTATCTGCAGCGGCGCAAGGCCTCCGGCTGGGCATGACGTTAGATTTCCGCTCAGATCAGCTGCGGCTGGAGTTCGTCAGCCAGTGCGCGCAGTTTCGGTAGAAAAACATCATACATCGCGTTGAGCGGTCCGCGCTCGCTGTGAAGGCCGACATTCAGCGACGCGATGACCCTGCCGTCGATCCGGCGCAGGGGCACCGAAATCGACCGGAAACCCAGTTCGGCTTCCTGATCGGCAAGCGAAAAGCCCTCGTCACGCGCTTTCAGGATGGCCCGGCGCAACGCCTTCTTGTCCACGAGGGTGAGCGGCGTCAGTTGCTCCGGCTGAATGCGGGCGAGAAATTCGTCCAGCTCGGAGTTTTCCAAGGCAGCCAGCAGAACGCGTCCGAGCGAGCTGGCGAAGGCCGGCACGCGGAATCCGATCTGTGCATTGAGCGCCAGCACGCGCGATGGCGACGCATGCGCGATCATCACCACATCCTCGCCATCGAGAACGGCTGCGGAGCAGGCTTCGCCGATATCCGAACTCAGCCGCTCGACCGCCGGCTGCAGGATCGTGGATACAGGATTGGACATCAGATATGCGCCGGCCAATGTCATGATGCGCGGGGTCAGGCGGAACTGCCGACCATCGCATTGCGCAAAGCCGAGTTGCACAAGGGTATGCAGCGTTCGCCGGACCGATGCCCGCGGCAAATCGACGAGGCGCGCCACATCGCTGAGCGAAAGCTGACGATGGTCCCGATCGAAGGCCTGGATGACGCGCAGGCCGCGTGCAAGCGCTTCGAGAAATTCGGGGCCGGCGGTCTCCGCCCGCTGCAAGTCCGCCTGCGATCGTCTGAGCCGCGGCATGTGCGTCACCGGACTTCCAGCGCCGATTCGCGGGCGCGCGCTGCTTTCACGAGCGCGGCGAGATTGAAGCCCGGATCGCCTGCCTGTTCCGGCGTGATTGGAATGTTGGCCGGGATAATCTGCCGGCCGGCCATATGATCGCCGGCGCTGTTGACGGATTCGATCCCGATCAATCTGCCGGACCGAAAATAGAACAGCGAAAAATGGCCGTCATCGCGTGAGCCGCGCATCACTGCGCGATCGTGACCTTCGGAAAAGCCGACCATCTGAAGCTTGAGATCGTACTGGTCGGACCAGAACCACGGCACCGCATCATAGGCTTTGTGCCGGCCTGCGACGGTTGCGCCTGCGGTCTTGGCCTGATCGAGCGCGTTCTGGACTGACTCAAGCCGGGCCATGCGTCCGGCAGAGCGGTTCGGATAACGCGTGCAGTCGCCTGCGGCGACGATGCGCGGATCGCCGGTGCGGGCGAATTCATCGACCACGATGCCATCGTCGCAGGCAAGGCCGGCCGCTGCTGCGAGATCGGCATTGACCGACGCGCCGATGCCGACCACCACGAGGTCGCCATCGAGGATGCGTCCGTCGGTCAGTTCCACGGCGATGACGCGACCCTGTTCGCCGACCAGTCTGCGCACGCCCGCGCGCAGGAAGATATGGACGCCGGCCTGCCGGTGCCGCTCCGCCAGGAATTCCGACATGACGGGCGGCAATGCCCGCGCAAGCAGGCGGTCCTGCATTTCGATGACGGTGACCTGCTTTCCCAGCATGGCGAGCGAAGCCGCGACTTCGAGCCCGATGAAGCCCCCGCCGACGATCACGGCGCTGCCGATGCCGTCCAGGCGCGCGCGCAGGGCGCGCGCATCGTCCAGCGTGCGCAGATACTGGACGCCGTCCAGATCGACCCCTCCGACCGGGAGCCGCCTCGGGCCACAGCCGGTGGCCAGCGCAAGGCGGCCATACGCGATACGCTGCCCGTCCGCGGTCTCGACCGTGCGCGCGCTACGATCGATCGACGTCACCCTTGTGCCTGGGAGAAATTCGATGCGTTGCTGGTCGAGCACCTGCCGCGGGCGGATCGGAAGCGAAGTGTCTGACACTTTGCCGAGCAGAAAACCCTTCGACAGCGGCGGCCGTTGATAGGGGAGTTCGCTT
>JBIQKQ010000180.1:0-5685 GCA_044506365.1 Hyphomicrobiales bacterium
ACTTTATCATGGCGGACAATTTCTTCGCAGATGCTGTCCGACACTGGGAGCGAGCTGCCGAGATGAATAGCGGACAGGCGCACAACGTGCTCGGCGCCTACAGGCAAGGATCATTCTCTCTTGAGACGAAGCGGGGCCCGTATCATCCAGCCAAAAATGATCTGGCGATTGCCTTTAGATACTACATGCGTGCAGCACAACTCGGCAATCCGACCGGCTTGACCAATGTCGGTCTGGTCCTCGTCGGTGTGGACGATCGATTTGGCGTGCCCATCGATCACCGCAAGGGCCTATTTTATCTGGAACAAGGAAAGCGGCTCGGTGTTGCGGGTGCATTTTTTGGAACGGGTGTCGCAAAGATTCGAGGATCCGGCATCGCGGCCAACGAGCAGGCAGGCGTACAGGACATCGCTGTCGCGTATTGCAAGAATGACCGCCGCGCTCACGCGTTCTTTGAGAAGAGCCGCAACTATCGAGCACCCATTTGCGTCGGAGAACAAGTGGCAAGTCTCGAACAGATTTTTGTCTCAAATCCGAAGCTGCCCGTACCCGGCCCTTCTGCAGGTGGGCCTATCGAAATCACTTCCCTTGCCTTCGATGGACATTGGTACAGTCCGGAATGGAAATACAGTTACCAGCTTCGCAAGGGGATCGGAACAGCAACGTCTAGCAACAGTACCCACTTCAAGACGGGCGACGTGATTCTGCGCATTCGCGCAACAGGGCCAAACAGCTTCGCCGGTGAGCAGATCTATCGCGACGGCCGCTGGTACAAGATAAGGGGTTCGATACGCGCCGACGGACGGCTTCACATCGACGGCGAGAAAAACGTCTCTTGGATAATGGATCCGATCCGTTAGATATTCTCCGGACACCCGTCGCTGGAGACGACAAAGGGCTAGAACCCTTTGATCACGCCGGAATCCACCAGCAGACGGTTGAAGCGCCGCGCCTCGGCGCCATCCCTGCAGCGATAGAACAGCCCCTCGCAGCGCTGCAAAATCCTCTTCTGTTCGGCGAAGGTGGAATCGAGCGGAAGGCCGGCAGCCTCCTGGACCACCAGCGGCAGATACGGCGCATCGAGCCGGTCGCGCGCGATCGACAGATCGACGGGCGTGAAGTTGGCGGCGTCGATCGCGTAATAGGCGGTGAAGAAGCGCGGGTCGTGGTCCATGATGCGTTCGGCGATCTGCGCATCGGACATTTCGGGTTCGAGCAGCCGCGGCGCGATCGCCGGCGGGTGATCGCCGAACCGCACGATCAGGAACGACTCGTCCGGGAAATCGCGCTTCAGCCTGGCGACGAAATCCCGGTAGTCGCGCGCGCTCATGGTCTGGCGGCGAATATATTCGTCGGTCTCGGCGTTCGCATTGAGCGCCGTCCAGCCGGGCGTCAGATCGGGGCGATAGACGGCGTTCCAGGGAAAATGGTTCGCAACCGTGTAGACGAACAGGAATAGCGGGTCCTTGCCCCTTTCCTTGCCGATCAGACGCAGCGCCTTATCGTAATAGAAGCTGTCGGGCTCGACATCGCCCGCGCCCATCTCACGCGCATCGATCAGCCGATCGACGCCGGTGCTCTTCTGGAATCCCCGCGCGCTCAGGAATGCGCCATAGGCCGGATAGAGCGTAAAGGTCCTGTAGCCGCAGCGGCGCAGCGCCTGGGGCAGTCCGCGCTTGATGCGGCCGGCGGCAAGCCGCGTGACATGAAAGCTCATGCGCCCGAAGGAGCGCGTGGAGAGCCCGGTCAGCACATTATATTCTGTGTACCAGGTCGGTCCGCCGGCGGCTTCGGTGATCAGCGACCGCGACTTGCCGTCTGCCGACGCAAAATGCCGCCCGTAGCCTTCCGGCACCTTCACATCGGGAGCGCTGCGAATATCGAAACTCGACTCGTCCAGCACCATGATGATGTGCGGTGGCTTTCGGTCAGGCTTGCACTCGTCGTCCGCGGGCAGCGGCTTGAGCCGGCTCGCCACCGCGCGGTCGAATTCAAACCAGCCGCTGCCCGACAGCTCCGACAGCGACACGACCATCGAACGCGTGAAGTTCGACACATGGTTCACGCCCTGGAACGGCTCGTGCGGCGCCTCGGGGACCCTGTTGGACAGGCCGATGACGGCGACGAGGCACAGGCTCCCAATTGTCGCCGGGAGCACCCTTGGAATTCTTGTGCGGTCGAAGGTCCAGAGAAACAAGGCAAGACCAATGCAGACGATCGCCGCGATTACGCAGACAAACCGCAGACCAGGCACCACCGAAAGCAGAAAAGCGAGGCTGCCGGAGTCGATCAGCATGACGTCGAGGAATGTCGCCGTCATCCAGGTGATCTTGAATTTGAACTGCGAGACGAGGATCAGGCTTTCGATCAGGCCAAGCGATAGAGCCGCCGCGACCGCCGCACGCTGCACCATCAAGAGGACGATGCAGTTCAGCAGTATCCAGGTAAGCAGGCACAAGCCCACGCCAAACGGGCCGAACTCGGTCTGCGCGATGCGGACCAGCGCAAAGGCATGAAGGCCAAGGGTCAGGACGACGCTCGGCCAGATCCCCTGTGCAGCGCGATGCAAGGCGCGAAAGCCGCCGATGTAAGACGGGGTACCGGAACCCGACATGACCGTGCATCTGCTCCCGCACCGAAGCGCCGCATCAATTTTGTCATTGTTCTGTAACCGGTTCGTCAAGACAAGCGGCCGGGGTGCCGCAGGCGCTCTCTTGAATTTTTCGTGCGCATCGCTGGCGCGATGGCCGGGCAGCGCCTAGATTGGACCTGTTCCTGGTGAGGGAACGCCCCCGTTCTTCACCCAGGAGCCGTCCGATGGACGCAAGCGCAAGCGCTCTCCAGCATTCGATCACCCTCAATCAGGCCAGGAAGCTCGTTCAGTGCATGGCGCACGAACAGAGCTTTCTGCTGTTGTCGCCCCCCGGCGTCGGCAAGTCCGAAATGGTCTGCCAGGCCGCGGCGGAATCTGGTCTGCCGTGCCGCTCCCTGCTCGGTACCCAGATCGCGCCCGAAGACGTCAGCGGCGTGCCGAAAATCGTCGGCGAGCGCTCGGTATTCTGCCCGCCCCGCATACTTCTGCCGGAAATCCCGCAGACCTTCTGCCTGTTTCTGGATGAATTGCCGGCCTGCGCGCCGGATGTGCAGAAGGCCTTCTACTCGCTGCTGCTCGAGCGCCGGCTCGGCGAGCACGCGTTGCCGGCCGGCACCTGGGTGGTTGCCGCCGGCAACCGCCAGCAGGACCGCGCGCTCGTGCGCGCGATGAGTTCGGCGCTGGTCAACCGTGTCACGATCCTCAACCTGCGGGTTGATCCGAACGAGTGGCAGGACTGGGCGCGCAAGCGTGGCATCCGCAGCGATATCCGAAGCTACGTTGCTTTCATGCCGGACGCGCTGATGCGCGAGGTGCCGCACGAGCCGCAGCCCTTCTCGACACCGCGTGCTTGGGCCGAACTGTCACAGGCACTCGACATGGCGGACGCGGCCGGCATCCTCAATCGCGAGACACGTCGCGCGCTGGCATTTGGCCGCCTGTCGGCGGAGGACGCCGCGGTATTCTGCGCGCTGGCGGAGGAAACCGTCGGCGCGCTCGCGCCGGTGGAGACCTACATCGAGCGGCCGCAGACGCTACCGAAAGGCGAGACCGCACGCTGGTTCGTGCTCAACGCGATCCGCCAGAATGTCGCGGCCGGCCGTCTCAGCAAAGTAAAGCCACGCGCGGTCGCGCAGTTCCTGCGCAGCCTGCCGAGCGAGGCCCAGCTGACGCTGCTCACCGATCTGGTGGAGCAATGGGGGGCTCTGGGCGCCGACAAGGCGATGCTGTCGCTTTTGCGCACGGTGACGAAGCAATGAACGCGCTCGTCACTGCGGCGCCGGATCGCAATGCCGAACGCGCGACCCTGGAGCGGATCGAAAATGGTCTTCGCATGGTCACGGTGCCGCTGCCGCATCTCGCCGGGCTCGCAGCCGCGGTGCGCGTCACTCTCGACTGGCGGGTCCCGACCATGGGCATTTTCGCCTCCGGGCGGCTGGTCGCCAATCCGGGATTCACCGCCCGGCTCAAGGACAACGAACTCGTCTTTGTGCTGGCGCACGAACTTCTTCATCTGGCGCTTCGCACACACGGCCGTGCACGCGGCTCGGGCCGGCTCGAGTTCAACTACGCACACGACTACATCATCAACGACATCCTGCGCAGCGAGCTTGGCTTCGCAACGATCCCCGCCGGCGGTCTCGACATGCCGGGCGCACGCGAGCGCTCCGCCGAGGGCATCGTGCTGGAAATGCGCCGGAACGCCGACCTGATGCGCTCGCGAACGCAGGTCTGGGAAGGACGGGATGCCTCGGTCCGGCAGGCACTCGCCCAGGGTGCGGACGATCCAAGCGACAGACCGAATACCGGCGAGGCCGGCGACGTGCTCGCCGACCAGACCGAACGCGAAATGTTTCCCTCGGACACCGAGGATCAGGCGCAGCGCAAGGCGGCCATCGACGAGGCCATCGCGCGCGGACAGGCGCTGGCTGCGGCAATCGGCAAGCTGAAGGCGCGGGGCAGCGTCGCAGCCGGCATGAGCGCGCAGGTTTCGGCGCTGCGCGGCCGGCTCCGTCCCGCCTGGCAGCAGGCATTGCAGCGATGGATCGAGTCCTCGGCCGCCGGCGAGCGCACCTTTGCGCGGCCATCGCGGCGCAGCGCCGAGCGCGCGGATCTCGTCATTCCCGGCCGCAGGCGCACGTCTTTCATGCTCAATGTCGTGCTCGACACGTCCGGCTCGATGACCCAGGCGATTGCGCCGGCGCTCGGCGCGATCGCCGATTTCTGCGACAGCGCCGGCGTCGACCAGGTCCGCATCGTGCAATGCGACACCGCGGTCACGGCCGACGAGACCGTTTCGCCCGATGATCTCTCGACCTACGCGGTGCGCGGATTTGGCGGCAGCGATCTGTCGCCCGCCATGCTGATGCTCGCGGACGATCCGCTGGTGCGCGCCGCCGTGATCGTGACCGACGGCGACATCGCGTTTCCGGCCGACCCGATGCCCTACGCGGTGATGTGGGTGCTGCCGCAGGCGGCTCAATTCAATCCGCCCTATGGGCGCATCATTGCAATGGACGGGAGCGGACCATGAAGGTCGTGCAGGAACTGGTCGCCTATTTCGACCGGCGCGGACAATTGTCGAAGACAGAGGTCCGGAAGTTGCTGGACAAGGGGTATCTCGCCGCCGACGCCCCGCCCCATATGCTCGAACTCGGCAGCGCGGTCGGCACGAGCTATTACTTCCGGGTGCGCGGCGAGGCCGAAGGCCCGCTCTGGGGGACGGATACTTATACCGGCGATTCCGCGCTGGCGGCCGCAGCCGTGCATGCCGGGCTGGTCAAGGTCGGCGGAAGCGCCGTGATCAAGGTCAGCGTGGTGGCTCCGCTCACGCAATATCAGGGCTGCTTACGCAACGGCGTCACCAGCCACGACTTCGGGCGCTATGGAAGCGCCTATCGGCTGAGCGCGATCTGAGGCGGATTCCGCCTCGAAAAAGGCGCCGACGGACGGCCTTTTCGGTCGGCGGCCGGAAAACCGGGCAGCGTATAGACCAGGTCGACGAACCAGCCACCGAGCAAAAAGACCACCAAGAGGGCGTTGCCGATCGCGACCGCGGGCAGCACCGGCGCCGCAATCGCTGCTGCCAGAAA
>JBIQKQ010000181.1:0-3721 GCA_044506365.1 Hyphomicrobiales bacterium
GGGGCAAGATATCTTTTGATTTCAAACATATAAGATCAGATTATCAATGCATAAGACGGCACGCCTTGCCGCGAGATTGCTTATTCTCTAAGCGGAAATGGAGCCCACTTTCTCCAGGTCCATGGATCAGCTTTATAACCCTGCAGCCCATTCCGGGGCGGTTGACGCCGACAATCGCAACGTCCAGTGGCGCGATCTGCGCGAATGGCTGGCGCTGGTGGAGGCCAACGGCCAGCTCAAGCGCGTGACCGCGCGAGTCAATCCGGAAGAAGAGCTGTCCGGCATCACCTATATGCTGACCCGCAATGAGCGCGCGCCGGCCCTGTTGTTCGAGAATATCGAAGGCGCCGGCTATGGCGGTCGCGTTCTGACCAACATGCTCGGCAACAGCAATGAGCGCTACGCCCTCGCGCTCGGCCTCGATCCGAAGCTGTCGGTTCGCGAGCTGATCGATGAGACCCGGCGGATCATGCGCAAGCGCATCGCCCCGGTCATGATCTCACCCGACAATGCGCCGATCAACGAGACGGTCCTGTTCGGCGATGACATCGACCTGACGAAGCTTCCGGTGCCGAAATTCTGGCCCGGCGACGGTGGCCGATATATTGGCACCGGCGACATCACGCTCACCCAGGATCCGGAAACGCGGCGTATCAATGTCGGCGTCTACCGGCAGATGCTTCATTCGAGGAACAGGGTCGGACTCTATTGTTCGCCTGGAAAACATGGCCGGCTCGATCGCGAAGCATGGTGGGCCAAGGGCGAACCCTGCGAAGTCGTGGCGGCCTATGGCGTCGATCCGGCGACCTTCATTGCCGGTTCGCTGGTGTTTGGCCAGCAGGAGTCCGAGTTCGATGCGGCCGGCGCCTTGATGCAGCGGCCGGTGGAACTGACCAAGGCCAGTACGGTCGGTCTGCCAATTCCCGCTCATGCTGAAATCGTGATCGAAGGATTGCTTCGTCCCGGAGACCTCGAGGAAGAGGGCCCGCTCGGCGAATTCACCGGCTATTACGGCAATCCGCGTTCGCCGCAGCCGGTTATCGAGGTCACGGCTTTGCATCTGCGCCGCAATCCGATCATCACGGCGGCGTTGATGGCGAGCTATCCGTCGTGTGAGCAGGGCACCTACTACGCAGTTGCGCGATCGGCGCGCGTGCTGGACGACCTCGACCGTATCGGTTTGCCGGGTGTGCGCGGCGTTTTTCTGCATCCGGCAGCGGCCTCCGGCTTTGGCATGCTCGTCATCTCGCTCAAGCAGCAATATGCGGGACATGTCGCACAGGCGCTCGCGCTTGCGGCGCAATGTCCGGCGGCGGCCTATTTCACCAAGTGGATCATTGCTGTCGACGATGATGTTGAGCCTTACGACCTCAATCAGGTGCTGTGGGCGCTGAGTACCCGATGCAACCCGGCGGACGATCTCGACTTCCTGAGGACGACGTGGTCGACCGGGCTCGATCCGAGCCAGTTTCCGCCGGAAAACCGTCCCTACGGTTCGAAAGTGCTGATCAACGCCTGTAAGCCGCACCGGTTCATGAGCAAGTTTCCAGCGGCCACGCGGCTGCGACGGTCGACCTACGAGAGCCTGCTGGCGCGCTGGGACGAGTTCGGCTTCGACACGGCCCCACCACAGCTCAATGCGTTCCACGAGGAACGCCAGGACTAAAGCTGAGGTCACTCTGAATCATGGCTGAGCGCGTTTCAATTCCATCGCACGACGACAACCACTTCGACGGATTCGTTTACGCTCCGAACCAGACCTCGGCGCCTGGCCTGGTGATGATTCCGGAGATTTTCGGCGTGAACGCGCCGCTGCGGGAAATCGCCGCGCGCTATGCCGAACAAGGCTTCGTGGTTCTCGTGCTCGACATATTCTGGCGGCTGCGGCGGGGCGTCGAGCTTGGTTATGATCAGGAGAGTTATAAGGACGCATTCGCGCTGCATGCGGCCTTCGATTATCCGACGGCCGTGAAGGATGTTCAGTCTGCGGTGACCTGGTTGCGTGGACAGGCGTCATGCAACGGCCGGGTCGGTGTCGTCGGCTTCTGTCTCGGCGGGACCATGGCTTATCTCGCGGCCGCACGCACCGACGCCGACGCGGCCGTCGGTTACTATGGAACGCGTATCCAGCTGTTCCTCGAGGACGGTCCGAAGATCGGCAAGCCGCTCATCCTGCATTTCGGCGAGCGCGATCACACAACGCCACCTGAACTGCTTCGCAATATTCTGGCTGCGGTCGAAGGCAACTCACATGTGGAAGTGCACGTGCATCCGGATGTCGGGCACGCCTTCGCCAATCATCATCGCGCCGACACCTATGATGAAGCAACGACACAGCGCGCCGATGCCCGCACCTTCGCTTTTTTCCGTGAGAAGCTTGCATGACGGCACTTTTGCCAGTCGTTCCGATGCAATGAGACAAAGAGGCTTGTCGGCATGTTGACTGTTCGTTCGTTCCTGATGGGGTGTTGCGCGCTGGCCGTGGCCGGTAGTCTGACGTCTGCCCAAGCGCAGGAGAAGGGACGCAATATCACGATCGTTGTGCCGTTCAGCGCGGGCACAGGCGTCGACATCCTGGCGCGCGTGATCGGCGAGGAATTGCAGCCGATGCTGGGGCAGCCGGTGGTGATCGAGAACAAGCCGGGCGCCAGCGGCAATATCGGTACCAACGAGGTGGCGCGCGCTGCGCCCGATGGCAACACGCTCCTGCTGACCGCGCCCTCGCATATCCTTTCCAATCTGAGCGGCTTCCGGAAATTTCCGTTCGATCCGATCAAGAGCTTCGCGCCGATCGTTGAGGTGGCGACCGGTGACCTGACGCTTGTCGTGCATTCGTCGGTGAAGGCCGATACCCTTCAGGACTTCCTGAAACTGGCCCATGCAGCACCCGGCAAGCTGAATTACGCTTCGACCGGCCCGCTCTCGGCCCAGCACTTGGCCATGGAACTGTTCAAGTCCGCTTCCAAGTCGGACATCGTCCACGTCCCGTATCCCGGTTCGGCAGGGGCGATCCGCGATGTCGTCGCCGGGCATGTGCACACGATGTTCATGCCGCTGCATACCGCGCTGCCTCTGATCAGCAACAAACAGATCAAGGCCCTAGCGATTGCGAGCCCGAAGCGTTCGGCTCTCGCGCCCGATATTCCGACCAACAGCGAGGCCGGTCTTCAGGGCGCCGATGTCGGATTGTGGTATGGGCTGCTTGCTCCGGCCGGCACGCCAAAGGACGTGATCGCCCGGTACAATGAACTCACCAACAAGATTTTGGCCATGCCGAAAGTCAAAGATGCGCTGGCGAAACAGGGATTAGCGGTCGTTGGAGGCACCCCCGAGCAATTCGCGGATTTCCTGTCGAAGGAAGTCCAGCTTTGGGAGAAGGTGCTGGTAGACGCCAAGATCACGCCGGAGAAATGATCCGGCCCTGACTCCGAGGATTTGAATGGCAGGAGCGGCGGGCTTTGACCCGCCGTTTCCCATTTCCAATCTCATTGTTGCAATTGTAAGCAGCGACTTGGACCTGGCCCGCCGCGTCCGTAGGGCGATCGCGCGCGCGCTGCGCTGCACCGAACCACTCGGATCGTGTCTCGGGGCTATCGCCCAACTCGAACGCCACGAATTTCTGCGGTCGCGACTTTATTCCACGGGCAGCAGGATTTAATCGCTGTTTCGACCAATTCAAAAGTGGCTATAATTCCTCAGTCGCGCGTCCGTAAGCCGCGCG
>JBIQKQ010000181.1:3731-5655 GCA_044506365.1 Hyphomicrobiales bacterium
TTGATGCCTCAACTAACCATAAACGGCCAGGCCCATAACATTGACGTGGAGCCGGATACGCCGCTTCTCTGGGCCATCCGCGAAAACGTAGGTCTAACCGGGACCAAATACGGTTGCGGCATTGCACAATGCGGTGCTTGCACGGTCCATATCGATGGAATGGGTGCGGTGCGTGCCTGCGCCCTGCCGGTTAGTGAAGCGGTTGGCAAGTCGATCACCACCATCGAGGGCCTCGCGCAGAACGGTGTCCTGCACAAGGTGCAGAAGGCCTGGATCGACAACGAGGTGCCGCAATGTGGTTATTGCCAATCCGGCATGATCATGGCGGTCGCCCAGCTTCTCAAGGACAATCCGAAGCCGACCGATGCCGACATCGACCGCGAGATCACCAATATATGCCGGTGCGGTACCTTTCAGCAGGTGCGTGAAGCCATCCACCAGGCAGCCAAGGCGTGAGGGAGGCGATCATGAATCTCGTTCCAAATATCAATCGCCGCAAGTTCATCATCGGCAGCGCCGCGCTCGGCAGCGGCCTGGCTATCGGATTCGACCTTCCGCAAGGTCTCGCTTCGGCGTCCGCTTCGGCGGCCTCGGGGCCCGAACTTGGAGTGTGGGTGGTGATCAAGCCGGACGACACTGTCGTCATCCGTATCGTCCGGCACGAAATGGGGCAGGGGACCATCACCGGTCTGGCTCAGCTTGTGGCCGAAGAACTTGAATGCGATTGGTCCAAGATCGTCCCCGAATATCCGACGCCCGGCCAGAGCGTCGCCCGCAAGCGGCCTTGGGGTCCGTTCTCAACAGGCGGAAGCCGCGGCATTCGCACCTCGCATCAATACGTGCGTGAAGGCGGCGCCGCCGCGCGGATGATGTTGCTGCAGGCCGCCGCCAATGAGTGGAAGGTTCCGGTCGAGCAATTGAAGGCCGAGAACAGCGTGATCACAGGCCCCGACGGCCGCAAGACGACGTTCGGGAAGGTCGCGGAAGCTGCGTCGAAGCTGCCGGTGCCCGAGAAGCCCAAGCTCAAGGATCCGAGCGAGTGGAAGGTGATCGGCAAGGGGATGAAGCGGCTCGACACCGCGGACAAAGTGACCGGCAAGCAGGTTTATGGCGCCGATTTCAAGCTCCCGGGCATGCTGAATGCTACGATCAAGGAATGCCCGGTCTTCGGCGGCAAGGTGAAAAGCTTTGATGCGGCGAAGGTCAAGAATATGCCGGGCGTCAAGCATGTCCTGCAGGTCGGCGATACCGCGGTCGCGGTTGTGGCCGATACCTGGTGGCACGCCAAGACGGCACTCGATGCACTCCCGATCGTGTGGGATGAGGGTCCGAACGCGAAGATTTCAAGCGAGGACATCGCCGCGACGCTAACGAAGGGATTCGATGCCGAGCAAGCCTTCGTCGGCAACAAGAGCGGCGATGCCAAAGCCGCGATCGCTGCCGCCGCCAAGAAGGTGGAAGCGGTCTATTCGTATCCCTACCTCAATCACGCTCCGATGGAGCCAATGAATGCCACGGCACTTTACACGCCGGAAAAGTGTGAAGTGTGGGTGCCGACGCAGGACGGAGAATCGTCCTTCGCGGCGGTGCTGGCATCGTCCGGCCTGCCCGCCGAAAAATGCGAGGTGTACAGGCATAATGTCATTGGCGGCGGCTTCGGACGGCGCAGCGGCCTGCACCAGGACTTTGTCCATCAGGTGGTCAAGCTCGCCAAGCAGATCCCCGGCACGCCGGTGAAGCTGCTTTGGTCGCGCGAAGAGGACATGGCTCAGGGACGCTATCACCCGGTCATGCAATGCAAGCTGGTCGGCGCCTTCGACAAGGACAACAACCTGACCGGAATGCACATGCGGCTGTCCGGCCAGTCGATCTTCAGCGCCGTGCTCCCGCAGGTGGTCGAGAAGGACAAGGCCGGCGGGCGATG
>JBIQKQ010000011.1:0-30906 GCA_044506365.1 Hyphomicrobiales bacterium
CGCAAGGCCGAGATCGAGGTCCTTCAGCAGCAGCTCCGGCGTGAACGTGGTGGTCCAGTCGAGATTGACCAGCGCCGGCGACTTGTAGCGCGTGAACATCGAACCCATCACGCCGTTGTTCATGAATTTCAGGAACGCTTCGCGCGGCACGCCCATCTTGTTTGCCAGGAGCGTGATCTCGATCAGGTTCTGGATCACCACGCCAAGCATGACGTTGTGGGCGATCTTGCAGATCCGGGCGAGTTCACCCTCGCCGACATACGACACCCCGTTCGGCGCGAATGTCAGGACCATGTCCTCCACCTTGCGAAAGGCGGCTTCCGGCCCGGACGCGACGGCGGACAGCTTGCCTGCCTTGATCACCTTGGCATTGCCGGAAACGGGGCATGCGACAAACTCTGCGCCGAGCCCCCTCAACTGCTCACGGATTTCTTCGGAGTCATCGACCGAGATGGTCGAGCAATCGACCACGATCTTCGGCATCTTGCCCTTGCCGTTCGGCGCGACGCCGTTCGGGCCGAAATAGACTTCCTTCACGTCCTTGCCAGCGGACACGATCGAGAACAGCACGTCCACGCCTGCGAGGTCCGACAGCCTGTCCACCACCTTGCCACCGATTTTTGTCAGCGGTTCGGCCTTGGACTTGGTCCGGTTCCAGATCGAGACGTCATAGCCGGCCTTGAGCAGCAATTCGGCCATCGCGTAGCCCATGCGGCCCATGCCAATCCAGCCGATCTTCTGTGCGCTCGTCGTCATTTCCATTCCTCCCCGCAGGTTGTGGTCCGTCTGGTAACACAGGCGGCATGCGCCGCAAGCACTTCGCAAGTCCGCGCGGCGGACCTATGATCGTCAGCGGAGGTCCCATGCCGGCTGTCGTCCCGCTCGAAGATGCACTCGCGCCGATCGCCGACGGCTGTCTGCTGGCCGTCCCGCGCGAGCAGGCCGGCGTCGCCATGGAAGCGACCCGCGCGCTCATTCGCCGCGACGTGAAAAATCTGCATCTGGTGGCGCTGCCGGCCTCGACATTGCAGGCCGATATGCTGATCGGCGCCGGCTGCGTGAAGACGCTGGAAACGTCGGCCGTGAGCCTTGGCGAATTCGGTCCGGCGCCGCGCTTTGTCGCGGCAATGACCGGCGGCGCCCTGCGGATGAAGGATGCCACCTGCCCGGCGCTCTATGCGGCGCTGGAAGCGGGCGAGAAGGGCAATCCGTTCATGCCGCTGCGTGGCCTGATCGGCTCCGACCTCATGAATGTTCGCAGCGACTGGCGGGTGATCGACAATCCGTTCGGCAACGACGATCCGATCGTGCTCTTACCGGCGATCCGGCCCGATGTGGCGCTGTTCCATGCCTCCATGGCGGATCGGCACGGCAATGTCTGGATCGGGCGCGAGCGCGATCTCGGCACACTGGCGCGTGCCTCGCGCAAAACCGTGGTGACGGTCGAACGCATTGACGATGGCAATCTGCTCGATGATCCGGTGCTGGCGGCGGGCGTGCTGCCCGGCTTCTATATCGACACGATCGCGCAGGTGAAGAACGGCGCCTGGCCGCTGTCGCTGCCGAACGCGTATCCGGTCGACGTCGCGCATCTTTCCGAATATGCGCGTCTGGCAAAGACAGCCGAAGGCTTCGCGCGGTATTGCGATGCGCATGTGTATGGGAAACGCGCGGCGTGATGCGTTCCGCTCTTTCCCTTCCCCGCTTGCGGGGGAGGGTCGATCGACTGAGCGTGAGCGAAGGAGATCGGGGTGGGGGCACGACGCACGTCCGCAACCAACCCCACCCGGCTGGCCTTCGGCCAGCCACCCTCCCCTGAAGGGGAGGGATCAGAAACAAGCAGCATGACCTTCCAGCCTGAAGAACTCCTCATCGCCGCCGTCGCCGGTCTGATCGGCGACGTGCGCCACATCGCCGTCGGCAATGCATCGCCGATCCCGGCTGCGGCTGCACTCCTGTGCCGCGCGCGCGGCAACGGGCGGCCTTACGTCTCCCTGCTGCAGAGCCGCAAGCACAATTTCTTCACGGAAGGCGGCGTCGAATTGTTTGATTGCGCCGGCCAGGGCCGCATGGACGTGTTCTTCCTGTCCGGCGGCGAGATCGACGGTGAAGGCAACATCAATCTCGTCGGGATCGGCGATCATGACAGGCCGCAGGTGCGCTTCCCCGGCTCGTTCGGCTCGGCCTATCTCTATTTCGTCGTGCCGCAGGTGATCCTTTTCCGCACCGAGCATTCGCGACGCACGCTGGTGCCGAAGGTCGATTTCATCAGCGCGCCCGGCGTCAGCGAGCCCAACGTGTATCGCACCGGCGGACCGGTGGCGCTGATCACCAATCGTTGCCTGTTCGCGTTCGACAAGGAGCGGCGGCGCTTTCGCCTGCAGAGCGTGCATCCGGGGCACAGCGTCAGGGAGATCATCGAGCATACCGGCTTCGATTTCGACCGCCCCGACCATGTGCCGGAAACGCCCGCGCCGGATGCGCAGACGCTGCGCGTGATGCGCGAAACGGTCGCGCCGGAGCTGGCGGACGTCTATCCGCAATTTGCAGCGAAGGTGTTCGGTATTTCCGCTACCGTCGTCCCCGCGAAAGCGGGGACCCATAACCGCCGCTCCGGAATATAGGTCCCCCCCTTCGCGCGGACGACGACATTGCGAATGTCGACTGCACATGTTCTCTTTTGCATGGGCAACAACAATCATTTTCAAGGGACGAAATGCCGGTAGAACCTATTGAAGTGGCCGTCATCGGCACCGGATGGTGCGGCGGCATTCGCGCCGAGACGCTGTCGCGCTACCCCCTGGTGAAAAAGCTTCACCTCTGCGAGATCAGGCCGGACCGGCTGAAGGAGGTTCAGAAACTCACCAATGCGGCAGTCGCGACGCTCGACTACCAGGACATCGTGAGGAACGAGGCGATCCGCGTGGTCTACATTTCCACCACGCCGGAGAGTACGCATTACCCGATCGCGCGTGACTGCCTGAAGGCCGGCAAGCATGTGCTGCTGGAAAAGCCGATTGCGCTCGAATTGTACGAGGCCGACGAACTGATCGCGATATCGAAACGCAACAACGTCAAGTTCACCATCGGCTATTCGCAGCGTTTCAACACCAAGTTTGCCTATGCCAAGAAGAAACTGACCGACGGCACGCTCGGCAAGCCGGTGTCAGTGATGGTGAGCCGGCATCTGTCGCGCAGCCTCGGCAAGAAGATCGCGAGCCGGGTGCGGCTGTCGCCCGCCGCGATGGAATCCACCCATGACCTCGACATCGTGTTCTGGCTGCTCGAGCCGGCGAAGCCGGTCAGCGTCTATTCGCAGGGGGCCTATGGCTACATGCAGCCGGTCAACGGCTCCTATGACGTCATGTGGTCCACGGTGAAGATGGACAACGGGGTCCTCGTTGCCATCGGCGGCGGGTGGAATCTGCCGCCGAGCTATCCGAATTACTGCGCCACCACCATCGAGATCACCGGCACCGAGGGCTCGCTGTTCCTCGACGACACGGCGCGCGACCATTGGCTCAACACCGTGAAGGACGGCATGCAATATCCGATGTCGACCATGCCGGGCGAGCAGGTCGACCATGTCTTCGCCGGCCAGATGGGGCCGGAGACGATCCACTTCCTCGAATCCTGCATCATGGACCGCCCGCCAATGGTATCGCCGGAAAGCGCGCGCACCGTCATGGAATGCTATCTCGCCGCCGATCTCTCGGCCGAGCGCAATCAGCCGGTCGACATTCCGTTGACAAACGAGACGCTTGCGGGCATCGCGGACATGATCAAGGCGCAGCGCGCGCCACTGTAACAACAGCGTCATGGCCGGACTTGTCCCGACCATCCACGTCTTTGCATCAGCCGGACAGGACGTGGTTGCCGCGACAGGCGCGGGCATGACCCGATTCGGAACCTTCGCGGCATGGCCCCAGAACACGACCACCCCCACCACGGCCCCCGTGTCGAGGACGACGCGCTCATCCGCGGGCGCGGCCGGTTCGTCGACGACGTGGAGAAGCAGGGCGTCGCCCATGCCGTGTTCGTGCGCTCGCCGCATGCCCATGCCCGCATCGCGGCGATCTCGCTCGACGAGGCGCTGAAGGCCCCGGGCGTCCTCGGCATTCTGACCGCCGCCGACCTCGAAGGCGTCGGCTCTGTGACGCGGCATCCGCCGATCCCCGGGCGCGGCGGCACCAAAGCGATCTTCGCGCACCGCCCTTGTCTCGCAGAAGGAAAGGTCATGCATGTGGGCGAAGCGGTCGCGATGGTGGTCGCGGACAGCCTGCCGCAGGCACTCGATGCCGCCGAACTGGTCGCCATCGAATATGAGGAACTGCCGGCGCTGGTCGATGCGCAGCAGGCCCTGAAGCCGGATGCGCCATGCCTGTTCGATGACATCCCCGGCAACCTTGCGATCGATTTTCCCGCCCCGGTCGACGACGCGGCCAATGTTGCCGCAGTCGAGGAGATCATCCGATCGGCCGCGCATGTCGCGCGCGTGACCGTCATGCAGCAGCGCATGGTCATGGCGCCGATGGAGACGCGCGGCGGCACCGCGAGTTTCGACGGCAAGACAGGCCGTTACACGCTGCGCGTCTGCTCGCAGGGCGCAGGTCCGATGCGCGACATGGTGGCCGCCATCATGGGCATCGATCGGCAGATGCTGCGCGTTGTGACCGAGGATGTCGGCGGCGCGTTCGGTCTCAAGAGCGGCGCCTATCCGGAATATCCGGCCTTGCTGATCGCTGCCAGGAACTACGGCCGCAAGGTGCACTGGATGGCGAGCCGGTCGGAAGCCTTCAACTGCGACAATCAGGGCCGCGACAACGTCACCGTCGGCGAGCTTGCGCTTGATGCAAACGGCAAGTTCCTCGCCCTGCGCGCGCGCCAGATCCAGAATCTCGGCGCTTACGTTGCCTCCGCCGGCATCCAGCTCGCCACCAACAATTTCGCGCGCTGCTTCCCCGGAATGTACGACATCGGCAAGCTCGATATCGGCGTGCAATGCGTCTACACCAACACGATCCCGACCGGGCCCTATCGCGGCGCCGGACGACCCGAGGCGAATTACCTGATCGAGCGGCTCGTCGATGAAGCCGCTCGCGTGACCGGGATCGACAAATCAGAGATCCGCAGGCGCAATCTGATCGCCCCGTCCGCCATTCCCTACAAGACCGCCATGGGCACGACGTTTGACAGCGGCGAGTTTCCGCAAATCTTCGAGAAGGCGCTGGCGCTTGCGCAGATCGAGCGCTTTCCCGAGCGCCGCCGTGAATCCGAAGCGAACGGCAAGCTGCGCGGCATCGGCATTTCATGTTTCCTGGAGCATTCCGGCGGCGTGCCGAATGAAGGCGCGTGGCTGACCTTTCCCGGTAACGGCACCGTCGTCGTGAACATGAATGTCGGCAATACCGGGCAGGGGCACGCCACGGTTTATCCGCGGCTCGTCGCCGACAAACTGGCGATCGATCCGGTGCTGGTGAAGCACCGTCAGGGCGACAGCGATTTCGAGATCAAGGGCTGGCCGTCAGTCGCTTCGCGCTCGACCATCACCGCCGGGACCGCGGTAGTGCGCACGGTCGAGGCGATGCTGGAGAAAGGGCGGGCGTTGGCAGCTCAAGCGCTCGAAGCCGATGAGAAGGACATCGCCTATCGGCGCGGGCTGTTCGAGGTGGTCGGCACCGATCGCTCCATCGGCCTCTTCGATCTTGCTGCGAAAGCCGCCGAGATGAAGGACAAGGGCGAGATCGGCGAAAGTCTCGATACCAAGTGCGACGTCGACACCCCGCAGACCTTTCCGAACGGCTGTCACATCGCCGAGGTCGAGATCGAGCCGGAGACCGGCGAGGTCGCGGTCGTCGGCTATTATGCCGTGGACGATTGCGGCACGGTGCTCGATCATACGCTCGCGCATGGCCAGGTGCATGGCGGCATCGCGCAGGGGCTCGGCCAGGTGCTGCTCGAGCGCGCGGTCTATGATCCGGCCAGCGGACAGCTCGTCACGGGCTCGTTCATGGATTACGCGATGCCGCGCGCGCTCGACATGCCGGCAGAGTTGCGTGACCACTCGCACCCGGTACCGGCGACCACCAATCCGCTCGGGGTCAAGGGCGTCGGCGAAGCCGGCACCACCGCTTCGCTTGCGGCGATCATGAATGCGATCGCCGATGCGGTGCCCGCGGCCGCGCACATGGACATGCCCGCGACAGCGGAGAAGATCTGGCGCGCGTGCCAGTCGGCTAACGTGCCGACAGGCCTGCCGGGGCGCGAAGCGTAAGGCTGATGCGTGTGACGATGCCGTCCCACGCACGAAGTTCGCGCTGCGGATAGGCAATGTAGATGCAGTGCATCCGACCTTGGAAGTTGCAGCGGCTGTAATAGACCTGACCACCGCGAACGCCTGAAATTGCGAAGAAGCGATTGGTCACCCGCCGGTAATCAATCGTGCTTGGATCGACCTTGAGGAACCGGCGGAGATAGCTCTCAGGCGTGTGGCCTTCCTCATTGTCGAGCGCATAAGCGGAGAAAGTGGCTCGCCCGTCCGCGCTCTCGAAGACCCGCCCGGTGCCACGTTCGGGTTCGCCAGCATCAACGGTAAACAGGCCGGCGGGAAAATCGACCCGCGTGCCCGTCCGTTCGTCGACATAAGGCCGCCATCCGAGCGCGGCGTCCTGCGCGCTCGCCGCCTTCACCCCAAAGTGCGCCGCCCCAAGGGGAATCGCGGCGAGGATCAGGCTTGCAGTGACGACGCTCCATAGAGTCCTCATGATACGTCCCGCCTTGAACACATTGCGTCAATGACGGAACCGCCTCACCGTTCCCTGCGGACGTTACCCTTGCGAGATGAACTTGCGGTTGGTGTAGGCCTCCAGCCCCTCGATGCCGCCTTCCTGGCCGTAGCCGGATTCCTTGATGCCGCCGAACGGCGTTTCCGGCGTCGAGATCGCCACCGAGTTGACGCCCACCATGCCCGATTGCAGCGCGTCGCCGATCATGGTCGCGGTCTGCGTGTTGGTGGTGAATGCATAGGAAGCAAGACCGAACGGCAGCGAGTTGGCGCGCTCCACCACCTCGTCGAACGTCTTGAAGCGAACGATCGGCGCCACCGGCCCGAACGGCTCCTCGGTCATGACCTTCGAATCGTCGGGCACGTCGGTGATCACCGTCGGCTCGAAGAAATAGCCCTGGTTGCCACGGCGCTTGCCGCCGGTGACGATCTTGCCGCCGCGGCTCTTGGCGTCCTGCACGATCGATTCCATCGCGTCGAGCCGGCGCGGATTGGCGAGCGGGCCCATCGTCGTGTCCTTGTCGAGGCCGTCGCCAAGCTTCACGTTATCGGCGAATTCGGTGAAGCGCTTGAGGAAGCGGTCGTAAACGCTCTCCTGCACATAGAAGCGGGTCGGCGAGATGCAGACCTGGCCGGCATTGCGATACTTGAAGGCCGCGATGGTGTCGGCGGTCTTTTCCGGATCGGCATCGCCGAACACCACGACCGGCGAATGCCCGCCAAGTTCCATGGTCGCGCGCTTCATGCCTTTCGCCGCAAGGCCGGCAAGCAGCTTCCCGACCGGCACGGACCCGGTGAACGAAATCTTTTTCACGCTGTCGGCGCCGATCAGATGCTCAGAGACCTCCGCCGGCACGCCGAAGACGAGGTTCAGCACGCCCTTCGGCAGCCCGGCATCGGCAAAGCACTTCACTAGCTCGACGCAGGAACCCGGCGTTTCCTCGGAGGCTTTCACGATGATCGAACAACCGGCCGCGAGCGCGCCGGCGATCTTGCGCACGGGCGTGAGCGTTGGAAAATTCCACGGCGTGAAGGCTGCGACAACACCGACCGGCTCCTGCAGCACCAGCTGGCGGATATTCTTGCCACGGCCCGGCACGATACGGCCGTAGGCACGCCGGCCTTCCTCCGCCATCCAGTCGATGATGTCCGCGGTGACCATCACCTCGCCCTTGGCTTCGACCAGCGGCTTGCCCTGTTCCTGCACCATGACGCGGGCGATGGTGTCGGCGCGCTCGCGCACAAGGTCGGCGGCCTTGCGCATGACCCTGGCGCGATTATAGGCGCTGGTGGCGCGCCATACGGCGAGGCCCTTGTCGGCGGCGTCGAGCGCGCGATCGAGATCGGCCTTCGAGGCATGCGGCAGCGTGCCGAGGGCCTTGCCGCTGGCGGGGTTCATCACCTCCTCGCCCTTGCGGCCCGCGCCATTGAGCCATTCGCCATCGATGTAAAGCTGAAGGTCGGTGTACATGGACGTCTCCATAGCGACGGCTGGTAAGTCGATGGCGCGCGTCTTAGCAGCTTTGCTCCGAAACAGCCATCCGCGACGCGGTCTTCGGAATTTCACAAATTGAAATGCGTCGCGTGAACGCTGCCTGCCGCGTCATGCCCGTGCCGATCGCCGGCACCCACATCTTGGCGGTACAGTGAGGCGGGACAGCCGGACATCGCGGGCGCAACGACGCGCGTTTCAAACGGCAATGCCGGCCAGGACGCAGATGTCACCGCCCCGTAAAGACCGGCTTGCGCTTTTCCATGAAGGCCGTCCGGCCCTCGATGTAATCGGCGCTGTCGAAGCAGCGCTTCACCGCGGCAACCACGCTGTCGATATCGCGTTCCGCTTCATCCTTCAGCAATTCGCCGATCGCATGCTTGGCTGCGCCCATGGTCAGCGGCGCGTTCGCCGCGATCATGCGGCCGTAATCCTTCACATAGCTTTCCAGTTCCGCATCCGGGACAACCCGATTGACGAAGCCCATCATGCGCGCCTCCTCGGCGTCGAATTGCCGTGCCGTGAAGAAGATCTCCTTTGCGAAGGACGGGCCCACCACGTTCATCAGCCGGCGGATGCCCTTGTGGTCGTAGCCAAGGCCAAGCTTCGCCGCCGGAATGCCGAATTTCGATGCGGGCGTGCAGATGCGGATGTCGCAGCAGGTCGCAAGCGCCATGCCGCCGCCGATGCAATAGCCGCGGATCATCGCGATCGTCGGCTTCGGAAAATCGTGCACGCCCGAGAAGGCCTGTTCCGTTGTCGCATTGTATTTCGCGACGGCTTCCGCGCTTGACCGCTCGGCGCCGAATTTCGATATATCGGCGCCCGACACGAAGGCCTTGCCGCCGGCCCCGGTCAGCACCACTGCGCGCACTTCGGGATCGTCGCGAAACCCGTCGAGGATATCGCGCGTCGCCGCCCACATTTCGAGCGAGACCGCATTGTGCCGCTCGGGATTGTTGAAGATCACGTAGCCGACCCCGCCATCCTTGCGCGAGAGCATCTTGTCGGTCATTTCGAATGTCCTCTTGGCTTTTGTCCGTAACTTATCCGCGGGGGCACGGTCTGCTCCCTCTCCCCGCTTGCGGGGAGAGGGGTGGGGTGAGGGGCATGTTGCGGCCGTGCGTCCATGCCGATGCGGCCCCTCACCTGACTGCTTTCGGCAACCGACCTCTCCCCGCAAGCAGGGAGAGGTAAAGAACCGCGCTGACGTCAGGTCGCGCCCGCCTTCCTCAGCGCCGCGATGTCATCCTTGCTGAATCCGAACTCGGTCAGCACCTCATCGGTATGCGCGCCGCGCTCCGGCGTCGGCAGGACAACCTTGCTCGGCGTGCGCGAGAGCGAGAAGGGCTGGCGGATCACCTTCAGCGTGCCGCGGTCAGGCGTTGCCATATCCGTTGCGACACCGAGATGCTGCACCTGTGCGTCTGCGAACACCTCATCCATCGTATAGATCGGACCGGCGGCGACGCCAGCCGCATTCAGCCGCTTGATCCATGACGCGCTGGTGTCGGACGCCAGCGTTTTCTCGATATCGGTGTTCAGCGCGTCGCGGTTTTTCAGCCGCAGCGCGTTGGTCGCATAATCGGGATGCTCGATCAGGTGCTCGCCGCCGATGGCCTTGCAGAAGCGGACCCAGGTCGGCGAGCCGGTGGTCGCGATGTTGATGTGACCGTCCTTGGTCCGGTAGACGCCGGTCGGCACGCTGGTCGGGTGGTTGTTGCCAGCCTGCCCGGGCACCTCTCTGTCGATCAGCCAGCGCGCCGCCTGGAAGTCGAGCAGGAAGATCTGCGCGGCAAGGAGGGACGTTTCGACATATTGGCCCTCGCCGGATTGTTCGCGTTCGAGCAGCGCGGTGAGAACGCCGAGCGCGGCGAACAGGCCCGCAGCCATATCGGCGACTGCCGCGCCCGCACGCATCGGTCCCTGTCCGGGCAGACCGGTGACCGACATGAGGCCGCCCATGCCCTGCGCGATCTGATCGAATCCCGGCCATCGCTCGTAAGGGCCGTCCTGTCCGTAGGCCGAGATGCTGGCATAGACGATCCGCGGATTGACTTGCTTCAGGTCCGGATAATCGATCCGCAGGCGCCGCTTCACGTCGGGGCGATAATTTTCGATCACGACGTCCGCCCCTTCCGCGAGCCGGAGCAGCGCCGCGCGGCCGGCCTCGCTTTTCAGATCGAGCGTGATGGAGCGCTTGTTGCGGTGCAAATTCTGAAAATCCGCGCCATGTCGCGCTCCACCGATCGGGTCGCCGCCTTCCAGCCGCGCCGGCGCCTCGATCTTGATCACGTTGGCACCCCAGTCGGCCAATTGCCGCGCGCAGGTCGGTCCCGCCCGCACCCGCGTCAGGTCCAGGACAGTGAAGCGCGCGAGCGCGCTCGAGGCGCGCGGAATATTGGGAACCTGCAAGCGATCCTCCGGAGCGGCGGCCGAGAATTCCCGAAGCGGCAGGCAAATTCAACTGACAGAAAGCGCCGCCTTAAGCCTTCCGGATGCGGAATGTCAGGAGATCCTCCGTGCGATCCGTGGCTTCGAGCACGTCGCCGGTCTGGTTGATGAGGTTCGGGATATCGATGGCGGACAGGGGATCGGTGCATTCGACCAGAATGACCTCGCCCGAGGCGATACCCTTGAGGACCTTTTTCGTCCGCAGGGCTGGCAGCGGGCACTTCAATCCGCGCAAATTGATGATTTTTTCGCTCATCCCATAGGCCCGGGCTATATCGGCCGGCTCGTCGTGCGCTTGAAACCGGCAACGTCTTCAGTGGCTTGACCCAGTATGGGGGCTCCGCCAGAAACGCAACATGAATGCGGACATGGCGCATCACCAGCGTATCGGACGGCTCACCCCGCTCGCAGACGTGCTTGCGGCGATCGCCGGGATCGTACCTGTGCCGCCCCGCGAGGTCGCCCTCGCGCAGGCTCGCGATTGCGTGCTTGCGAGCGACGTGATCGCAGATCGCGACCTGCCGCCATGTCCGGTCGCACTGCGCGACGGATGGGCCGTCGATTCGGAATCAACACGGGACGCAGGTCCCTATGCGCCGCTGACATTGCAGCCGCCGCCGCAGCGCGTCGATGCGTTTGCGACGCTGCCTCCACGGAGCGATGCGGTCGCTCCGCTCGATGCGGTGACCGCGCTCGGCGGCATGATGCAGATGATGGCCCCGGTCGCGCCGGGGGAAAGCGTGCTGCCCGTGGGCGGCGACATCGGTGCAATAACGATTTTGCGGGCGGCCGGCGCGCGGCTGCGCGCCACCGACCTCGCGATGCTGGCGATCGCAGGCCACACGGAGGTCAGCATCCGCAAACCCTGTATCCGCGTCGTCAATACAAGGCCGGGCGATACGATCCTCAATTCGGCCGCCGCGCTTGTTCGACGGCTCGTCGAAACGACGGGTGGCGCAGCCGAGGTGAGCCGCGACTTGGACGGCGACTTGGACCGGGACTTGGACCGGGACTTGGACGATGCGCTGACGCGCGATGATGCGGATGCGATCATCGGGATCGGCGGCACCGGCGAGGGACGCCACGACAAGGCTGTGGTCGCGCTCGCGCGCGCGGGCCGCGTGATCTGTCATGGCATCGGGCTCGCGCCGGGCGAGACCGCCGCCTTCGGTATTGTGAATCATCGGCCGGTCCTGCTTCTGCCGGGGCGAATCGATGCGGCGCTCGCCTCGTGGCTGGTGCTCGGCCGCAGGCTGCTCGACCAGCTGAGCGGCGCACATGACGACGACATCGCGGTACCGCTTGTGCTCGCCCGCAAGATTGCCTCGACCGTCGGTATCGCCGAGGTGATCCCGTTGCGCCGTGATGCCGACAAAGCGGAGCCGCTTGCATCGGGCTTTCTGCCGCTGCAAGCGCTTGTCCGGGCCGATGGATGGCTGCTGGTGCCGGCGGAGAGCGAAGGTTATCCGGCCGGCGCGACGATCGCGATGAGGCCGCTGCCGTGAACTGTCCCGCCGATCCGGATCAGGCGCTGATCGATGCGGTGCGGAGCGCCGCGCAGCAGGAGCAGTTCCTCGAAGTCGTAACGGCGGATGAAGCAACGACGCGCTTCCGGCAGCATCTTGATCTGTCGCCGCGCGGCATTGACACCGTGCCCCTGTCCGCAGCGCTCGGGCGCGTCCTGGCGCAGGACATCATGGCGCCGATCGACGTGCCGCCGTTCGACCGCTCCGCCGTCGACGGATTTGCGGTTCGCGCCGCCGACACCTCGGGCGCAAGCGACAATGCTCCGCGCCGCCTGATCCTCAATCGCGAAGTGATCGCCTGCGGACATGCGCCGCATATCGAAGTGGCGCCGGGCACCGCGACGGCGCTCGCGACCGGAGGCGTGATCCCGCGCGGTGCGGACGCCGTGGTCATGATCGAGCATACCGAACTGTTCGACGACGCGGTCTCCCCCTCGATCGAAATTCGCCGGGCAGCGGCACCCGGACAGTTCATCGGCTATACCGGATCGGACATCGCGCGCGGCGAGACGCTGCTGCGGAAGCGGACAACACTCTCGTCGCGCGAAATCGGCATGCTCGCGGCCTGCGGCATGGCGACGGTCGAAGTGGTGCGGCGACCGAAGGTCGCTATCCTGTCAACCGGAGACGAACTCGTGCCGCTCGGAGCGCCGCTGCGGCCGGCCGGCATCTATGACTCGAACGGAGCGATCCTCGCGGCGGCGGTCACCGAGGCAGGTGGCGAGGCCGTCGGGTACGGGGCGTTTCCCGATGACGAGGCCGCGCTCGGGACGGCGATGCGCAAAGCGCTGGCGGAAAGCGACATGCTGGTTCTGTCCGGCGGCACCTCGAAAGGCGCAGGCGACCTGTCGCACCGCATCGTCTCCACGCTGGGAAAACCCGGCATCCTGGTGCACGGCGTTGCGCTCAAGCCCGGCAAGCCGCTCTGCCTTGCGGTCGCCGATGGCAAGCCGGTCGTCGTGCTGCCGGGCTTCCCGACCTCCGCGATCTTCACGTTCCATGCCTTCGTCGCGCCGGTGATCCGTGCGCTTGCCGGCCTGCCGGAGGAAGACGCGCGCAAGGTCAGCGCCCGTATCCCGATGCGCGTGCCGTCGGAACTTGGTCGCAAGGAATTCGCGCTGGTGGCGCTGGTACAGGGCGGGGACGATGTGGTCGCCTTTCCTTCGCCCAAAGGCTCCGGATCGGTCACCGCGTTTTCGCAGGCGGATGGTTTCATCGAGATCGACGCGCTGGCGAGCGCGCTTGACGCGGATAGCACGGTGGATGTCACGCTGCTGGGCGCCGCCACCCGGGCACCTGATCTCGTGATCATGGGCAGCCATGACGTGGCGCTCGATGTGGTGGTCGGCGCGCTGGCGGAACGTGGATTCAGCGCGCGCGTGATTGCGGTCGGCAGCCTGGGCGGCGTCGCCGCCGCGCGCCGCGGAGAATGCGATATCGCGCCGGTGCATCTGATCGATCCGCAGAGCGGACGCTACAACACCCATCTGCTCGAATCGGGCTTGTCTCTGCTCAAGGGCTGGCAGCGGTCGCAAGGCCTCCTCTACCGCAAGGGCGATATCCGCTTCGAGGGGCGGGACGCGGATGCGGCCATTGCGGCGGCGCTCGCCGATCCGTCCTGCCTCATGGTGAACCGCAATGCCGGGTCCGGCACCCGTGTGCTGATGGACCAGAAACTGAACGGGGCCCGCCCGCCGGGTTACGCCAACCAGCCGAAATCGCATAATGCCGTCGCCGCCGCCATTGCGCAGGGTCGCGCGGACTGGGGTTTCGCGATTGAGCCGGTCGCGAAGCTGTACGGGCTCGCCTTCCTGCCCGTGGCTCCGGAAGACTATGACTTCATCGTGGTGGAAAGCTGGCGGGACCGGCCCGGCATGACGGCGTTCCGCGAAGTGCTGCGCGATGAGGCGATACGCAATCGCATCCGGGCGCTGGGCATGCGGCCCGCGGATGACTAACTTCACATCGCGCACGGGCCGTCCGCGCGCAAGAATGTGGGAACACAGCCTGATCGGTCGCCTATGCATGTTCGCCTCGCCCTTGCCGGCTTGCTCTCGATCCTCGCCTGCCATCCCGCTGCGGCGCAGATGCGCGGGCATGGCGGGCCGGTGCGCGCCGTCGCGGTTGCGCCGGATGGCGCGACCGCGCTGTCCGGCAGCTTCGATACGTCGGCGATCCGCTGGTCGCTGTCGCGAAATTCCGCGGAACAGGTCCTGCGCTTTCATGAGAGCGCGGTGAATGCGGTCGCCTTCCTGAAGGACGGGCGGCTGATAACCGGCGGCGAGGACGGCAAGATTGCGATCTGGAAAGCAGGCAATCCTGTCCCCGAACGAACCTTCGAAGGACATACCGCGCCGATCGTCGCACTTGCCGTTTCGCCGGACGGCGACACGGTCGCGTCGGCATCATGGGATCGCACGATCAGACTTTGGCCGCTCGCATCGGGCGGCGCACCGCGTGTCCTCGAAGGCCATGCGCAGAACGTCAACGGCGTCGGCTTCACCGCCGACGGACGCTCGCTTGTCAGCGCGGGCTATGACGCGACCGTACGCATCTGGCCGCTCCACGGAAACGACGCGCCGGTCATCGTAACGCTTCCCTCTGCCCTGAATACAGTCGCGGTCGCGCCGGACGGCGAGATTGTTGCATCCGGCGCCAATGGCCGCGTCTATTTCGTTTCGTCCGCTGGTGAGAAAACCGGAGAGATCGAGATCGGCGAAACACCGATCATCTCGCTTGCGGTATCGCAGGACGGTACACGCGTGGCGGCGGCCGGCATTCGCGGGTCGGTCGCAATCGTCGATCGCAAGACCCGCACGATTGCGCGCACGCTGGTCGGCCCGGGCCTGCCGGTCTGGTCGGTCGCCTTCTTTCCAGACAACGAAACGCTGCTCACCGGCGGCACCGACCGGATGGTGCGGCGCTGGAATACGACGACCGGCGAGCATATCGGCGCGGTTCCGCTCAACAGCGCGAGCGATCCGCTCGCGGCTCATGCCGGCGATCGCGGCGCCGAAATCTACCGCGCCTGCATTGCATGTCACACGCTGTCGCCAGACGAAGGCAATCGCGCGGGGCCGACGCTTGCGGGCATTTTCGGACGCAAGATCGCGTCCTTGCCCGGTTACAACTTCTCCGAGGCGCTAAAGAAGCTCGATATCGTATGGTCGCCGGAAACGGTGTCGAAACTGTTCGAAATCGGGCCTGCCGCCTACACACCCGGCACCAAGATGCCGGAACAGACCATCGGCTCAGCGGAGGATCGCAAGGCGCTGGTGGAGTTTCTGAAGAAGGCGACCAAACCGCACTGAAGGCGCGGCACCGATCGACCCGTCATCTCGCATCCGGCCGCGGAGCAGGAGCGACCAGCCCGCTCCGCGCCCGCGCCATTCAGATCACGCCGAGCGCGCGCATGGCATCGGCGACCCGGATGAAGCCGGCGATATTCGCGCCCAGCACGTAATTGCCGGGCGCGCCGTATTCCTCCGCGGTCTGGGCGCAGCGATCGTGGATTCCGCGCATGATGGCCGCAAGCCGCTCCTCGGTTTCTTCGAAGCTCCAGGAATCGCGGGACGCGTTCTGCTGCATTTCCAGCGCGCTGGTCGCAACGCCGCCGGCATTGGTCGCCTTGCCGGGGCCGAACAGCACGTTCGCGTCCATGAAGACACGCACCGCCTCCGGCGTGCAGGGCATATTGGCGCCCTCGCCGACGGCGCGAATGCCGTTCTTCACGAGAATGCGCGCATCCTGTCCGGTCAGTTCGTTCTGGGTCGCTGACGGCATCGCGATGTCCGCCGGCACGTCCCAGATGCGGCCGTTCGGAACGTAGGTTGCAGTGGACCCGCGCGCCTTGGCGTAATCGGCGATCCGGCCGCGGCGACGCTCCTTGACTTCCTTGAGCAGCGCAAGGTCGATGCCGGCTTCCTCGTGGACAAAGCCGTCGGAATCCGAACAGGCGACCACCTTGCCGCCGAGCTGCAGCACCTTGTCGATCGTATAGATCGCGACATTGCCCGCACCGGACACGATGATCTTGCGTCCGTCGAGGCTCTCGCCACGCGTCTGCAGCATGCGTTCCACAAAATAGACCGCACCATAGCCGGTGGCCTCGGTGCGCACCCGCGAGCCACCCCAGGCAAGGCCCTTGCCGGTGAGAACGCCCGATTCGTAACGATTGGTGATGCGCTTGTACTGGCCGAACATGTAGCCGATCTCGCGCTGGCCGACGCCGATATCGCCCGCAGGCACGTCCGTATATTCGCCGAGATGGCGCGCCAGCTCGGTCATGAAAGACTGGCAAAACCGCATGATTTCGCCCTCGGAGCGCCCCTTCGGATCGAAATCGGAGCCGCCCTTGCCGCCGCCGATCGGCATGCCGGTGAGCGCGTTTTTGAAGATCTGCTCGAATCCGAGAAACTTGATGGTGCCAAGATAGACGCTCGGGTGGAATCGCAGCCCGCCCTTGAATGGGCCGAGCGCCGAGTTGAACTGCACGCGGAAGCCGCGATTGATCTGCACCTGGGCATTGTCGTCCACCCAGGGTACCCGAAAGATGATCTGCCGCTCCGGCTCGCAGATCCGCTCGATCAGTGCACTGTCGATATAGTCGGGATGTTTCGCGACGACCGCCCCCAGGCTGTCGAGCACTTCACGCACCGCCTGATGAAATTCGTCCTCGCCCGGATTACGGCGGAGCACGGCGGCGTAAATCGGTTCAAGCTTCTCGTCTAGCACTGGCCTTCGCCCCGGTTCGAAATGGTCAGGGCGCATATACCGAAACTGCCCGGCTTTCAATTCAGTTGCCCCCTTCGGCGGCATGCGCCCTTCGTCGACCGCCCGATCGCCGCGGACCGCGTATTTCACGCAGCGGTCTTGCTGAAAAACCGGCGCTGAAGCTCTTGCACCTGCGGGGCGAGCTCCGGGACCGGTCCCTCGACCGGGACGCCCGGCACGACCTGCTGGATCGGAATCGGGTTCACCGTCCGGCCAGGCAGACCGAGTTCTGCCATCAGGTCGGTGAATTGCGCCGCGGACGTGATGTAGACAATGCGGCCAAGCCCGACCTGGCCATGGGCCGCCGAACACATCGGACAATGCTCGCCCGACGTATAGACCGTGGCCGCCGCCCGCTCGCCCGGCGTCATGTTCACGGCTGCCCAGCGCGCCAGCTCGATTTCGGGATGGCGGGTGGGATCACCGGTCGACATGGCGCGGTTGTGATCCTCCGCCAGCACCGTACCGTCCGCTGCAACCAGCACCGATGCGAACGGCCGCTCGCCGGCTTCAAGCGCCTTGCGCGCCAGTTCGACGCAACGGCGCAGATGCTTCATGTCAGCGTCGGTGATCATCGCACTCTCCCGGTTGCCGCAACGCTCATTTGATCACCGTCTTTGCGGCGCCGCCACCCTGCCCCGGGAGGGAGCGTAAGGCTATTCCGCCTGTTCGCTGAAAGTCGCGCGATAGGGATGCGCCGGATAGACCCCGAGGATCTTCGTTTCCTTGGAGAAATATTCCAGCTCCTTCAGCGCCAGTGTGACGTTGTGGTCGTCCGGGTGGCCCTCGATGTCGGCATAGAACATGGTCGCGAAGAAATTGCCCTCGATCATGTAGCTTTCGAGCTTGGTCATGTTGACGCCATTGGTGGCGAAGCCGCCCATCGCCTTGTAAAGGGCGGCCGGGATGTTGCGCACCCGGAAGATGAAAGTCGTCACCACCGGACCATTGCCGCTTTCGGCCCATTTCGGCTCGCGCGCCAGCACGATGAAGCGCGTGGTGTTGTGCGCCTCGTCCTCGACATCCTCGGCGAGGATATCGAGTCCGTAAATCTCCGCCGCGAGCTTCGACGAAATGGCCGCGCAGCTTTTGTCACCACGCTCGGCCACTTCGCGCGCGGAGCCCGCGGTGTCGGCAGCGACGATCGCCTTGATCTTCAGCTTTCGGATGATGTTGCGACACTGGCCGAGCGCATGGACGTGGCTCTCGACGGTCTTGATGCCCTCGAGCGTCGACCCCTTCGGCGCCACCAGCTGATGCTTCACGGGCAGAAACCACTCGGCGACGATGTGCAGGCCCGAGCGCGGCATGAGATGGTGGATGTCGGCGACGCGGCCGGCGACCGAATTCTCGATCGGGATCATGGCGAGCGCGGCCTCCCCGCTCGCCACCGCCGCGAACGCGTCTTCGAAGGTCGCGCAGGGCATCGGCTCGAAGTCGGGATAGGCTTCGCGGCAGGCAAGATGGGAGTTGGCGCCGGGCTCGCCCTGGAACGATATTTTCTTCTTGGCCATGGAATTCGTTACGCTTTGCAAAAGAGGAGAGTCAATCGGCGAGGAGGCGCCGCGCGGTTTCGAGGTCCTCGGGGGTGTCGACGCCGAGCGGCACCGAAGCGACGATCGACGCATCGATCCGCATCCCGGCCTCCAGTGCGCGCAGCTGCTCGAGCTTCTCACGTTGTTCGAGGATCGACTGCGGCAGCGCCACGAACCGCTCCAGCGCCGAACGGCGATAGGCGTAAAGGCCGATATGATGGTAAAGCGGTCCATCGCCGTAAGGCGCGGTGGCGCGGGTGAAATAGAGCGCGCGCAGGCGGCCCGGCGCGACCGGCGAGCCCACCAGTTTCACCACATTCGGGTTGGTTCGCTCGTCCGCCCTAACGATCTCGGCCGCAAGGGTTGCGATATCGACCGCCGGATCATCGAGCAGATCGACCGCGGACCGCAGGTCGGCGGCGGCGAGCGTCGGCAGATCGCCCTGGACGTTGACCACAATGCGCGCCCGGCCATCCGGATCGGCGCGTTGCAGCGCCTCGAAAATCCGGTCGGAGCCGGAGGCATGATCGGTGCTCGTCATCAGCGCGCGAGCGCCCGCCTTCTCCGCCGCCACGAGGATCGGCTCGGAATCGGTCGCCACGATCACCTCGCCGAGACGGGCGGCGGCGGCGCGCCGGATCACGTGCTCGATCATCGGCTTGCCGCCAATGTCGGCAAGCGGCTTGCCTGGCAGGCGCGTCGCCGCCATGCGGGCCGGGATCAGGATCAGGACGTCGCGATTTCGCATTGAATTGGGTGGTGTTTCGCGGCCGCCAGTGCCGCGGGGAATGGCCGCTTATACGGGTTGCAAGCCATGGCGCAAACCGGCTAATGGTGCACCGCCGTCGGGGTTCTCCGGCGCGCATCTTCCGATCACGGCCTGCTGCGGAGCGCCGATGGACTCCTTCGAGCTTAACAAGATTATGGGCGCCGTTCTGGCGACCTGCCTTGGTCTTCTGACCCTTAATATCGCCGCCGGAGCGATTTTCGCGCCCGGAAAGCTGGAAAAGCCCGGCTATGCGATCGCCGTTCCGGACCAGCCCGGCGCTGTCGAGACCGCCAAGCCCGAGCCGGCCGAGCCGATCGAGGTCCGGCTGGCCAGCTCCGATCCTGTGAAGGGTCAAGCGGCAGCCAAGCAATGCGCCGCCTGCCACACCTTCGAAAAAGGCGGCCCGAACCGCGTCGGCCCGAATCTCTACGGCATCGTCAACCGGCCCAAGGCATCGCATGAAGGCTTCAATTATTCCGCAGCCATGAAGGCCAAGGGCGGCAACTGGACGTTCGAGGATCTCGACGGCTTCATTGCCAGCCCCAAGACCTGGCTCCCGGGCACGACGATGGGCTATGCGGGTCTCTCCCGCGGCGGCCAGCGGGCCGACCTGATCAATTATCTGCACACGCTGTCGGACAATCCGGTTCCGCTGCCGAAGGCCGCGGAAGCCGCGCCGCCCGCCCCCGCAGCGGAAAAGCAATAATCCGGACACCTTGCGAGGCATTCGAACGGCCGGGTCCCGACCCGGCCGTTTGCGTTTTTGCGGCCTCACGCTACCGTTAAGGCTGCGCCGCCAGGATCGATGATTACCGCCTTTTAAGGCGACGCGGGTGGGGTTGCCGGTAGAACTGTCATAGATACAAAGGCAGATGAGGATGACCCCGACAGTGACCGGAGCAAAATCGTGAGCCTGTCCCGCCGTACCCTGATCAAAGCCGGCGCGCTCGCGCTGACCGCCCCCGTCATCCCGGCCGTCGAAGGGCTCGGGCCGCTCAAGGCTCGCGCCCACGCCTCGGCCTCGGCCCAGACCTGGCGACACGGACTATCGCTGTTCGGCGAGCTGAAATACCCCGCCGGCTTCAAGCATTTCGATTACGTCAATCCGAACGCGCCGCGCGGCGGCCTGGTGCGGCAGGTGGCGATCGGCACCTTCGACAATTTCAACATCGCCGTCGGGCGCGTGAAGGGCGCGATGGCCGCGGGAATCGGCAGCATCTACGATACCCTGATGGCATCCTCGCTGGATGAGGTGTCGACGGAATACGGCCTGCTCGCCGAAGCCGTCAGCCATCCGGACGATTTTTCGAGCTGCACCTATCGCCTGCGGCCGCAGGCGCGATGGCATGACGGCAAGCCGATCACGGTCGAAGACGTGATCTTCTCCTTCGAGGCGTTCAAGAAGCACGATCCGCAGCTCTCTGCCTATTATCGCCACGTCGTAAAGGCCGAGAAGACCGGCGAGCGCGACATCACCTTTACTTTTGACCAGGCGGGCAACCGGGAATTGCCGCAGATCGTCGGACAACTCAACATCCTGCCCAAACACTGGTGGGAGGGAACCGACGCGCAGGGGCGCCAGCGCGATATCGGGCTCACCACGATGGAGCCACCGCTCGGTTCTGGCGCCTACAAGGTGAAGTCCTTTGTCGCGGGGCGCAGCATCTCCTATGAGCGCGTGCCGGACTATTGGGGCAAGGACATCAACGTCAATGTCGGCGTCAATAATTTTGACGAATTGCGCTACGAATATTTCCGCGACTCCACGGTGGCGCTTGAGGCCTTCAAGGCCGACGCGCTCGACTGGCGATATGAAAACAGCGCGAAGGACTGGGCGACCGCCTATGACTTCCCGGCCGTGCGCGACAAGCGCGTGATCCTCGAAGAATTCGAAATCCGCAACTTTGGTATCATGCAATGCTTCGCGTTCAACACGCGGCGCGACAAGTTCAAGGACCCGCGCGTGCGGCGCGCCTTCAACTTCGCATTCGATTTCGAAGAAATGAACAAGCAGATTTTCTTCGGACAATACCGGCGCATCAACAGTTTCTTCGAAGGCACCGAGCTTGCGTCCAGCGGCCTGCCCGAGGGGCTGGAGCTCGAAATCCTGCAGACCGTGAAGGACAAGGTGCCTCCGGAAGTGTTCACCACGCCCTTTACCAATCCGAAAGGCGGCGATGCTGCTTCGGTCCGCAACAATTTGCGTGAGGCGCTGCGGCTGTTCCGCGAAGCCGGCTGGGAGGTTAAAGACCAAAAGCTGACGAACGTGAAGACCGGCGAGAAGATGCAGGTTGAAGTCCTGCTGTCGCAGCCGACTTTCGAGCGGATCGTCAGTTTCTGGAAGCCGCTGCTCGAGCGCGTCGGCGTCGAGGTATCGATCCGCGTGGTCGACGCCACGCAATACGAGAACCGCCAGCGCAACTGGGATTTCGACGTGATTCTCGCGTCCTGGGGCCAGTCGCTGTCGCCCGGAAACGAACAGCGCAGCTTCTGGGGCTCCAAGGCCGCCGATCAGGCGGGCTCGCGCAACTTCGTCGGGATCAAGGACGAGGCGATCGACGCACTGATCGAACGTGTCGTCTTCGCAAAGAACCGCACCGACCTCGTCGCCGCAACAAAGGCGCTCGACCGGGTGCTATTGGCCAATCATTTCGTCGTGCCGCAATGGACTTACGGAAAAGTACGCACAGCGCGCTGGGATCGGTTCGGAAAGCCGGATCCGCTTCCGAAATACGGGCTGGCGGCGTTCCCGACGGTGTGGTGGTGGGATGCGGAGAGGGCCGCGAAGATAGGATCGCGTTCGTGAGGCCTCTCTCCCGCCGCAGGATTCTCACCATCGCGGCGGCGAGCGCCGGTGCACTGGCGCTAAATCGAACGGGTCTTGCGGATGCCCGCGAGCGGCACGGGATTTCGGCATTCGGTGATCTCAAATATCCGGCCGACTTCCCGCATTTCGACTATGTCAATCCGAACGCCCCGAAGGGCGGGACCTTCTCGCTGATCGGCACCAACCGGCAATACAATCAGAACTTCCTGACCTTCAATTCTCTCAACAGCTACATCCTGAGAGGCGACGCGGCGCTCGGCATGGAGCGGACCTTCGCAAGCATGATGACTGGCGCGGCGGATGAGCCGGATTCGATGTACGGGCTTGCCGCGCAATCGGTGCAGATTTCCGACGACGGTCTCGTCTATCGGTTCACGCTGCGACCCGAAATCACGTTCCACGACGGCACGGCGGTGACCGCGCATGATGTCGCCTTCTCCCTCAACATACTGAAGGAAAAGGGTCACCCCATCATTCAGTCGGTGATGCGCGATTTCGACGGCGCCGAACCGGCCGGCGATCGCATCGTGGTGGCGCGATTCAAGGAGAAGCGTGCGCGCGACGTGCCACTCTTCGTCGCCGGCATGCCGATTTTCTCGCGCGCCTATTACAGCAAGCAGCCATTCGAGGAATCAACGCTCGACGTGCCGCTCGGCAGCGGCCCCTACAAGGTCGGCCGTTTCGAGGCGGGGCGCTACATCGAATATGAGCGCGTCAAGGACTGGTGGGGCGCCAGCCTGCCAACTCAGCGTGGTCTGCATAATTTCGATGTGATCCGCTACGAGTTCTATCGCGACCGCAATGTCGCCTTTGAAGGCTTCACCAGCAAGAACTACACGTTTCGCGAAGAATTCACCTCACGCATCTGGGCGACGCGTTACAATTTTCCGGCGATTCGCGACGGCCGGGTGAAGCAGGATGTGCTGAAGGACGAAACGCCGTCGGGTGCGCAGGGCTGGTTTCTCAACACACGGCGGTCGAAGTTCCAGAACGTGAAATTGCGCGAGGCGCTGATCTACGCCTTCGATTTCGAATGGACCAACCGCACGATCATGTATGGCTCCTACGATCGGACCCATTCGGTTTTCCAGAATTCGGACATGATGGCGAAAGGAAAACCGGGCGACGACGAATTGAAGCTGCTGGAATCGTTTCGCGGCAAGGTGCCGGACGAGGTGTTCGGCGAACCGTTCACGCCGCCGGTGACGGACGGATCGGGACAGGACCGCAACCTGCTTCGCCAGGCGACGCGACTCCTGAACGAGGCCGGATATCCGGTGAAGGACAGCAAACGTGTCACGCCGAAGGGCGAGCGAATGACCATCGAGTTCCTGCTCGAAGAGCCGAGCTTCCAGGCGCACCACATGCCCTATATCAAGAATCTCGGCGTGCTTGGCATCGATGCAAACATACGGATGGTCGACCCCGTGCAGCTGAAGGCACGCACCGACGACTTCGATTTCGACGTCGTCATCCAGCGCTTCGGTTTCTCGACGGTTCCCGGCGAGTCGCTGCGATCCTATTTCTCGTCGCGCGCAGCCGGGATCAAGGGATCGCAGAATCTCGCCGGCATCTCCGATCCGGTCATCGACGCGCTGATCGACATCATCATAGCAGCGCCGACGCGGCCCGAACTGGTCACCGCCTGCCGCGTGCTCGACCGCGTCATTCGGTCCGGACGCTACTGGGTCCCGCACTGGTACAAGGCGTCGCACTGGATCGCTTACTGGGACATGTTCGACCGTCCAGCGCAGGGCAAGCCGAAATATGCCCGCGGCATTCCCGAAACATGGTGGTACGATCCTGCCAAGGCGGCGCAACTGGAGCGGCGGGGTTAGCGTTGCCGCTATGCGCGTTTTCCTGGAGTGGCCACGTCGCCATAATGGGCCGTTGAAATGAGTGCCTATATTCTACGCCGAGTTCTGCTGATGATCCCGACCCTGTTCGGGATCATGCTTGTTTCCTTCGTGGTCATTCAGTTTGCGCCCGGCGGCCCGGTCGAACGGGTGATCGCGCAGCTGTCGGGTTCGGACACTGGGGCAACGTCCCGGATTTCCGGTACGCAGAGCGGCGATTTTGCCAATCGCGGCATGGAAGGCGCCGCCGGAATCGATGGCGGCTCTTCCAAATATCGCGGCGCCCAAGGTCTCGATCCGGAATTCATCAAGCAGCTCGAAAAGCAGTTCGGCTTCGACAAGCCCGCCCATGAGCGATTCTTCCTGATGCTCTGGAACTACCTGCGGTTCGATTTCGGCAAGAGCTATTTTCGCGATGTCACCGTCATCGATCTGATCAAGGAGAAGCTGCCGGTCTCGATTTCGCTCGGCTTGTGGATGATGATCCTGTCCTACGCCATCTCGATTCCGCTTGGCATCCGCAAGGCGGTGAACGACGGCACGCGTTTCGACGCCTGGACATCGGGCATCATCATCGTGGCCTATGCCATTCCGGGATTTCTGTTCGCAATACTGCTGATCATCCTGTTTGCCGGGGGCTCGTTTTTCGACTGGTTCCCGCTGCGCGGGCTGACCTCCGACAACTGGGCGCAACTGCCCTGGTACAGCAAGATCCTGGACTATTTCTGGCATCTCACGCTGCCGCTGATCGCCATGTCGCTCAGCGCCTTCACCACCATGACCCTGCTCACCAAGAATTCGTTCCTGGACGAGATCCGCAAGCAATATGTGCTCACCGCGCGCGCCAAGGGTTGCAAGAATTCGCGCGTCCTCTACGGCCACGTGTTTCGCAACGCGATGCTGATCATTATCGCCGGCTTCCCCGCGACATTCATCGGCGCGTTCTTCGCCGAGGCGCTGCTGATCGAAACCATCTTCTCGCTCGACGGACTGGGTTTGCTGGGATTCGAGAGCATCATGAACCGCGACTATGCGGTGACCTTTGCCACGCTCTATATCTTCGCGCTGGTCGGACTCGTGGTCGGGCTCGCTTCGGACGTTGTTTACATGCTTGTCGATCCTCGCATCGACTTCGAGGCGCGCGAGGTCTGATCATGGATGCACGCGTACCAACCACGATGCCGGAGACAGAAAAGGAGGCGATCGGCCCGATGGGCCTGACGATGCCGCCGGAGCGAAGACCGTTGCGGCTGTCTCCAATGAACCGCAGGCGCTGGGAGAACTTCAAGCGCAACCGCCGCGGCTTCTATTCGCTCTGGATCTTCCTGTTCCTGTTCATCGGCTCGCTGTTCGCGGAGGTGATCGCCAACGACAAGCCGTTCATGATCCAATATAATGGCAGTTTCTATTTTCCGTCGATCTTCACCTATGCGGAGACGACCTTCGGTGGCGAATTTGAAACCGCCGCCGACTACCGCGATCCCTATCTGCAAGGGAAAATCGCGGAAGCGAACGGCCGGATGTGGTGGCCGCCGATCCGCTATTCCTATTCGACGCACAATCTCGATCTGCCGACGCCTGCGCCGTCCAAGCCGACCTGGCTGCTCACCGAGGAGCAATGCCGTCCGGTGGTCGAGCGCAAGAATCTCACCGGCTGCCGCGACCTCGAACATAACTGGCTCGGCACCGACGATCAGGGCCGCGACGTGCTGGCGCGCATCATCTACGGCTTTCGCATCTCCGTGCTGTTCGGCCTCATTCTGACCAGCATATCGTCGGTGATCGGCGTCACCGCCGGCGCGGTGCAGGGCTTTTTCGGCGGCAAGGTCGATCTTCTGTTCCAGCGCGCGCTCGAAATATGGACGTCCGTGCCGACGCTGTTCCTGCTGATGATCATTTCGTCGGTATTGATCCCCAGTTTCTGGGTTCTGCTCGGCATTCTTCTGCTGTTCTCCTGGGTTTCCCTTGTCAATCTCGTGCGCGCCGAATTCCTCCGCGGCCGCAATTTCGAATACGTGATGGCGGCACGCGCGCTCGGCGTCTCCAATGTCAAGATCATGTTCCGGCATCTGCTGCCGAATGCGATGGTCGCGACATTGACAATGCTGCCGTTCCTGCTGTCGGCCTCGGTCGGCACGCTGACCGCGCTCGACTTCCTGGGACTCGGGCTGCCGCCCGGCTCGCCCTCGCTTGGCGAATTGCTGTCGCAGGGCAAGGCCAACATCCAGGCGCCGTGGCTCGGTCTGTCCGGATTTTTCACCATCGCCATCATGCTGTCGCTCTTGGTGTTCATCGGCGAAGCCGTGCGCGACGCCTTCGATCCGCGGAAGATATTCGCATGAGCGTGCCGCCTCTCCTTTCCGTCCGTGACCTGTCCGTCGCCTTCACCCAGGGCGGGCGTACGACACTATGCGTCGATCGGGTCTCGTTCGACGTGCGGCCGCGCGAGACGGTCGCGCTGGTGGGCGAATCCGGCTCCGGCAAATCGGTTACCGCATTGTCGGTGATGAAGCTCTTGCCCTATCCCGCCGCGACCCATCCGAGCGGATCGATCCACTTCAAGGGCAAGGAACTGCTCGGCGCGTCGGAACGCGACATGCGCAGGATCCGCGGCAACGACATCACCATCATCTTTCAGGAGCCGATGACCTCGCTCAATCCGCTCCACACCATCGAGCGGCAGATCCGCGAAATCCTCGAATTGCATGGCGGCCTGCGCGGCGAGGCCGCGAAGAAGCGGGTCATCGAGCTGCTGACCCAGGTCGGCATTCCCGACCCGGCCGGCCGGCTGCAAAGCTATCCGCACCAGTTGTCCGGCGGGCAGCGCCAGCGGGTCATGATTGCGATGGCGCTGGCCAACGAACCCGAACTGCTGATCGCCGACGAGCCGACCACCGCGCTCGATGTCACCGTGCAGGCACAGATCCTCAAGCTCCTGAAGGAGCTGCAGGCCCGGCTCGGCATGGCAATGCTGTTCATCACCCACGATCTCGGCATCGTCCGAAAGATCGCCGACCGCGTCTGCGTGATGAACCAGGGCAAGATCGTGGAACAGGGCGACGTGAAGCGCGTATTCGCGGAACCCGAACACCCCTACACCCAGGCGCTGCTGACGGCCGAACCAACGCGCGACCCTGCTCCACTGCAACCAACGGCGCCAGTGATGGTGAAGACCGACGACCTGAAGGTCTGGTTTCCGATCAAGCGCGGCGTGATGCGCTCGACCGTCGGCCATATCAAGGCGGTGGACGGCGTCTCCATCGAGGTCCGCAAGGGCGAGACGCTCGGGATCGTCGGCGAATCCGGGTCAGGCAAGACAACGCTCGGCCTCGCGATCCTGCGGCTGATATCCTCCGATGGCCCGGTCGTATTCATGGGCAAGGAGGTCCAGGACCTCAGCTTCAAGGAGATGCGGCCCTATCGTCACGCGATGCAGGTGGTCTTCCAGGACCCTTACGGATCGCTGAGCCCGCGCATGTCGGTCGCCGATATCGTCGAGGAAGGCCTGCAGGTGCATCATCCGGACCTGCCAAAACATGAGCGTCAGGCAATGGTTGTCCGCGCGCTCACCGATGTCGGGCTCGATCCGGACACGCGGTTCCGATACCCGCACGAGTTTTCCGGCGGCCAGCGACAGCGCATTGCGATCGCACGCGCCATCGTGCTGCGGCCGAAATTCATCGTGCTCGACGAGCCGACGTCGGCGCTCGACATGCTGATCCAATGCCAGATCTGCGACCTTCTGCGCAACCTGCAGAAGCGCCTCGGCCTGACCTACCTGTTCATCTCGCACGATCTCAAGGTGGTGGCGGCGCTGGCCAGCCGTCTGATCGTCATGCGCAACGGCAAGATCGTCGAAGAAGGTCCGGCGCAAAAGCTGTTCCGCAACCCGAAGACCGATTACACCCGCGCACTTTTCGCGGCGGCCTTCGATCTCGAATCCTCACCCACCGACGTCGTTGCGCAATAAGCGGGCGCGCCTGCCGCGCAACGATCACTCCATCAAGCCATAACGCAAACTTGATTGCGGTTCGCACGCCGCTTGAGTCAAGACACAGACAATGCCTCACCCTCGGATTCGCATGCCTCGCAGCCTCCTCGTTCTTTCCCTGTTTCTTGGCCTGTCCTTGCCAGCCTATGCGCAAGGCTTGGACGCGCAATTGCCGATCCTCAGCGATGACGGCAGCAGGGTCGCCAATCACCCCGTTTCCCCGGACAGCGTTGCGGCGGCGGAGAAGCTCCCAGGCGCCATCGTCGCCGCCAATCCGGACGGTGACGTCACGCTGGTCGAGTTCTACGACCTGAACTGCCCTTATTGCCGGCGCGCTTCGGCCGATGTCGATGCGCTACTGCGCGCTGACAAGAAATTGCGGCTCGTACTGGTGCCGTTTCCGGTGCTCGGCATTGCGTCGATTCAGGCCGGGCGGGTTGAGATCGCGGTGTCCAAGATGCTGTCGCCGACCGACTTCTATCGCTATCACCGCGCGCTTTATGCAGGACGCGGCGTCATCGACGGGCAGCGCGCGTTGAGCGCGGCCTCCAATTTCAAGCTCGACCTGCAGAAGGTTCTGGAGGCGGCCAATGAGGACGGCATCACCGACATCATGAAGGCGCATGTTCGCTTCGCCGACACGCTCGCGCTGAAGGCGACGCCGTCCTACCTGATCAAGGACGTCGCAATCCAGGGGCATCCGGGCCGCAGGGGCCTGAAAGCGGTGATCGGCTCGATCCGCAAATGCGGCAAGGCGGTGTGCTGACGGGACGCCTCGCGCTACTGCGGGCGCGCCGTCGTCCTTCGCACGGACGAAACATCCGCGCCCGCCGCCTTGATCCTTGCGAGCGCCTGATCGAGCGGCTCGATCGCAACCGCCATATGATGCGCATTGGCGTGGATGATACGCTTTTCGTCGAAGACCAGCGCGACATGACCGGGCCAGAAGATCAGGTCGCCGCGCTTCGGACTCGACAAGGCCTCGATCATGCCGACGGCCTCGCCGACCGCCCTCTCCTGCATGTCGCTGTCACGCGGACAGACGATGCCGCAGGCCGTGAGCGCCATCTGCACCAGTCCCGAACAGTCGATGCCAAGATGCGTCTTGCCGCCCCATAGATAGGGCGTGCCGAGAAACCGCTCGGCCACGGCGACAGGATCGGTCTCATAGCTGTCGAGCGACGCAACATGCCGCGCCGGCACATAGCCGCCCTGCGCAATCACGGCGAAGAACTGCTCGCTACGTTCGATCGCAATCCGCGCTCCGAACGGCAGCGCGCCAACCGGCGGCGTCTTGATATCGGGCGCCGGAAATACCAGCGTGCTCAGGGCCTGCACCTTGGCTGTCGGCTCGGTCTCGTCCCGCGACAGGGCGCTTGCCGGAATCCAGCCGACATAGTCATCCGAAGCCAGTTGGCCCCAGCACCAGCCCTCGTCGGTCGTCTCATAGACGCGGACGCGTTCGCCCCTCAGCGCCTCGGTTTCGAGCGGTGCATCGGAGCGCGGCGCGCGCCGCACCGGAGCGTGCGGATCGAGCACCTCGTACAGGGTCGCATCGACGAAGCGCTCGGCTTCGACCCGGCCTTCCAGGTGCCTCGCCGCGAGATCGGAACGCGCCGGCGTGAGACGGGGGTCGAAGCTCACCGTATCTCAGCCATATCGTTCGCACAGCATCGCATAGAGCGCGCGCGCTGCCTGGCATTCGCCGCCTTCGGGTCGGCCCGGTTTGCTCGATGGGTTCCATCCATAGATGTCGAAATGCAGCCAGGCCTTCGCATTCGATACGAATTTCTTCAGGAACAATGCGCAGGTGATTGAACCGGCAAAGGCGCCTGACCCGACATTGCTGGTATCAGCGACTTTCGAATCCAGCATGGATTCGTACGGCGACCAGAGCGGCATGCGCCACAGCGGATCGCGCTCCCGCATGCCGTAATCCATCATCGATGCGGCGAGGCCCTCGTCATCCCCGTAGAACGGCACAAGCTCGGGACCGAGCGCGACCCGCGCCGCCCCCGTCAGCGTCCCGATATCGATCAGAAGATCGGGCGCAGCCTCGTCGGCGAAGGCCAGCGCGTCGGCGAGGACCAGCCGGCCTTCCGCATCGGTGTTGCCGACTTCGACCGTGAGGCCCTTGCGCGAGGGATAGACATCAAGCGGCCGGAACGCCGAGCCCGACACCGAATTCTCCACCGCGGGAATGAGTATGCGCAAGTTCACCGGCAGCTTGCGGTCCATGACCATGTGCGCGAGCGCGAGCGCGGCCGCTGCGCCGCCCATGTCCTTCTTCATCAGCAGCATCGCGCTGGACGGCTTGAGATCGAGGCCGCCGGTATCGAAGCAGACCCCTTTGCCGACCACCGTCACTTTCGGGTGCGCCGGATCGCCCCAGCGCAGCTCGATCAGACGCGGCGGCCGCGCCGCGGCACGGCCGACGGCGTGAATGAGCGGAAAATTCTTCAGCAGAAGCTCGTCGTCCGTTACCGCTTCGATCCAGGCATCGTGGCGTTCGGCGAGAAGCCGGGTCGCTTCGTGCAGTTCGGCCGGCCCCATGTCGTTCGACGGCGTGTTGATCATGTCGCGTGCCAGCGTCACGCCTTCGACGATGCGCGAGAGATCGGCCACGTCGACGCCGTCCGGCGGCACCAGCGTCACAGACTTGCGGTCGCGCTTGCGATAGCGGTCGAAGCGATAGCCACCGAGCGCAAAGGCCAAAGCCGCGAGCCGCATGTCGTGCGGCGCATTCGCGAACCGGTAGCTCCCCTCGGGAAGCAGCCCCGGCAGATTGCCCGGAAGCAGCGGATTGGCGCGGGCCGGTTCGTCCTCAAGCCCGAACAGCACCGCAGCGATTCCGCCACCGGGCGCCGGCAGCACGAGGTGTGAGCCAGGCTTCGGCTCG
>JBIQKQ010000011.1:30916-32570 GCA_044506365.1 Hyphomicrobiales bacterium
CGGCAAAGGCACGCGCCGGCTCGTCCAGAGCGTCCCGGATGCCGGGCCAGGTGGTCTTGCTGACAAACCATATGGGAATGGCCGAAGCGCGGCCCGATTCTGTGAAGGCGGAGTGCATCTGCGCTTCTTATCGGGTCCGCGACGGCTCCGCCAAGGGGCTGCTCTTAACCGGCTGTTAGGGTTAACGCTTTATTGAACGTTACTGCGTGCGGGGCATACCCGCCGCGGTTCGAGGCGCGCCAATGTATTGTAGCACGGTCAAGACCCGCCTTCTCGCCGGCGCAGCCGTTGCCGCCGCCCTGATGCTGGGCGGATGCCAGAATGCACACATCGTCACCGCGAGCGGTCCGGTCCCGGAGGCGCCGCGCTCCGAGACGGACTGGCGCCAGGAGATGCAGGCCTGGGGCGACCGGTACCGCAAGAATCCGGCTGACGCCGAAGCCGGCGTCCGCTACGCCCAGGCATTGCGATCGACGGGCCAGCACGCACAGGCGGTGGCGGTGCTGGAACAGACATCGATCCACAATCCCCGCAACACGACCGTGCTCGGCGCGTATGGGCGGGCGCTGGCCGATACCGGCGCGTTTGCGCAGGCGCTGGACGTGCTGGGCCGCGCGCACAGCCCCGATCAGCCTGACTGGCGCATTCTCTCCGCACAGGGCGCCGTGCTCGATCAGATGGGTCGCCACGAGGAGGCGCGCCGTTACTATGCCAGCGCGCTGAAGATCGTGCCCGACGAACCCTCGGTCATGTCCAATCTCGGCTTGTCCTACGCGCTGTCCAAAAACCTGCGCATGGCCGAGGACACCTTGCGCCGCGCCAACGCCTATAACAGCCGCGAGCCGCGGGTGCGCCAGAATCTCGCGCTGGTGGTCGGCCTGCAGGGCCGCTTCGAGGAGGCGGAGGAGATCGCACGGGCTGACCTGTCGCCGGAGGTTGCCGCCGCCAATCTCGATTATCTGCGCACCATGCTGGCCGCCGACAAGAACGACAAGGGCAAGCCGGCGCAAAGGCTTTTGCGGCAGGCGGCGAATCATTCGTAGCCGGTGTTGTCCGGAATCGGCCCGGTCGCGGCTATTGCAGCGCCATCACGCGAATCGCTGCCGGGCCGAGAATCACGATGAACAGCACCGGCAGAAAGAACAGAATCATCGGCACGGTCAGCTTGGGCGGCAGCGCGGCTGCCTTTTTCTCGGCCTCGGCCATCCGCATGTCGCGGTTTTCCTGCGCAAGCACGCGCAAGGTCTGGGCCAGCGGGGTGCCGTAGCGCTCCGCCTGCTGCAGCGCCACGCAGACCGACTTGACGCCTTCGAGGTCGGTGCGTTTGGCCAGGTTGTCATAGGCCTGCCGCCGGTCGGGCAGATAGGACAGTTCGGCGGTCGCCAGTGTGAATTCTTCAGCGAGCGGAACCGATTGCGAGCCGATCTCGGTCGCGACTTTCTTGAACGCGGCCTCGATCGACATGCCGGATTCGACACAGATCAGCAGCAGATCGAGTGCGTCTGGAAATGCGCGCCGGATCGACAATTGCCGCTTCTGAATCTTGTTCTTCAGAAGCACGAACGGCAGTTGCATCCCGAGATAGGCCGCAAACAGGCAGATGCCGATCTTGACGGTCATCGGCTTATCGAGCTGCAGCACGAAAAACACGTAG
>JBIQKQ010000011.1:32580-37221 GCA_044506365.1 Hyphomicrobiales bacterium
AGCGCGGCAATCGGCGTCACCATCCGGAAGAACAGATAGGTGACATACGGCGCCTGGCCCCGATAGCCGGCCTGGACCAGCTTTTCGCGCGCCTCTTCCTGGCCGACCCACTTGTTGAGCTGGAAATTCTCCACCGCCCGCTGCATGAACTCCTTCGGGGTCTGGCGCAGCGCGATCTTTTCGCCACGCGCCATCCGCTCGCGCTCGCGCTGGCGGATCTTTTCGCGCTCCAGCGCGACCGACTTCATGCGCCGCGGCAGCGGGTCGGATGCGAGCAACGGCATGGCCAGCGTCAGCACGGTCGCAACCGCGGCCACCGCCGCGAGGATCATCGCGAGCAGCCGGGTGTCGTGCAGGATGCCGATGATGAGCTGGGCCATGCGTCCTCAGAAGTCGAAATTGATCATCTTCTTCATCACCAGGACGCCCATGAACATCCACGTGGCGGAGCCGAGCAGCATCAACTGCCCGGTCGGGTGGGTCCAGAGGAGTTCGATGTATTTCGGACTGGTGATCCAGACGAGGCCCATGACTGCCGGCGGCAACGAGCCGATGATGGCGGCCGAGGCCTTCGCCTCCATCGACATGGCCTGAATTTTCGCCTTCATCTTCTTCCGTTCGCGCAGAACCTTTGAAAGGTTGCCGAGCGCCTCGGAGAGGTTTCCGCCGGCCTTCTGCTGGATCGATATGACGATGCCAAAGAAATTCGCTTCCGGCAGCGGCATGCGCTCATAGAGTTTGGCGCAGGCATCGCCGAGCGGAAGCCCGATCGCCTGGGTCTCGACGATGGCGCGGAATTCGCTCTTCACCGGCTCCTGCCCTTCCGCCGCGACCATCTTGAGGCTGTCGAGCAGCGGCAGGCCCGCCTTGATGCCGCGCACCACGACATCGACGGCGTCGGGGAAGACCGCGAGAAACCGGCTTTCGCGACGCTTCTTCAGGTGATTGAGCATCCAGAACGGAAGCCCGAAGGCAGCCGCAAAGCCAAACCCGAGCGCTGCCAGGATTCCGAACCCGCTGCCGAAAATGAGGCCAAAGGCAAGGACGCCCATGCCGGCGGAAATCAGAACATATTGCCGGATCGACCATTTCAGGCCGGCTTGCTCGATGCGCTGGGACAGGGTCGGCCTTGCGTTCTTGCGCTGGCGCTGTTCGAGGTCTCGCAGCGACTCCTCGACCTGTTCACGCCTGGATTTCTGTTGGCCGCGCGCAACACGCTGCACCGGCTGAGCCTGCGCGGCGCTGGCGACGCGGCGCTCCACATTGCGCTCGCCGGACAGCAGCGGATAGAGGAACACCCAGGCGAGCCCGCCGACCGCCACCGTCGCGAGAACGGCCATAATCATTGGCTGGTTGCCGAGATCGAGCATGGTCAGGCCATCATCTCGTCGTCGACGCTCGCGCTCGCATCGATTGCCGCGGCGAGCCGCTTTTCCTCGCCGTAATAGCGGGCGCGCTCCCAGAAACGCGGACGACCGATGCCGGTGGAGCGATGCCGGCCGATCAGATTGCCATTCGCGTCCTCGCCGAGCATCTCATAGACGAACAGGTCCTGGGTGATGATCACATCGCCTTCCATCCCGAGCACCTCGGTAATGTGGGTGATGCGCCGCGAGCCGTCGCGCAGCCGCGCGGCCTGGATAATGACGTCAATCGACGAGCAGAGCATTTCACGGATGGTCCTCGACGGCAGCGCGAAACCACCCATGGTGATCATCGATTCGATACGGGACAGCGCCTCGCGCGGGGAGTTGGCGTGCAGCGTGCCCATCGACCCGTCGTGACCGGTATTCATCGCCTGCAGCAGGTCGAACGCCTCCGGGCCGGGCACCTCGCCGACAATGATGCGTTCGGGCCGCATGCGCAGGCAGTTCTTGACCAGATCGCGCATGGTGACCTGGCCCTCGCCTTCGATGTTCGGCGGGCGCGTCTCCAGGCGCACCACGTGCGGCTGCTGCAACTGCAATTCGGCCGCGTCTTCGCAGGTGATGATGCGCTCGTCGTCGTCGATGAACTGGGTCAGGCAGTTCAGCAGCGTGGTCTTGCCGGAACCGGTGCCGCCCGACACGATGGTGTTGACCCGGCAGCGTCCGATGATCTTGAGGATTTCCGCGCCTTCCGGCGTTATCGAACCGAACCTGACAAGATTGTCGAGCTTCAGCTTGTCCTTCTTGAATTTGCGGATGGTGAGCGCGGGACCGTCAATCGCCAGCGGCGGCACGATGGCGTTGACGCGAGAGCCGTCCGGCAGACGGGCGTCGCAGATCGGCGAGGATTCGTCGACGCGGCGGCCGACCTGGCTGACGATGCGCTGACAGATATTGAGCAACTGCTGGTTATCGCGGAAGCGGATGCCGGTCTTGTGAATCTTGCCGGCGACTTCGATGTAGACCGTGCCGGAGCCATTGACCATGATGTCGGCGATGTCATCGCGCGCCAGCAGCGGCTCGAGCGGGCCATAGCCGAGAACGTCGTTGCAGATGTCGTCGAGCAGTTCCTCCTGCTCGGAGATCGACATCACCACGTTCTTGATGGCGATGATTTCGTTGACGATGTCGCGAATTTCCTCGCGCGCGGCATCGGCATCGAGCCGCGCGAGTTGCGCGAGGTCGATCGCTTCGATCAGCGCGCCGAAGATCGTGCCTTTGACCTGATAATAGCTTTCGGAGCGGCGACTATCGGTCGCCAGAATGGTGGTTTTTTGTGGAGTTGTGGGCGCCGACAGAAGCTGGGCGCCGAGCCCCGCCGACGGCAATGGCGCGCGGCCCTCGTGCGAGCCGATGGGCGCGGGTGCGACAGGCTTGGGCGCAGGCGCGAGCGGCGCGGGCGCAGGCGCCAGTGCGGCGGCACCTCCCGCGGGATCGCCTGACAACGGACCCGACGCGTTACGCTTCCCGAACACGACAATGAGACTCCACTTATGCCTTCTTGCGGAACTTCTGAATGAACGGAGCGAGCAGGCTCGCCTTCGATTTCTTCGCTTCAGAGCGCCCGGTCATCAGCTGGGCAAGGTGCCGGAACATGTCCGTCACCTTGTGATTGCCGGACACTTCCGCGATCATCTGGCCGTTATTGGCGGCGGTGCCGAACAGCTGCGGTTCGAACGGGATGACGACCGCCGGATCGTCGTCCAGCGCCTTGGCGAAGTCCGACGGCTTGATCTCAGGGCGCTTTGGAATCCCGACCTGATTGAGCGCGTAGAACGGTCGATGGTCGTTGACCCGAGCCGCCTTCAGGTAATCCACCAGATTCTTGGCGTTGCGCAGATTGGCGAGGTCGGGCGCGGCGACAATCAGGATGTCGTCGGCGGCCAGCAAGGTTCGCTGGGTCCAGCCGCTCCATTGGTGGGGCATGTCGAGCACGATGCAGGGCACCGTGGCGCGCAGCGAATCGAGAATCGAATCGAACGCATCCGCTCCGAAGTCATAGACACGGTCAAGCGTCGCCGGCGCCGCGAGCAGGCTGAGATTATCGGAGCATTTCGACAGCAGCCGGTCGACGAAGGCGGTGTCGATGCGGTCCGGCGAAAACACCGCATCGGCGATGCCCTGCGGCGGATCCTGATTGTAGTCGAGACCGGCGGTCCCGAACGCCAGATCGAGATCGGTGACGACGGAATCGAGCGACAGATCGCGCGCGATCGACCAGGCGACGTTATGGGCGACGGTGGATGCGCCGACCCCGCCCTTGGCGCCGATCACGGCAAGGATGCGACCGACCGGCTTAGCATCCGGCGCCGAATACAACCCGCAGACCGCACGCACGATATCGAGCGTATTGACCGGCGCGATCAGATAGTCGCTGACGCCGCGGCGAACCAGTTCGCGATACAGCGCGACATCGTTGTGCCTGCCGATCACGATCACCCGCGTGCCGGGGTCGCAAAGCTCGGCAAGCGAATCGAGCCCGGCGAGCACCACATCCGGACGCGACTCGAATTCCAGAACGATCACGTTCGGAGTCGGGGCCGAACGATAGGCTTCGGCCGCCGCGGTCATGCCGCCCATCTGGATTTTCAGATGCGCCTTGGTCAGGCGCCGATCTTCGCCCGCCGCCTGCACCGCAGCCGCTGTCTCGACCGATTCGCAGAAGGCCTGGATCGAAATGCGCGGCGCGGGAGCGATGTGCTCGTCATGCGCCGGCAGATCGGCCGGCAATTCGCGGATTTCTTGGGCCGCGGCCTGGAATGCGCTTCTCGTCATTGTCCGATGTCGCTCAGGTAGCCTTTGTTTGGATTGGGATAGACGGTCGCAGTCGGCTGGCCGGCGCGATACTTTTCCATCACGGTCGTCCGCCGCGAGGTCCAGATCGGATCTTCGCCGCGCGGCTGCACGAGGTCCTGAGGATTGGCGACCATGGCGGCGAGGTTGCGCTGGTTGGCGCAGCCATGATTCCAGTAGTTGCGGTTCTCGTTGTAGAACGGATCGAATGTGGGACCGAGGTCCTGCGGCCACAGTCCGCACGGACCGGCATCGGCCACGATCTTCGAATATTTGAGCCTCAGCGTCGGAAATTGCTCCGGGTTTTCCGGCGTGTATGGCCGCACCGCGACGCTCTGCATCGGGATGCCGGACGCGGCAAAAATCGAGTTGATCCCGCGCAGCGCCTGCGAGGCCGCAAACTGGTTTGCGGTTCCGGTCG
>JBIQKQ010000182.1:0-5540 GCA_044506365.1 Hyphomicrobiales bacterium
CATGCTGGAACGGGATGTCGAGATAGGGCAGCACCTTGCCCTCGGCCATCAGCGGAACGATGTCGTCCACATGCGGATAGGGATAGACATAATGCAGGCGCACCCAGACGCCGAGTTCGCCGAGTTCACGCGCGAGCGGGACGAATTTCGCCTGCACCTCGCGGTCCCGCCACGGGCTCGCGGCATATTTCACGTCGACGCCATAGGCCGATGTGTCCTGCGAGATCACCAGCAGTTCCTTGACGCCGGCCTTTACCAGCCGCTCCGCTTCGCGCAGCACATCGGCCGCCGAACGGGACACCAGATCGCCGCGCAGCTTCGGGATGATGCAGAAGGTGCAGCGGTTATTGCAGCCCTCGGAAATCTTCAGATAGGCATAGTGCCGCGGCGTCAGCTTCAGGCCCTGCGGCGGCACCAGATCGACGAACGGCTCATGCACCGGCGGCAGCGCGCGATGCACCGCGTCCATGACGCTCTCGTATTGCTGAGGACCGGTGACCGCCAGCACATTCGGATATTGCGCGGTGATCTTCTCCGGCTCCGCGCCCATGCAGCCGGTCACGATCACCTTGCCGTTCTCGGCCATGGCTTCGCCGATGGCGGCGAGCGATTCCGCCTGGGCGGAGTCGAGAAAGCCGCAGGTATTGACGATGGTCACGTCTGCGCCGTCGTGGCCGCGGGCGAGTTCGTATCCTTCCGCGCGCAGGCGGGTGATGATGCGCTCGGAATCGACCAAGGCCTTGGGACAGCCCAGCGAAACAAAGGATATGCGCGGCGCGGCGGTGCTCATCTGGCGGTTTCGATTTGCGGAAAAGCGGGCGTTAGGGCAGGCGGCGGCCCCGGTCAACCGCAAAATCCGCGAAGACCGCGGCACAGCCGATTCCCGCCGACTGCATGGGCCAGGCGACTGTCGCCAGGCCGGGATTGGTAAGAAGAAACCTGCGCGATTTCAAGAGCTTGGCTCAAAATGCCGGGAATCTTCGGAAAATCTTAACGAAATCCGCCTTTGATCGTGGAGCTTTAATGGCGTGGGCGTCCGCTTGGCCAATCCTTCGCGCGAGCGCCCGGCGCCATGAGGCACGACCCCGGGGGCCGCCAGTTCATGCTCAACGTGTCGCGCTTTGCGTTCGTCGGTATGCTGGCAGCGAGCCTTTCAGGCTGCGGATCGCTTTCGGTATTCGAAGGATTTTTTGCCCCGGACGGCGGACTGGCGCAGCAGAAGCCTGCGACCGGCAAGGCCTATGTCTTCCGCGGAATGGGCGGACGTTTCGCCTCTTCCGAAATGGATTATCTGCGCGACAAGATTGCCGCGAGTGGCATCGACGCCGAGACTTACAACCACATCAACTGGTCGGGTCCAGCCGACGAGGCCATCGGGCGCTACAGAAAGGCGCCGCAGCCGATCATGGCGATGGGGCATTCAGCCGGCGGTGATGCAGCGCTCGCCTTCGCCTGGAAGCTGAAGCGCGCGGGGGTCCCGGTCAGTCTCGTCGTTGCCTTCGATCCGACCCGCCGCGCGCCCGCCGTCCCGAACAATGTCGACCGCTTCATCAACATCTACCAGTCGATGAATTTCTTCGGCGGCGGATATGTGCGCCAGTCCGCCGATTTCCGCGGCCATTTCTCGACGGTGGACCTGCGCAATTACTGGGAGGTGCTGCACGTCAACATGGTCAAGATCCGCGGCCTGCAGGACAAGATCGTGGCCAAAGTGGTGCAAATATCGACGCTTCCGGTCCAGCTGGAAGGGACGACGGTGCCGATCCGTTACATCATGCCGCGCGGCGAGCCGATCGAATTGTGGGATTCAGGCGTAGCGGTGCGCACCGAGCCCGGCGATACGGTCCGCACCGTGGCGCAACGCTATGCGGTGCCGGCCTGGGCCGTGGCTCAACTCAACGAGGTGAATCCGAATACGAGCTTCGAAGCGGGACGCCGGCTAATCGTGCCACGCCATCTCGAAGCGGCGGCATTCGCCGATCCAGCGCTGACGAGCTACGCGCCGGTCCGGCACTAAGCCGATCCGGCGGCGCAGCGTCTTCAGCTCGCGTTATTGCGCGGCCGTCTTCTTGCCGTCCTTGTCGTATTGCTTCAGGAACGCGATCAAATCCTTGATGCGCTTTTCGTCTTTCAAGCCGGCATAGATCATCTTGGTGCCAGGGATTTTCGCGCGCGGATTCTTGATGTATTCGGCAAAGACTTCCTCATCCCAGACGATGGCGGAATTCTTGTTGGCCGCCGAATGGTTGTAGCCCTCAATCGTTCCGGACTTGCGGCCGAACAACCCGTTGAGCACGGGGCCGACGCCGTTCTTCGCGGGCTCGCCGACCTGGTGACAGGCACGGCATTGCACGAAGACTTTCTCGCCGGCGGCGGCATCCTGCGCATGCGCAGGCGCGCTCAAGGCAGCAATGGTCAGGGCAGCGGCGGCTAGGATACGATACATGCTTGTCCTCGATGAGTCAGAGCGGGGTAAAACGATAAGCGGGGCCTTCGCGTTCCACGACGCCGAGTCCGGGCCAGGCGATGTGGAAGCCGATAAGCGGGATGCGGTCTGTCGCCAGCTGGGCGAGCAGGCGCTTGCGCGTCGCGATGCCCTCATCGCGGTCGAAATCGGCACCAATACGCCACTCCGGCCGCGCGAAAGAGATGGCTGAATTGGTCAGCACGTCGCCGCCGACCACCAGTCGCTCGCCGCTATCTTCGATCAGGACCGCCATATGACCGGGCGTATGTCCCGGGGTCGCGAGATAGCTCAAGCCGGGCGCGACACGATCGCCGCCGTTGCGGCGTTCGACCTTCTTCTCGATTGCCTTGAGAATGCGGTTCGACCCCAGCGCCATGCCCTTGAGGGCCTCCGGAACGCGCGATGCCGTGTCCGGATGAGTCCAGAAATCCCATTCGGCGGCGCCGATCACATAACTGGCGTTCGGGAAACGCTCGCCGTCGTCGAAATCGTCGATCACGCCCCAGAGATGGTCCGCATGGCCGTGGGTGAACACGACCTTGGTGATGCTGTCCGCCGCGACACCGGCCGCTTCGAGATTTTCCTGCAGCTTGCCCGCGGTCGGCTGGAAATTCGGTCCGGAGCCGGCGTCGATCAGAATGCGCTCGTCGCCGGATGTGACAAGCACAACGTTGGTCTGTGCCGGGGCGCCGGCTTCCGGCAGGCCATGCGCCTTGAACAGGGCGGCGGCCTCGGCAGGCGGCGTCTCCGGCAGCGTGAAGGACAGCGGCACGTTCAGCACGCCGTCGCTGATGATGGACACCTCGATGGCGCCGATCTTTCGGCTGACGGATGGTGCAGCGCACAAGGCCGAGGTCGCGAACGAACCGGCAAACGCGACGCCAAATCCCGACAGGACAAGCCCTGACAGAATGTCGCGCCGATGTGGCAGGTCGCGGTGCGGCAGGTCGCACCTCGTGCCGCTGTTCGGTCGGTTCAGCAATTGGGATCGCGAATCCGCTGACTCAGGCATGGTTTTTCCAGGACGCACGCGGTCGGCGGCATCCACAATCGCCGTCACGCCGCATGACACTTTTCTTCGAACCGCAATTTCGGGAGGCGAGCCTTTCAAGACCGGGGTGCGACATGGAAGCAATTTTCAATCCATTGGCAAGGCATTGACCAGAGCCCTCAAGTCTGGCGGAGTCAAGAACAAGTCTAATGACCCGCAACCTATCCATTCGAGAACTTCATGGCCAAATTGTCTCTTACGAAAGCAGCGGCGCGGGCGCGTCGCATTTTGCTCTTGGCTTTGCTCGGAGGCGGCGCCGCCGTCGCATCAATTGAGACCGCGGCCGCGCAATCACCGGCCGATGTCGTCGTGCTTGCCGGGCCGTGCGCCAGCTGCCATGGCCCGGACGGCCGCTCTCCGGGACCAATCGCCTCGATCGCCGGCCGCCCGCAGACGGTGCTGCTGGAGCAGCTCAAGGCATTCAAATCGGACAATCCGCCTCCCGGTACAACGGTCATGAGCCGGCTGGCCAAGGGCTATACCGACGAGCAGCTCGCGGCCCTCGCGACCCATTTCTCCAAGATCAGTGCGACCGCGCCGGCCGCGGATGCGGCCAAGAAGAAGGGCAAGTGACAATGGCTCAGTCAAACATTTCACGGCGCCAGGCTCTCGCGATGCTCGGCGGAGCGGGTGCCGCCACGCTCACCCTCTCGATGCCGGCCATTGCCCAGCAATCGGCCGGCCGCGTCGTGGTGGTCGGCGGCGGGTTCGGCGGGGCGACCGCGGCGCGCTATCTCAAGCGCGGCAATCCGAAGCTTTCGGTCACGCTGATCGAACCGGCCAAGCGGTTCTATACCTGCCCGTTCACGAATCTGTATTTCGGAGGCCTGCGGACCTTCGAGCAGGAAGGTCACAACTTCGACGATCTGCGCCGCGTCGGTGTGCAGGTCGTGCACGAACGCGCGAACGATATCGACACCAAAGCAAAGAGCGTGGTGCTCTCCGGCGGGCGCAAGCTCCCCTATGACAAGCTCGTCCTGTCGCCCGGCATCGATATTCGCTGGAATGCGATCGAGGGTTATGACGAGGCGGCCGCACAGCGCGCGCCGCATGCCTGGCAGGCCGGTCCGCAGACGACGCTCCTCAAGAAGCAGCTTGACTCCATGCCGGATGGAGGCCTGTTCATCATCGCCGCGCCGGACAATCCGTTCCGGTGCCCGCCGGGACCCTACGAGCGCGCCAGCATGGTGGCGCATTATCTCAAGACCAAGAAGCCGAAGTCGAAGCTTCTGATCCTCGACGCCAAGGACAACTTCTCCAAGCAGGGCCTGTTTCAGGACGGCTGGAAGAAATTCTACGCCGACAACCTCGAATGGGTGTCGCGCGCCAAGGACGGCAAGGTCGTCAAGGTCGATCCCAAGACGCTGGAGGTCGAGACCGAATTCGGCACCAAGCACAAGGCGGCGGTGCTGAATGTCATTCCGCCGCAGAAGGCGGGGGCGATTGCGGATCGGGCCGGCGTGACCAACCAGAGCGGCTGGGTGCCGGTGAAGCCGCAGACCTTCGAGTCCACGCAGGTTCCGGATGTCTATGTGGTCGGTGATGCAACGATCGCGGCGCCGATGCCGAAGTCTGGCTTTTGCGCGAACGGGCAGGGCAAGGTCGCCGCTGCCGCGATCGTTGAGACTCTCGCCGGCCGTCCCGCACCGACCGCGTCCTGGGCCAATACCTGCTACAGCCTGATCGCGCCGGATTACGGCATCTCGGTTGCCGGCGTTTATTCGGTTGTGGACGGCAAGATCGTCGAGGCGAAAGGTGGCGGCGTGAGCCCGCGCGAGGCGCCCGACAGCTTCCGCAAACTGGAAGCCGAATATGGCGTCGGCTGGTACAATGCGATCACCCAGGATACCTGGGGTTCGCGGCCGGCAGCCTGACGCGCACAAGCTTTGTTCGGAAGCGGCGGGCATCGACCCGCCGCTTTCTTTTGTCGAGCGACAAACATCCGTGCGCGCTCCTGCGCACGTTTGCTAGTCGGCCGGTGCAGACCTGCCGCCTTCGGGCGTTACATCGATCGCGCGCGCC
>JBIQKQ010000012.1:0-19568 GCA_044506365.1 Hyphomicrobiales bacterium
GCCTATAAGGACGGCGTGCTCACGGCATTTTCAAACTGCGGCGGCGGCCAGCCTGCCTGCATTCATTGGAGTGAGGATGGCAAGAATCTTGGCGGCGGGCCAAGGGTGTATGAAGGCTCTTCTAAAGTCGCCGCAATGGCCGCGTACAAACGCGGAGTGTTAACAGCCTTCTCAGACTGTGGGGGATCGCCGCCACAGCGCGCTTGCGTACATTGGAGCGAAGACGGGAAGAACCTTGGCGGCGGGCCAAGGGCTTACGCAGGTAGCTCGCTGGTCGCGGCCATCTTGCCCCATAACGCAGGAATACTCACCGCCTTCAACGGCCTTCCAACTGCCCCCCAAGATAGCTGTCCGCTTCCCAGTCAATGCGTGGGAGCGGTCTTGATTTGCAAAAAGGGCAAGGTGGCACCTGGCGCGCGGTGCGTTGAAGACAGTGCGCAACCTTGCGGTATTTGCCTTGGGTTCTCATTCCCATAGGGTCCATTAAAGGACCCCAACTCGCTAATGAGGGCGCTCTCGAACAACGAGAGTGTCCTCATTAAGTGCCGTCTCTCCCCGTTGGCAATTGCCCTCGCGTGTCGTTTTAGTCGGAAGCTGTTAGTTCACGTTTCCACTGAAGCTGGCGGCAGAGACATTGGCGTAGGCCACTGACTCCTTCTCTCGTTCAAATGAAGCAATAATTCTGAGAAGGCACTTGACACCTTTGCATACTCAAGTTTCCAAATATCGATGAACGCGCTTGCTTCAGTGCTGCTGGCGCTGAACGTGCATGTGCCTTCTTTGCTTGGCGTAAGGAAAGATGCAACTCGTCTGGCGAAGCGAATCTGTGGCTGATGCCCAGTCGGGAATGTAGACCTTTGGGTTGGCAGTCACTTGTGGCGCGCGTGGAGTAGTGCCCGAACGCGCACGTACCACTTTTGCCCATGTCGGCTTAAGTCGTTGTCTTGGCCAACAGGTACCTCCGTCAGGTACAGGAGACTCGAACGTGCCCACAAACGCTTTCACTCCGGGCTCCTTACAAGTGTGTTGGTTAGAAAGCCTAGTTCCCCAGCCCCTCTCGCCTGCCGCTGTGACGGTTGTTGTCGGAAGGCGATGCCACTAGCATCGTTGCGCTGCTGCGCGCTCTCGCGCGGACCGCGCGTAAGGCCACGTCCGTGCAGACGCGTAATCTGTTCCGTGACTGGCTGTCCTTGTCATGCAGGCCTTGGCTCGCATCATTCTGCACCTCGGTTGCGCGGTTCTCGTCTGTTGCTTGGGGACGTCGCGTCATCCCAGCCGCTGATCGTGGCGCTCGGTGACAGCAACACCGCGGGATGGGCGTCGGCCAGGACCGTGCCTTCCCGTCCCGGCTGAACGCGATGCTGCAGCGCCGCGGCTACAATGCGCGGATTGCCAATGCCGGTGTTTCCGGCGACACCTTCGGCGGCATGCTCAGCCGGCTGGATGCGAGCGTGCCCGCGGGAACGCGCCTTGTCATCGTGCAGGGCGGATACAACGACCTGATCCGCGGCACGCCCCGCGATGTCATCATCGCCAGGATGCAGGGCATCCTGGCGCAATTGCGCGAGCGCCGCGTGCCGGTGGTGCTGTGCGGGTTCTTCTTTCCGGAATGGGACGCGGTCGGGCGCAAGCTCGCGGCGCAATACGGGGCGCGTTTCGTGCCAGGCAGCACCTGCTATTCGCCGAAGCATACCGGACCGGACCGGCTGCACATGTCGGCGGAAGGCCACGGCGTGGTCGCGCAGCGGCTGCCGCCCGTTGTCGCGAGCCCGCTCGGCGGTGGACGCGCGCATCCGGCGCGGCGCGCCGTGGCGAGGCGGGCGCCAGGCAAACGATAGGACGAACGCAGAAGCATCCGGTCCGGACCGCGAGCGATCCGGCGCGTTTCAGGCCGTGTGCCCGTCGTCCGGATCGAGCGGAATGTTCTTTCGTTGCTGCGGGGTCATGCGCGCCGGATCGGGCTCGCCCGGCACACCGCGCGGCCCCAGCCGCTCGCGCTGCATCTCGTCCTCAGTCTTCAGGCGATCGCGGTTTTCGGAAAGCGGGCGGGGTGGCCTGGGCGGATGCGTCATGATGGTCTCCTGCCGCAAGCCGAACGCCCAGGACCCGCGTCCGTTCCATCACGCCTTGTCGAGCGCGATCGTGAGGTCCTCGATGAGATCATCAGGATGTTCGAGCCCGACCGACAGCCGCAGGAAGCCGTCGGTGATGCCGAGATCGGCCCTGGCCTGCGGGGTGATGCGCTGATGTGTGGTGGTGGCCGGATGCGTGATCAGGCTTTTCGCATCGCCGAGATTGTTGGAGATGCGAATGATCTGCAGCGCGTCCTGCACCGCGAAGGCCGCGGCCTTGCCGCCCTTGACCTCGAGCCCGATCAGGTTGGAGCCACCCCTCATCTGCCGCTTGACGATTTCGGCCTGCGGATGGTCGGCGCGGCCGGGATAGATCAGCCGCGAAACCTTGGGATGCGCCGCGAGCGCATCGGCCACCTTGCCGGCGGACTCGGTCTGGTGGCGGACCCGCAGCGGCAGCGTCTCCAGCCCCTTGAGCATCACCCAGGCGTTGAACGGTGACATCGAGGGGCCGGTCTGGCGGTGCAGATTGTGGATGTTGTCCTGGATGAACTTCGCCGAGCCCAGCACGATGCCGCCCAGGCAGCGGCCCTGGCCGTCGATATGCTTGGTGGTCGAATAGACCACGCAATCGGCGCCCAGCGTCAGCGGGCTTTGCCACAGCGGCGTGGAGAACACATTATCGACGGTCAGCGTCGCGCCGGCGTCATGTGCGATTTTCGCCACCGCCGCGATGTCGATGACTTCCAGTGTCGGATTGGACGGCGTCTCCATGAAGAAGGTCTTGGTGTTGGGCCGCACCGCGTTCTTCCACTGATTGAGATCGGTGCCGTCGACCAGGGTCGAGGCGACGCCGAAGCGCGGCAGCAATTCCTCGACAACGTAAAGACACGAGCCGAACATGGCGCGCGAGGCGACGACGTGATCGCCGGCCTTCACCTGGCCCATCAGCGCAAGCGTCACGGCCGCCATGCCCGTCGCCGTGGAGCGCCCGTCGCCGGCGCCCTCGAAATCCGCCATCCGGGTCTCGAACATGCGCACCGTCGGATTGGCGAAGCGCGAATATTGGAAACCCGGACTCTCGCCCTTGAACCGCGCTTCGGCCTGCGCGGCATTCTCATAGACATAGCCCTGGGTGAGGAACAGCGCTTCGGACGTCTCTGCAAATTGCGAGCGCAGGATGCCGTGATGAACGAGGCGGGTTTCCGGGCGGACGTTGCGTTGTGAGGGCGTAGACGACGACAGATTTGATGAAGACGACATGGCATGCTCCAGGCACAAAAAATCCCGGCCGGAAATCCGGGCCGGGCACATGCGTCCCCGGCCTTTTAGCAAGTTGTTTAACGTGGCTGCAAGCCGGCCGGCTCAAATCACCACGGATCAGTATCGCTCTTACGCCGCGAGCCGGGGAGCGTCAAGGTATGGTCTCGCGCGCAGCGGTGCATCGCTGAGCCGGGGTCATGCCTCCAAACCGGACTGCCGCGTGGGTCCCGGTTCTGCAGCGCACCGTTTCACGCTGCGCAGCGCCGGGACACGAGCGCGGCCTCGCTATGCCGCGCGTCCGGTCTTCGCCGCCTGGATCGCGGCCCACACGCGCGCGGGTGAGGCCGGCATGTCGATGTGGCGGATGCCATATACCGAGAGCGCGTCCACGATCGCATTCATCACGCAAGCCAGCGCGCCTGCGCAGCCGGCTTCCCCGCAACCCTTGGTGCCGAGCGGATTGGTGGTCGCGGGCGCCGGATGGCTGATAAATCCGATGTCGGGAAAATGATGCGCGCGCGGCATCGCGTAATCCTGGAACGAGCCCGTCAGCAGTTGCCCGTCCTCGTCATAGACCGCATTTTCCATCAGCGCCTGGCCAAGGCCCTGGATCACGCCGCCATGCACCTGCCCCTCGACCAGCAGCGGATTGATGATGGTGCCGAAGTCGTTGACCGACGCATATTTCACCACCGCGACCGCGCCGGTTTCGGGATCAATCTCGACCTCCGCGACGTGGCAGCCATTGGGGAAGCTCGACGGCACGCCGTCATGGACGATGCTGGCATCGAGTGTATGCGGCACGCCGTCCGGCAAGGCCAGTCCGGCACGCAGCCGGTCGGCCAGCTCCATGATGCCAATCACGCGGTCGGTGCCGGCGATCACGAAACGTCCATTGCTGAATTCGATGTCGGCGGGCGCCGCTTCCAGCACATGCGAGGCGATCGCCTTGCCGTTCTCGATCACCTTGTCTGACGCCTGCAGGATCGCCGCGCCGCTCGCGGTGATTGAGCGCGAACCGCCGGTGCCGCCGCCGGCCAGCAGCTGATCGCTGTCACCCTGAACGAGCCGGATGCGCTCGAACGGAATGCCGAGCGCGCGCGACAGCACCTGGGCATAGGGCGCAGCGTGGCCCTGGCCGTAATCCAGCGTGCCGGTGACAATGGTGACGTCGCCATTCGCCTCGAAGCGGATGCCGCCCATCTCCTTGCCGGGAGGGGCGGTCACCTCCAGGAACGAGCCGATGCCAAGGCCGCGCAATTTGCCGCGTGCTTCGCTCTCGCGCTTGCGGGCGGCGAAGCCGGCGAGATCGGCGAGCGCGACAGCGTCCTCGAACAGGCCGGGGAAATCGCCGCTGTCATAATGCATTCCGGACGATGCATCGAACGGGATCTGCGAGGGGGCGATATGATTGCGACGGCGCAATTCGAGCCGGTCGATCCCCATCTCGGCCGCGGCCGCATCGATCAGCCGCTCCATGTAGTAATTGCCCTCGGGCCGGCCGGCGCCGCGATAGGCCGAGACCTGCGTCGTGTTGGTGAACATGCACTTGGTCGCGACTTCAAGAAGCGGCGTGCGATACACGCTCGGGGTGTTCTTCACCGCATTCATGGTGCCGGGCAGTGGCGCCACCATTGCGAGGAACGCGCCCATATTGGCGTAACTGGTCAGCCGCACCGCAAGAAAATGCCCGTCCTTGTCGAGCGCCAGTTCGGCCGTCACCTCGTGATCGCGTCCATGCGAGTCCGAGACGAAGGCGCCCGAGCGGTCGTCGGTCCACTTCACCGGACGTCCGAGCACCTTGGCAGCGTGCAGGATGCAGACATATTCGGCATAGGCCTGCGCCTTCATCCCGAACGAGCCGCCGACATTGCCGGTCAGCACCCGCACCTGCTGCGGCTTCACGCCCAGGATGTCGGCCAGCTGGCCTCTCATGCCAAACACGCCCTGGCTCTGCGCATGAAGGGTGAAGCGTCCGGCCTTCGGATCGTATTCGCCGACTGCGGCGCGCGGCTCCATCGCCGCCACCACCAGCCGCGTGTTGCGCAGCGACAATGTCGTCACATGCGCAGCCTGTGCGAATGCTTCGGCCACCTTTGCGGCGTCGCCGTAATGGTAGTCGAGCGAGACATTGTCCGGCGCTTCCTCATGAATGCGCGGCGCGCCGGGCTTTGCGGCCTCGCTTGCCAGCGTCACCGCCGGCAGCGGTTCGATGTCGAGCGCCACGGCCTCGGCGGCGTCGCGTGCCTGCATCGCCGATTCCGCCACCACGAACGCGACCGGGTCGCCGACATAGCGCACCTTGTCCGAGGCGAGGGTGAAGCGCTGCGGCCTTTTCATCTCCGAGCCGTCGCGGTTCTTGAACGGCACCATGCATTTGAACGCGCCGTAGCCGGCAAGATCGCGCGCGGTATAGACACCGAGCACGCCCGGCATTGCGGCGGCTTTCGCAGTATCGATGCCATTGATAACGCCGTGCGCATGCGGCGAACGCACCAACGCCGCATAGACCTGGCCGGGAAGGGTAATATCGTCGGTATAGCGGCCCTTGCCCTGCACCAGCGTCGGGTCTTCGGTCCGCAGCACCGGTTGTCCAACGCCGAACTTCGCCACCGCCCAGTCGTCGGTGTTCGAGACATCTTCGCGGATATTCATGCAGGCCTTGCCGGGTTGCGCGGGTCCAGTCCGACATAGCGGTGTGAGTCGGGCCGGGCAAGGACGGGGAGCGGCATGCCGGCGTCCCGGATCGTGCAGGGCGACGACCGCACTCCATCGGTTGGCGAGCCGGCCGTCAGACCCGTTTCCTCCCGGCGGCAAACCGCGCTAGACTTTCTCCGATCTTTGGACAACGCCGCAATGTCCGGTCGAGGGCGCGCGGCAGGACGAGTTTTGATGAGCGACGAGGTGCGGGCGACCGGCCTCGATCCCGCACGTGACCGCTCCCCCGCCAATTCTCCGCCGCAGGCGGAGGCAGGAACAGGGGACCCGCGGTCCGGCTTGCAGAGGGGTCGAGGCTCGCCCAGATATCCCGCGCCCAAGGGCGGGGTGCGGAGCGAGTCTGCACCTTACGATCGCGCGCGCCGCGAAAGCCGCGCCGACGTTTCGCCGTTGGGAACCGATCTTTGCGGTCCGACCTATGCCGCGCTCGATCTCGGCACCAACAATTGCCGCCTGTTGGTGGCGCGGGCGACGTATGAAGGCTTCCGCGTCATCGATGCGTTTTCCCGTATCATCCGGCTGGGCGAGGGAATCACCGCGTCCGGACGGCTCGGCGAACCGGCGATCGGCCGCGCCATCGAGGTGCTGCGCATCTGCCGGGACAAGATGCGCAATCGCGGCGTCACCCGCGCGCGCCTGATCGCGACCGAAGCCTGCCGGCTGGCGGAGAATGGAGCGGAATTCCTCGACCGGGTCCGCGACGAAGTCGGCATTGCGCTTGAAATCGTCGATCGCGAGACCGAGGCGATGCTGGCGGCGATTGGCTGCACGCCACTGGTCGATCCGGATGCCGATGGTGCGATCCTGTTCGATATCGGCGGCGGCTCGTCCGAGATCGCAAGCCTTGGCCGGCCGAAAACCGGCCGGCGCGGCCCGCCGGAACCCGCCATGCAGGGCTGGACGTCGCTGCCGGTCGGCGTCGTGACACTTGCCGAACGGCATGGCGGCATCGCCGTGACGCGCGAGATATTCGAGGCGATGGTGGCCGAAGCCGCGGGGCATATCGCGCCGTTTGCCAGAGAACAGCGCCAGCATCCGGTCAACGGGCATCTTCTCGGGACGTCGGGAACCGTCACCACGATTGCCGGCGTGCATCTCGGGCTTAAGCGCTATGACCGGCGCAGGGTCGACGGCTGCTGGATGATGGATGACGAGGTGACCGACGTGATGGAGCGCCTGCTTGCGATGTCCTACGACGACCGCGTCTGCAATGCCTGTATCGGCGCCGAACGCGCCGACCTCGTGCTGGCCGGCTGCGCCATCCTGGAAGCGATCCGCCGCGCCTTTCCGAGCGGACGGCTGCGGGTCGCCGACCGCGGCCTGCGTGAAGGCATGCTGGTGCAGATGATGCGCGCCGACGGCGTCTGGCGCGAGGCGGGCGTTTCGTGAAGGCTTCAAAAGGCAGCGGCAGCCGCGAGCTGAAGACCCGCGTTAAGACCGGCAAGGGCCGCTCGCTGTCCTCCAAGCTCTGGCTCGAACGCCAGCTCAACGATCCTTACGTTGCGCGCGCCAGGCGAGAAGGCTACCGCGCGCGCGCGGTCTACAAGCTCTCCGAGATCGACGACAAGGCGAAGTTTCTCAAACCCGGCGCGCGCGTCGTCGATCTCGGCGCGGCGCCCGGCGGCTGGAGCCAGCTCGCCGCGCAGCGCGTGCGCGCGGTCGACGGTAAGGGAAAGGTCGTCGCGATCGATATCCTCGACATGGACCCGGTGCCGGGCGTCGATTTCATGAAGCTCGATTTCCTCGACCCGGCGGCGCCCGACATCCTGAAGGAGCGGCTTGGCGGACCGGCCGATGTGGTCCTGTCCGACATGGCCGCGAATGCAACCGGGCATCGCAAGACCGACCACCTGAAGATCGTCGCACTGGTCGACGCCGCGGCCGCTTTTGCCGCGGACGTGCTCAAGCCCGGCGGCACCTTTCTCGCCAAGGTGCTGCAGGGCGGCACCGAGGGCGATCTGCTGGCCATGCTCAAGCGCGATTTCGCGAGCGTGAAGCATGTGAAGCCGGCGGCGAGCCGCCAGGATTCGGCGGAGCTCTACGTGCTGGCGACCGGGTTTCGCGGCGGCGGTTGATTGTTCGGCGCTCGTTCCGGGGTCGCTTGCCCGGCAGCGCTCCGGCGCAACAGGCGGATTATCTCTGTTTCGCCAGACACGCACCGAGATCGTAGCTCGTATCGCACAGCCTGCCGGCGGTCTCCGCGCTGGCGCCCTTGGCAGCCTCCTGCAGCTTGCATTCCGCAACCGACACGTTGGTCTGCAGGTAGCGCATCCGGCAGGACGCGCCGCGGTCGCGGCCGCGCACGCCCTTGCGAACGATCGCCTGATAGCGCTTGCGGTAATCGGGGTCCTTTGCGGCGACCGCAGCGAGCGCCGTCTCGAAGTCGCCCGAACCGAACGGCGCGGCATAGAGACCGAGCGCGACCAGGGCCTCGAAGGCCTTGCGGCCCTGCCTGTAGGGCGGCGGCCTGTCGCGAAACGCCGTGACCAGCGCCAGGCTCTCGTTGCTCAACGCGTTGCCCTGCGGCTTCTGCGCGGCATTGTTGATCTCGACCTTGCGCAGCGTGTCGCGCAGCTTCCCGGCCTGTCCGCAGACCGGGCAATCAGCCTGCGCAAGCGCTGCCCCGGCGGACAGGAGAAGAAACAGCAACGCGATCCTGGTCATGCGGCCTCCTGGTCCCGGCCGTCCCAATGTATTGATTTGGCGTCGAAAAACCTCGCCCTCCGTGCCTTTTCTGGAAGCGGCAAGCCGAAAATGCCCGCCCGACAGGGCCTTTTGGCCGGTCAGGGTCCGGCAGGCCCTATTTATCGACATTTTTCGCATCTTGTATCGCGCTTTTCCTTCGCAAGGAGCCGCGAATCTCTTAATGCCAGCCTTTGCGCAAACCGCGCATCCTGAGAGGGCAATTTCCATGGCGGCAAAATCGAAGCCAAAATCAAAACCCAAGGCGAAGGCTGCGGCAGCGAAGTCGGCGGCAAAGAAGTCGGCGGCGCCCAAGGCCGCCGGGCAGAACAGGATCACGCTGAAGCATCTGGCTGCGACGATCGCCGAGGAGCATCAGATCACCAAGAAGCAGGGCGAGGCGATGCTGAACGACCTCGTCGCGCTGATCACCAAGCATCTGAAGAAGGGCGAGCGCATCCGCCTCACGGGCCTCGGCATCCTCCAGGTGCGCAAGCGCGCCGCGCGCATGGGCCGCAATCCTGCGACCGGCGAGGCGATCAAGATCAAGGCGTCAAAGAAGGTCGCTTTCCGTCCTGCCAAGGAACTGAAGGAAGCGGTCTGACCGCTTTCCCCGTTCGCTCATTTCCGCGCAAGCGGAAATGCGGAGCATGTAGCCTCCAGAACTGACGATGCTCCGGGTCCCCGCCATCCGGCGGGGACGAGCGGGGCTTTTTTCATGCGATCGCGCTAGCTGAAGCGCCCGTCGGAGGTTTCGGCCGCGGCGATCGGCTCTGCCTTGGCTTCGGATGCGGCCTTCGGCCTCCTCTTGACCGCAACACGTCCTGACATTTCCGCGCCCGCATCGACGGGCAGTCGCCAGAAAACGAACGCCGAAGAGGCCGAGATCGCCGCTACGATCAGGAAGGCCGGCGTGAAATCCGCCGCAGTGAATTCCGACGCGCCGCGCCAGCCGAGCGACAGATCCACCATCAGCGCGCCGATCGCCACGCCGGCCGAAATCGCCAGTTGCTGGCCGACCGAGGCGAGTGCGGTCGCCCGGCTCATGCGCCGCTCGTCGATTTCGGCATAAGCGATGGTGTTGACCGCGGTGAATTCCAGCGCACGGAAAAATCCGCCGACCAGGAGGATCGCGATCAGGACAAAGACCGGCATGCCCGGCCGGAACACCGCGATCGCTGCGATAAAGACCCCGCTGATGACCGCGTTGGCGATCAGCACACGTCGGAAGCCGAAGCGGTTGATGGTGCGCGCCGCTACCGTCTTCATGCCGATCGCGCCGATCGCGCCGGCAAAGGTCACAAGCCCGGACTGGAATGGCGTCATGCCGAAACCGGTCTGCAGCATCAGCGGCAGCAGAAACGGAATGGCGCCGATGCCAAGCCGGAACATGAAGCCGCCGACCAGACTGGCCTTGAAGGTCGGAAAGCGCATCAGCGAAAAGTCGAGGATCGGCGCGGGCCGCGTCTTCGCATGGATCAGATAGGCGATGGTTGCGACGCCGCCGCCGGCGATCAGCGCGACCACGATCTGCCACGGCAGCATGTCGAGGCCCGAGACCGACAGGCCGAAGGCCAGGCCCGCGACGCCGAGACCGGCGAGCAGCATGCCGGTGCCGTCGAACGGTTCCTGATGCTCGGCCGGCACCGGATCGATGTAAATCAGCACAAGGACGATGCCGACGATTCCGATCGGGATGTTGATCAGGAAGATCCAGTGCCACGAGGCATAGGTGGTGATGAAGCCGCCGACCGGCGGCCCGACCACCGGGCCGATCAGCGCCGGGATCGTCACCCAGGCCATCGCGCTGACCAGTTCGCGCTTCTCGATGGTGCGCACGAGGACCAGCCGGCCGACCGGCGTCATCATCGCTCCGCCCATGCCCTGCACGATGCGCGCGGCGACGAAGCCTTCCAGCGAACTCGCCAGCGCGCAGCCGACCGAGCCCAGCATGAACACGAAGATTGCCGCGGCGAACACGCGGCGCGCGCCGAAGCGGTCCGCGGTCCAGCCGCTCGCCGGAATGAACACCGCGAGCGACAGGAGGTACGAGGTGACGGCGACTTTGAGCGCCAGCGGGTTGGCGCCGATATCTGCGGCGATCGCCGGCAACGACGTCGAGATCACCGTGGAGTCGAGATTCTCCATAAACAGCGCGCACGCGACGATCAGCGGCACGAGACGCGGATGATGCTGCATGGAAGGTCCGGCTGGGCCAAGGGAGGCGCGTTGTAGCATCTGGTCCCATGCGGGCGCGACGTCTTGCGCCGGGGTCTGCCCTTCCTACATGGAATGGCTGTGAATGGCCGCGCTCCGGCCGGGAGGTGCCCTGGAATGATCTACGTTCTGGCGTTCTTTCTGCCGCCGCTTGCGCTTTTGCTGAACGGACAGATTTTCGCTGCGATCTTCAACGCGCTGCTGTTCGTGGTGTTCCTGGTGATCGGCCTTCTCACGCTGTCGCCGTATCTGTGGCTGGTCGCGCCCGCGCACGCCATCATCGCGATCTACATGCGTCGCGAGGATCGCAAGCATCGCGAGCTGGTCGAGGCGATCGAGCGGCACGGCCCGCCTGCCAACTGGCGAAGCTAGCCGCTCTCGCGCAGCCGCTCCGAAATCTCGTCGGCGGGAAAGGCTTCGCTGCGCAGCAGGTTGCGCTGCGCTTCGGTGGCGTCCGGCACGTTGGTCGGCATCATGTCAATGCCGCCCTCAAGAGTGAGAAGCGTGCAGAGCGCGCAAAGCGCGTGCAGCGCCAACCATGACACGATCGCCTCATGTCGCGGCCGGGAAATATTGCGCGGGATGGCGGCCAATGCATCGTGACGATCGAGCGCGGCCATGCTATCAACCGGCGCCAAACCAGTGATCCCAGAAAACCGGGCCGCCTTGCGAGAGCCCGAATCCGTCGCTAGGTAGGGCAATGGCACACCCCACACCGCACCGCATGAACGGCGCCCCGCGCGAGGCGCTGACCTTCGACGACGTTTTGCTGCAGCCGGGCCCGTCTGACCTGCTGCCCTCCGAGGTCGATATCCGCTCCCGCATCACCCGTGACATCGCCCTGAACATCCCGATCGTGGCCTCCGCCATGGATACCGTCACCGAGACACGGATGGCGATCGCCATGGCGCAGGCCGGCGGCATCGGCGTGATCCATCGCAACATGGAGCCGGACGAGCAGGCGGCGCAGGTGCGTCAGGTCAAGAAGTTCGAATCCGGCATGGTCGTCAATCCGCTGACCATTGCACCGGACGCCACACTCGCCGACGCCTTCACGATGATGAAGGAGAACGAGATTTCCGGCATTCCGGTGGTCGAGGGCGCGACCAATGGGAAAGCCGGCAAGCTGGTCGGCATATTGACGAACCGCGACGTGCGTTTCGCGACCGATCCCTCGCAGAAGGTGTCGGAACTGATGACGCACGAGCGCCTTGTCACCGTGCGCGAGGGCGTCGACCAGGACGAAGCCAAGCGGCTCCTGCATCAATACCGGATCGAAAAGCTGCTGGTCGTCGATTCCGATTATCGCTGCGTCGGCCTGATCACGGTGAAGGACATCGAAAAGGCGGTCGCCAATCCGAATGCCTGCAAGGACGAGCAGGGACGGCTGCGCGTCGCCGCCGCCACCACCGTCGGCGACAAGGGGTTCGACCGCACCGAGCAACTGATCGCGGCCGGCGTCGATCTCGTCGTGGTGGATACCGCGCACGGCCATTCGCGGCATGTGCTCGAAGCTGTGAGCCGCATCAAGCGGCAGTCCAACAAGGTGCGGGTGGTCGCCGGCAATGTCGCGACCGCGGACGGCGCCAAGGCGCTGATCGATGCCGGCGCCGACTCGATCAAGGTCGGCATCGGGCCGGGCTCGATCTGCACGACGCGCATCGTTGCCGGCGTCGGCGTGCCGCAACTCACCGCCATCATGGATGCGGTCGAGGCCGCGCAGAAGACCGGCACGCCAGTGATCGCCGATGGCGGCATCAAATATTCCGGCGATCTGGCGAAGGCGATCGCGGCCGGCGCCGATTGCGCCATGGTCGGCTCGCTGCTCGCCGGCACCGACGAGACGCCGGGCGATGTGTTTCTCTATCAGGGCCGCTCCTACAAGACCTATCGCGGCATGGGTTCGGTCGGCGCGATGGCGCGCGGCTCGGCCGACCGCTATTTCCAGCAGGACATCAAGGACACGCTCAAGCTCGTGCCCGAAGGCGTGGAAGGGCAGGTGCCCTACAAGGGCGCGACCGCGACGGTGTTGCACCAACTCGCCGGCGGGCTTCGCGCCGCGATGGGCTATGTCGGCGCAGCCACCATCGAGGACTTCCACAACAAGGCGACCTTCGTGAAGATCACCAGCGCGGGCCTGCGCGAAAGCCATGTGCACGATGTGACCATCACGCGCGAAAGCCCGAACTATCCCGGCCGGGTGTAGCGGTCGTCATTCCGCAGCGGGGTAATCCTACCGTCATTCCGGAGCGGGTAATCCTACCGTTATTCCGCGGCCCTTTCTTATCCCTCCCCTGAAGGGGAGGGATGACACCGCATCCGGTGATAGCGCAGTTACAACCACCCCGTGGGATTTTCGATCGGCTGGCCGTTGATCGCTCGCACGAGGCCGCGCACGCAGCGGAAGATCGTCCAGATCACGAGCGCGATCAGCATCGGTATCCCGACCAGCACAAACATGAGCAGACCGCTGACGATGCCGCCGATCAGCGCAATCCAGAAGGTGCGGATCGCCGAAGTCATGTGCGACTCGTATGGGGTGCCGACGAATTGGGGCCGCTTCATGTAGGCGATGATCAGACCTGCAATCACCGTGATGACGGTGATATGGCCGCCGAGATAGAGCAGCCAGACGGCAATCGCCCAGTTGCGCTCTTCCGATGATTCAGCCGGCGGCACGGGCGGTTCGATCGGCTGCTGATAGGACATGAGGCCCCCGCGTGACTGTGCGCGATTCATAAAGGGTATCGGCGGGCGGGCAGGGTGTCTATCGGCGGCGTCCGGTTTCGGCTATCAGCACGCGTCCGGCCCAAGGCGCGCGCGGTCTCACGGTGGGGGCCGGATGTCTTCCCGTTAGAGGCCGGCGGCCGGAGTTTTGTCCTGATGTCCGAAAGCAGCGCACGTCGTTTCGTTCTTGCATCCCGTCCGGTGGGGGAGCCGAAGGAAACAGACCTCCGGCTGGAGGAATTCGCCGTTCCCGCGCCCGAACCGGGCGAGGTGCTGCTGCGAACGCTCTATCTGTCGCTCGACCCTTACATGCGGGGGCGCATGAGCGATGCAAAGTCCTATGCCGCGCCGGTTCCGGTCGGCGGCGTCATGGAAGGCGGCACGGTCAGCGAAGTGGTGGCGTCAAACAATCCCGCCTTTGCCGCGGGCGATATCGTGCTCGGCCGTACCGGCTGGCAAACCCACGCGGTCACGGACGGCGCATCCTTGCGCAAGATCGATCCCTCGCTCGCGCCGGTTTCGACGGCGCTTGGCGTACTCGGCATGCCGGGCATGACGGCCTATGCCGGCCTTCTCGAAGTCGGCCAGCCGAAGGCGGGTGAGACGCTCGTGGTCGCGGCCGCGTCGGGCGCGGTCGGCGCGGTGGTCGGGCAGATCGCGAAGATCAGGGGACTGCGCGCGGTCGGCATTGCCGGCGGACCGGACAAATGCCGCTATGTGAAGGACGTGCTCGGCTTCGACGATTGCCTGGATCATCGCGCGCCCGATCTGCCGGGACGGCTCGCCGCCGCCTGTCCGGACGGTATCGACATCTATTTCGAGAATGTCGCAGGTCATGTGCTCGACGCCGTCTTGCCGCTTCTGAATACGTTCGCCCGTATTCCGGTCTGCGGCACCATCGCGCATTATAACGACACCGCGCCGCCACCGGGACCGGACAAGCTGCCGGCGGTCTGGCGGATGATCCTGACCAAGCGCCTGACCGTGCGCGGTCTTCTCGTGACCGATTTCGGCGCGCTGCATGGCGACTTCCTGCGCGACATGGCGCAATGGGTGAAGGATGGCCGGGTGAAATATCGCGAGGACATCGTCGACGGATTCGAGAATGCGCCGCGCGCGTTGATTGGCCTTCTCCGCGGCGAGAATTTCGGCAAGCGACTGGTACGTGTCGCAGAACGGAGCCAATAGATGTCGGTTCAGATGATTCTGTTGCCATTGTTCCTGCAGGTGTTGCTGACCATCGCCCTCGGCGTGCATCTGGCCGTCCGGCGCCGGATCGCCTTCGCCGAAGGCACGCGCTGGCAGGACATTGCGATGCGCGAGCCGAACTGGCCGAAGGACGCGATCATCGCTCACAATGCTTATCTCAATCAGTTCGAGATCCCGGTGCTGTTCTATGTGCTGACCATTCTCGCGCTGATCACCAAACAGGCCGACCTCTTGTTTGTCATCATGGCCTGGATTTTCGTGGTGATGCGCTACCTGCAGGCGGGTGTTTTCGTGACGACCAACCATGTGCCGATCCGAGGCGCGTTCTTCGGCATCGGTGTGGTCGTGCTGGCGATCATGTGGATCGTCTATATCGTGCGCATCCTCACGCTGCCGTGGGTCTGATGACACCGTCCGCACGCATTGCCGGCGCCATCGAGGTGCTGGCCGATATCGAAACGAAACGCCGGCCCGCCGCCGAGGCGCTGAAGGAGTGGGGGCAGATGCATCGCTTCGCCGGCTCGGGCGATCGCGCGGCGATTGCGGGTCTCGTCTATGACACGCTGCGCCGCCGGGCGTCGGCGGCCTATGTCATGGGGGAGGCGACGCCGCGCGCGACGATGCTCGGCATGCTGCGGCTGGAACGCGGTCTCGATGCCGCTGCGATCGCGGCGCTGTTCGACGGATCGCGCTTTGCGCCGGCGCCGCTCAGTGAGCACGAGCGCGGCGGGCTGGCCGCGGGATCGCTCGAAGGCGCGCCGGCTCATGTCGCCGGCGATTATCCGGACTGGCTGGATGCGAGCTTCGCCGCCACATTCGGGGAGGCGCGGGCGGAGGAGGGCGCGGCGCTCGCCTCGCGCGCCCCGCTCGATCTGCGGGTCAACCTGATAAAGGCAGACCAAACCAGAGCGTCTGCAGAACTCGCCGAGTACAATCCCGAACAAACCGGTTGGTCGCCGTGGGGTCTGCGCATTGCGGTTCCTGCGGATGCGAAAAGCCCGGCGATCCAGGCCGATCCGGCCTTCATCAAGGGGCATGTCGAAATCCAGGACGAAGGCTCTCAGCTTGCTGCGCTTTTGTCCGGGGCGCGGCCCGGCGAACAGGTCGTGGACCTGTGCGCGGGGGCCGGGGGCAAGACGCTGGCGCTGGCCGCCATGATGGAAAACCGCGGTCAGATTTATGCGACCGATACCGACAAGCGCCGGCTTGCGCCGATCCATGCGCGCCTCGAGCGCGCGGGCGTGCGCAATGCGCAGGTGCGCACGCCGCGCCGCGGCGATGAAATTCTGAACGATATCAACGGCAAAGCCGACCTTGTCCTGATCGATGCGCCGTGCACCGGGACGGGTTCCTGGCGCCGCAACCCGGACGCCAAATGGCGGCTCCGCCCCGGCGCGCTGGAGCAGCGCCGGAAAGATCAGGCAGCGGCGCTCGATCGCGCGGTCCCGCTGCTGAAGGCTGGCGGACGCATCGCCTATGTCACCTGTTCGGTCCTGGAGGAGGAAAATGGGGCGCAGATCCGCGGATTTCTCGAGCGCCACCCGGGCTTTTCCGTGGAAAAGCCGGATCAGGTCGCCGGGGCGCTCGGCGAGCGCGGCTATCTCTTTTGCCGGGCCGCGCTCCTCTCCGAGACCGGTCTCCTCATGACGCCGCGACGGACCGGTACCGACGGATTTTTCGTGAGCATTTTGCGGCGGGATGGATGAGTTGGTGCTATGGCGGGTCTGTCCCGGCCATGTCTTCGTTGATCGTCGCAGGCGACGACCTGAATACCGGGAACGGACGCGACGGTGCGCGAGACGTTGAGTTCAGCGAGACTTTGAGTTCAGACGAATCCCTTCTAGAACCCGCCATGGCGCAGACATCACAGCACGACAAGCTCCTGATCATCGATTTTGGCTCGCAGGTCACCCAGCTGATCGCAAGGCGGGTGCGCGAGGAGGGCGTCTATTCCGAGATCGTCCCGTTCAACAAGGCGGAAGACGCCTTCCGCACGATGAAGCCAAAAGCCGTAATTCTCTCCGGCGGTCCGGCTTCGGTGCATGAGGAAGGCGCCCCGCTCGCACCCCCTTCGATCTACGAGGCCGGTGTGCCGGTGCTCGGCATCTGCTACGGCGAGCAGGCGATGGCGCAGCAGCTCGGCGGCAAGGTCGAGGGCGGTCATCATCGCGAATTCGGCCGCGCGGAAGTGACCGTGACCGACGAATGCCCCTTATTCGAGGGCGTGTGGGAGAAGGGCCAGAGCTATCCGGTCTGGATGAGTCATGGCGATCGTGTCACCGTTCCGCCGCCGGGCTTCCGCACCGTCGCGACCTCGCCGAATGCGCCGATCGCCGTCATTGCCGACGACAAGCGGAAATTCTACGGCGCGCAATTCCATCTCGAAGTGGTGCATACGCCGCATGGCGCTGCGCTCATCCGCAACTTCGTGCGCAAGATCGCGGGCTTTACCGGCGACTGGACCATGCGCGCCTTCAAGGAGGAGGCGATCGAGAAGATCCGCAAGCAGGTCGGCAACGGCAAGGTGATTTGCGGTCTCTCGGGCGGTGTCGATTCCGCGGTCGCCGCGGTGTTGATCCATGAGGCGATCGGCGATCAGCTCACGTGCGTCTTCGTCGATCACGGGTTGCTGCGCCTCGGCGAGGCGGAAAAGGTGGTCGCGTTGTTCCGCGGCGCCTACAACATCCCGCTGATCCATGTCGAAGCCGAGGACATGTTCCTGAAGGAGCTCGAAGGCGTCGAAGACCCCGAGCAGAAGCGCAAGATCATCGGCAAGCTGTTCATCGATGTGTTCGAAGCCGAGGCGAAGAAGCTCGGCGGTGCGGATTTCCTCGCGCAGGGCACGCTCTATCCGGACGTGATCGAGAGCGTGTCGTTCACCGGCGGGCCGTCGGTCACCATCAAGTCGCACCACAATGTCGGCGGGCTGCCCGAGCGCATGAACATGCAGCTCGTCGAGCCGCTGCGCGAGCTGTTCAAGGACGAGGTGCGCGCGCTCGGCCGCGAGCTGGGCTTGCCGGACGTTTTCGTCGGCCGCCATCCATTCCCCGGACCGGGGCTGGCGATCCGCTGCCCGGGCGCGATCACGCGCGAGAAGCTCGATATCCTGCGCTACGCCGACGACATCTACATCGAGGAAATCCGCCGCCACGGACTCTACGACGACATCTGGCAGGCCTTCGCGGTGATCCTGCCGGTCAAGACCGTCGGCGTGATGGGCGACTACCGCACTTACGATTACGTGGTTGGCCTGCGCGCGGTCACCTCGACCGACGGCATGACGGCGGATTTCTATTCCTTTGACATGAAATTTCTGGGCCACGTCGCGACCCGCATCATCAATGAGGTGAAGGGCGTCAATCGTGTGGTCTATGACGTGACCTCGAAGCCGCCGGGAACGATTGAGTGGGAGTGAATGTGTTCTGAATTGAGCAGATTCAAAAGCGAGGTCTGGGGGTGAAGCTCAATCGTCAGCAAATCCAAGAACGGGCGATGCAAGTTCTGGAAACCAATCCGCAGGGTATTCGTTGGTCAGACTTACTCCGGGCAGTGGAGGCAGGTGCGCCGGAAACGCCGCACAACAGCATTCATGGAGGCATCCATAGTTTGCTAACGACGCGTACATCTGAAATCGTGAAGGTTGCGCGTGGTACCTACCAGCTTGCAAAATATGTTGAGGCAGATGATGCGATCGCAAGCAACACGGAGATTGAGACGGCTCATGTTAAGGCCGAAACTCCCGGGCACGGTTCCCTGACAGAGCAGGATTTCTACGGTAGCTTTGCCGAATGGCTCCAAGAGAATGATGAAGCGACTGTTGCCGCCTCTCTGGGCGGCAGCACTCTTGGCGGAAAATGGGGTACGCCGGATGTCATCGGTGTTCTAAAACCCCGTGCACAGGACATTTTCAAATTCGAACCCCAGATCGTGGCGGCTGAGATAAAGGCAATTCCACATCAGCCGGTCGTCGCCTTTGGGCAAGCAGTGGCTTATCGGCTGTTCTCACATCGCAGCTATATCGTCATTCCAAATTCAACGAGCAGCGACGACATGAGTCGACTTAAGTCGCTGTGCAGTATTCACGGTGTGGGTCTGGTGACGTTCGCATTGAATAAGGAGCAACCCGATTATACTGTTGTTGTTCTTCCCGTTAATGCTGCGCCGGATATGTTTTATGTCAACAATATGCTGGAACGTCTCAAATCGAGCGCGCCCAGCTTACTGAATAAGTTGTTCTAGTTGAGAAATGGCGGCCCGGCAGTGAGTGTAGCGGTCTAAGCCGATCGCGCGGCTCTCATCTCTCTCGCCCGATCCATGATCCGCCCGGCGAGAATCCTGGGCGGCGTAACGCCGCTATCCATGAAGTGCGTATGCTTCGGCATCAATGCCTTTGCGACGAGGCACCGATCGACCTGGGCGAGGCGCCACTGCCGGATTTCTTCGTCGCGAGCCGGGTCGTCGCTCATGATCTGAGCGGTGATTCGTGCGCGAAGAACCGCTTCGTCAGACGATAGAAAAACATGCAGGACTGTCTCTCCGTCGCGCGCAAGAGCACCCAATATCTCGTCGAGGTATTGCGGCCGGACCAGCGTCATCGGAACGACGATGTCCTGTGTATAGTGCTTGCGCACCGCTCTGAGCGCGGCGACTGTCATCGTGCGCCATAGCGGTAGATCCTGG
>JBIQKQ010000012.1:19578-37031 GCA_044506365.1 Hyphomicrobiales bacterium
GGGAGAGTGACGAGCGTTCTGACCAGAAAGCCGATCTCCTCGGGATCGAAGAGCAGAATGTCGGGCTGCAGCGCACGTAGCGCCTCGGCCAGTGTGGTCTTTCCCGCCCCGAAAGGGCCATTCAGCCAGATCAGCATCTCGACGGCTTCTCGGTGCGCCACATGGCAAAAGTATGAAATGCGGACCCGAACCTTAGGCGCGTTTGTTGATCGGTAACTGCAAAATCATTAGAAGCATTTATCAGCGAAGCGCGACCCGTTTGATTTCAAGAACTCGGAAGTTGGTTGCTGAAGGTGCGCGTAATCGATGTTGACACATTATAAAATAGCTCTGATGGCTTTTATCGATTCAGCGCTGCCGGCATCTCCATGCCCCGCTTCCTGAAAATCCTGCTCGCTTTCCTCGCCGGTCTTGTCGTCGGCGAGGCGCTTCCGATTGTCTGGTACATCGTTGCGACAAATTATTTCGGCCTGCTCGATCGCGACGGTGGCGGCGCCATGGGCGCTATCTTCATCTTGGGGCCGATCCTGGCGCTTCTCGTCGGAACGCTCGCCGCCATCGTCACGGCGGTACGAACCGCTTAACCCTGCGAGGCCGATCACGCCGGAGTGACCCCGCGCGGACCTTTCGTCTGATTGGCCGGCAGACCTCTTCGCTTTATGTCACGCGTACCGTCTCCCGAGCGAAGAGGTAGCACCATGCCCACCATCACCACCAAAGACGGCGTCGAGATTTTCTACAAGGACTGGGGGAAGGGCCAGCCGATTGTGTTCAGCCATGGCTGGCCACTGTCCGCGGACGACTGGGACGCCCAGATGTTGTTCTTCGTGAAAAACGGCTTCCGCGTGATCGCGCATGACCGGCGTGGACATGGCCGCTCGTCGCAGGTCAGCGATGGTCATGACATGGACCATTATGCCGATGACCTTGCGGCGCTCACGACGCATCTCGACCTGAAGGACGCCGTGCATATCGGTCATTCCACCGGCGGCGGCGAGGTCGTGCATTATATCGCCCGCCACGGAGAAAACCGCGTTGCAAAGGCCGCAATTCTCTCTGCAGTGCCGCCGATCATGGTCAAGACGGCGAGTAATCCGGGCGGCTTGCCGAAGGAGGTGTTCGACGATCTGCAGAAGCAGCTCGCGGCGAACCGCGCGCAATTTTACTACGACCTCCCAGCTGGGCCCTTTTACGGATTCAACCGGCCGGGCGCGAAGACGTCGGAGGCGGTGATCTGGAACTGGTGGCGGCAGAGCATGATGGGTGGGGCCAAGGCGCATTACGATGGCATCGTCGCGTTCTCGCAGACCGACTTCACCGAAGACCTGAAGAGGATCACCGTGCCGGTCCTGGTGATGCATGGCGACGATGACCAGATCGTACCCTATGCGGCTTCCGCGCCGCTGTCGTCAAAGCTCCTGAAGAATGGAATCCTGAAAACCTACAAGGGCTTTCCGCATGGCATGCCGACGACGCACGCCGACGTCATCAACGCCGACCTGCTGGCCTTCATCAAGGGCCAGGGGTAAGCGTGCGAATGCGCATCTGCGTGCTTCTTGATTCGGACGAACCCGGCCGTCGATGGCGAACTGGAGGAGTGTGTGATGAAGACCCGGTACAATGCTTATGCGGTGGCGCCTGACGCATACAAGGCCGTCATCGCCCTCGAAAATCACGTCTCAAAAGAGAGCGGCCTGCCGCATCGCCTGATCCACCTGATCAAGCTGCGCGCTTCGGTCCTGAATGGCTGCGCGTTCTGCGTCGACATGCATGTGAAGGAGGCGCGCAAGGACGGCCTGAGCGAACAATGGATCAATCTGGTGTCGGTCTGGCGCGAGGCCGCCGTCTATTCCGAGAAGGAGCGGGCGGTGCTTGCCTGGACGGACGCCGTCACCCTGATCTCGCAGACAGGCATACCCGACGCCGACTACCAGGCGATACGAACCCATTTCAGCGAGGAGGAGATCGCGAAGATCACCATCGCGATCGGCACGATCAACCTTTGGAACCGTATCGCGGTGGCCGCGCGGACACAGCATCCGGTCGATGCGAGCGCGAAGGCGGCGTGACGGTTCGCCGACGCGCCGTGCGCCGCGGCTGGCGCCAGGCCCAGCGTTGACGAAGCCGATCCGCGTGCGCAATGCACGCGGATTGCGCCCCGCCTGTCTCAGCCCCAGAGCTGCTTGCTTGCCAGCCGTGCGCCTTCGGCGAGGCTTTCGAACTTCGCCCACATCACCTGCGGATGGACGCGCTGCGTGGTCTCGCCCTGCGCGAAGCCGCAATCGGTGCCGGCGATCAGGTTCTCCTTGCCGACCGCGCCGGCGAAATTGACGATCCGCTCGGCGACGAGTTCGGGATGCTCGACCGTGGTGGTGTGATGGGTGATGATGCCGGGGATCAGGATCTTGCCGGCCGGCAGCTTCCTCGTCTTCCACAGCTTCCATTCGTGCTCGTGACGGACATTGGCGGCCTCGATCGAATAGGCGCCGGCCTTCACCTTCAGCATCAGATCGACAATGTCGGCGAGCGTGGCGTCGGCAACATGCGGAACGTGCCAGCTCCCGAAGCAGATGTGATAGCGGATGCGGTCTTCGGGGATCCCGTCCAGCGCCTGGTTCAGCGCTTCGACGCGCAGTTCCGCCCAGTCGTAATATGTCTTTGGGCTCTGCTGCGTGAGATGGTCGAACATGTTGGCAAGCACGGCGTCGTCGACCTGCAGCACGAAGCCGGCTTTGACGATTTCGAGATACTCCTCGCGCAGCGCCCTCGCGATCGCGAAGACATAGTCCTCCTCGGACTTGTAATATTCATTCTCGGCATCGTAGCCGACGCTCGCTGGCGCCACCGCGGTAAAGAACACGTCTTCGGTCTTGGTCTTGGCCACTGCGGCTTTCAGCGCAGCAAGGTTGCCGCGTATGGCGTCCTGGCCGGTGTAGGCGATCGGCCCGACGCAGGCATGGCCGGGCGAGCCGGCGGCGCCGCGCGGAAATTGCTCCTTCATGAATTCATTGAAGCGAATGCGGTCGCGGCCGAGCCAAACCGCCTCGTACATCTTGTTCGGGCGGGGTTCAAAACCGCTGAGGCGTTCGAGAATGTAATTGGCCCAGCCGGACTTGCCGTATTCGCCGTCGTTGACGATGTCGATGCCGGCTTTGGCCTGACGCGCGACGATGTCGGCGACTTCCGCCTCAAGCTTGTTCTGGTCGCGGTTCCTGACGGCTTCGATCGCGGCCTTGGATCGGACCAGGCTGCCCACGTGAGTCGTCAGAATGCGGCTTTCGCTGCGCTTCATCGTCTGTCCTGTCGTGTTTCTTGTTGCACCATAAAAGAGGCGCGGCTGATGCGCCGCGCCTTTCTCGAGATCTCACCGCCTGTTCAATAGGCCGAATTGTGTTTGGCGACGGTCTTTTTCAGGTCGTCGAGCAGCGCCTTGGGATCGTGCCCGGCTTTCTTCACGTCGGCCTCCCAGTTTGCAACGATCGGCTCGGCGGCTTTTCTCCAGGCCGCAAGCTGATCGGGCGTGAGCGGATAGACGTCATGCCCCTGCATCGCCTTGATCTTGGCCTTGCCGCCGGACTCGTAGTCGGCCCACGGCGTTGCGATCTTCAACGCCCATTCGCTCGAGCAATGGTCGTCCATCACCTTCTTCTGCGCGGGCGAAAGCTTTGCATAGGTCGCCGGGTTCAGCACCCAGACCTGCTCCGAGACATAGATCGGCGCGTCGATGTGATACTGCGTCACCTTGTCGATCCCGAACAGGCCAACCGAGCCCCAGGGCGAGCCCGCGCCTTCCGCCACGCCCTTTTCCAGCACGTCGCGGATTTCGGGCGCGGATGCCTGCACGTTGGAAGCGCCAAGCGTGCGCATCCAGTTCGCAATCGTCGCATTCGGCGGACGGAATTTCAGACCGTTCATGTCCGCCGGGACCTGAACTTTTTTCTTGGTGAAGTGGAAGGTGCCCGGATCGTGCGCGAACATCAGGCAGAACTTGGCGTCCTTCATCTCCTTGTCGGCATAGCGGCGGTACCATTCGTCCATCGCCGCGCTGCCCTGCTTGGAATTGTTGAAGATGAAGGGCAGTTCGACCCCGGCCACGATCGGGAAGCGGCCGGGCTCGTAGCCTGGATTGACGTGCGAGATGTCGACAATGCCGTCGCGCGCCATGTTGTAATGGTCGAAGGCCTTGCCGAGTTGCTGCGAGGGATAGATCGTGATCTTGATCGTTCCATTCGAGGCCTTGTTGATCGAGTCAGCCCAGGCGACCGCCGCGGCGTGCATCGGATGCTGCGGAGGCACCCAGTGCGAGAACCGCATTTCGACAGGTTTGTCCTGTGCAACGGCCGGCGCCAACGCAAGTCCAAGTGCGGTCAGCGCCGTCAGGCACAACAGGGACGTTTTCATCTTCATCTGCTTTCCTCCATCGTTGTTTTCGTTGAAGCCAGACGCACGATTTATACAGCAACTTTGGTCTTGAACGTAATCAGCGACGAACCGGGCACGAGGTCACGCGTCTTGTGGCTGCGCAGAGCAAGTTCCAGATTGCGCCGTGCGAGACGCGCGTGTTCGCGCGTGATGAATTCCGCCCGCTCGCTTTCGCCGTCCTCGATCGCGCGCAAGATGCAACGATGGTGATCCTGCGCCACCGTGAACAGCACGCGCGCCTCGGGCAGATTGGCCTGCACGGTGACGAAAGCCGAAGCCGACGCGAAGGGCAGGGCAACCGCGCGTGCGATCTGCCGCGACAGCACGGCGCTGCCGGCGAGGTCGATCACGATCTGGTGGAAGCGCCCGTTCAGGTCGACATAGCGCGAGAAATTGTTCGAGGTGACGCCTTCCTCGAACACCAGCGCGTCGAGCGCGGCGAGGCATGCTTTCAGTCCGGCGAGGTCTTCCTTCGGCAGACGCCGCTCGGCGGCGAGCCGGGCGGCAAGACCTTCGAGCGTGCCGCGGATTTCGATCGCGGCATGAATGTCGCCCTCACTGAAGGCGGAGACCGCGAAGCCGCCGGTCGGGATCGAATGCGCCAGTCCCTCCTGCTCGAGCCGCATCATGGCGGTCCGGATCGGCGTGCGCGACACGCCAAGCCGGTCCACCAGCGCAAGCTCGGAGAGCCGCTCGCCGGCCTTAAGCTCGCCGCTGAGAATGAGTTCGCGCAACTTCAGGAGCGCGCTGACATTCTGCGAGGAAGGAGCGTCCATCGTCCCGGCGGGGTGAGGCGGCCTGCGTTTCGTGAGCCGCAGGCTGTATACAATTTTGACCGATGTCAACCGGGGAAAGCAGCATCAAAGGCAATGTCGCCTGGCTCGGTTGGTCAGGATTGTATTCAGGCCCGGCGGCCGGGACAGCCGGACCGTAGCATGAAAGATCCGGCCCGGGCCGGATCTGCAGGCATGGTGTGTGGTGCTGTTCAGGTGGCCTACATCGAGGCTTTGATATACGCCACCATCTGATCGACGACCGTGCCCCAGCCGTCGTGGAAGCCCATCTCATCGTGCTTCTTGCAGCCTTCCGGGTCGCGATGCAGGGCGGTGGCGACGTAGCGGGTGCTCTTGCCCTGATCGAACAATTGCAGCGTCGCTGTGAAGAACGGCTTCTCGGATGGGCGATAGCCCGGCAGCAGCGCGTCGGTGAACACCAGCAACTCGTTCGGGATAATGTCGAGATAGCAGCCGATATTGGGAAATTCCTGCCCCTCGGGCGAGCGCATGACGGTGCGGAAGATGCCGCCGCGGCGCAGATCGATCTCGCACTCTGTTACCGACCACGGCTTCGGGCAAAACCAGTGCTTGAGATGCTCCGGCGTGGTCCAGGCTTTCCACACAAGATCGCGCGGCACATCGACAACCCGCTCAAGCACGAGATCGAGTTTCGGATCGGGCTTGATCAAGGCACTCATGAACTTTGCTCCTTCATGTCCAAAAGATAGGCATCGAGTTGATCGAGGCGGCGTTCCCAGAGACTGCGCTGGCGTGCGAGCCAGTCTTCTGCGAGTTTCAGTCGTTTCGGCGACAGTTCGTAGGTGCGAACGCGCCCCTTCTTGTGCGAGCGCACGAGGCCGGATTCCTCCAGGACGCGCAGGTGCTGCAGGAAGGATGGCAGCGCCATCTCGAAGGGCTGGGCGAGTTCGCTGACGGAGGCGGCGCTGCGGCTCAGTCGTTCGAGCACATGCCGCCGTGTCGGATCGGACAAGGCGCGGAACACGTGATCCACCGGCCGGTGGTCGGACGTCGCAAGCGGTCCGGTCATGTCTGCATCATGCTCGCAGTGCGCTGGATGCGCGGATTGAGGGGTCATACCAGCGGCCAATAGTTAGGTCAATACCTAACCATTGGCCGGACGTGTTGTCCACATCGCCTGCATGCGGACTTGGGGGAGGGGCCCGCGTCCGTGATAGAGAGCCGCAACGGAGCGAGCGCATGACCGTCACGATTTATGGCATCAGAAATTGCGACACCATGAAGAAGGCGCGGGCCTGGCTCGACGCGGCCGGCGTCGATTATGCCTTTCATGATTATAAGACCGCCGGCATCGACAAGGCGCGACTTGAGCGCTGGAGCAAAGCCGTCGGCTGGGAAGCCTTGCTCAATCGCGCCGGCACCACTTTCCGAAAGCTCCCGGACAAGGACAAGGAAGGGCTGACCGCAGCCAAAGCGACGAAGCTCATGATCGAGCATCCGTCGATGATCAAGCGGCCGGTCTTGGAGACCGGCAAGACGCTGCTCGTCGGATTCAAGCCGGACGACTACAAGGCGGCGTTCGGCAAGCGATAGTCCGCATGAGCGTTAGCCGGCACGAGCGGTAGCTCGCATGAGCGGTCGCTCTCATGAGCGAAGCGACATGCGGGAAGGAGGGACCCGGATGTCGCTGGGCTCATCCGGGCGACAGCGCCGACAGGCGACATGCCTTCACGTCGGCGGCGGCAGGCTCTCGTCCCACATGCGCCGCCACAACCAGGCAAGCCCACTTCCCAGGTCGTGCCGCTCGCGAAAATGCGTCGGCGTCACCGGCGCGATCGCCGGATTGCGCCGCTGCCCGACCACGAAATTGAAACTGTAATAGGGCTCCTGTCCCATCCGCAGGTCGGTGATGATGACGCGCCCATTGAGCTCGCTCATCTTGAACAGGCCCTGTGTCCACCAGGCCACGCGCTGGACCGACGGCGTTTCGCGCAACGCCTCGTACAGCGCATCGCCGCGGGGATGGGCGGCGAACGCCATGCGCGACTTGCGGTCCAGCAGTGAGCGGAAGCCCTCGACATAGCCTTCGGGTGTCACCGCCACCACACGCCATAGCAGCGTGTTGAACGCGGTCGGCGTGACCAGAATGCGCTCGACCTTGCGCCCGTCAGCGCGCAATGACGCCTCGGCGACAGAGGTGACCTGCGCCTGCGCGAATACGCCCCATCCGAGATAGAGCGTGCTGATGATCAGCCCGGCGAGGTTCCAGCGCCAGCCGCGCTCGCTTCGCAGGATCAGCGCTGCCGCAAGGCCGATCAGAAGCGGCAGCGTATAGAGCGGATCGATGATGAAGATGCTGCCGACGGCATACGGAAAGTCGGTGAACGGCCGCAGGATTTGCGTGCCATAGACCGTGAACCAGTCAAGGATCGGATGCGTGACGAGCGCGAGCCAGACCGCGAACCACCAGCGCATGAAGCGATCGCGCTCGCGCGCCGCGGCCGCCGCGACGAATGCAACGGCAGGCGAGGCAAGCGTCAGCCAGAACAGCGCGTGGCTGTTGGCGCGATGCAAGGTGACGTTGGAGACCGGATCGCCGTGACTGTAAAAGGCGTCGAGATCGGGCAGTGTGCCGACGAGGCCGCCGATCAGCGCGGCCTTCCACGGTTTGGTCCGGCGGTGCATGACGGCGACGCCGATGGCCGCGCCGAGCGCGAATTGCGAAAGCGAGTCCATCTGTCGTTTCGATCAGCGCTGCTGGAACAGCTCGTAGCGGACCGGATTGTCCGGGCAGGCGGTGAAACCGCAGATCGCGAGTGTGGACAGGATATTGGCGGCGGTGAGGCCGATCGCAAGGAGGATGCCGGCGCGGGCGAGCGGACCCGGCCGCGTCTCTTCGTCGGTCCAGTCGAACTGGCTGTCCATCAGCAGCATCAGCGCAAGCAGGACAAGCGCCGCGACGAACAGAATGAAAGCCCACGTGTAGTAGTGGTAACCGAAAATGGCGCTGCCATAGCCCGGATCGCCTGGAAGAATGTGCAGCAGAATCTGCCGCGCCGAGACCGCCGCGCCGGCCAGCGCTGCCAGCATCGACAGGGCATAATGCGAAGGCCGCGGTCCGAAGCGCAGATTGAGGATCGGTCCGGCCGCCAGCGCGCAAATGAAAACGCGCTGCAGCAGACACAGCGGGCAGGGCAATTCGTTGCGCAAGAACTGAAAGCCGAAGGCGCCGATCAGTATTGCGCTCACCCCGTAGAGCGAGGCCGCGTTCAGGGTGAGCGAGAGCGACCGCGCGTTCATGTCAGAAGGACAGCGTCAGCGGATCGGTGATGTGATGGACGAATAGCGCGGCGCTGAGAACCAGCGCGAGCGCGAAGCCGGCCATTGCCGCCTTGCGCAGCGCAAGCCACGCCAGCGCCAGCACGCAGGTCCACATCGCGAACAGCAGCGTGAAGATCATTAGCCGTTCCCGAGAAACGCGCCGTTTCGCGTCAGCAGCTCCTGCAACTGCGCGACCGGAATGTCACCCGGGCCGCAATCCTGCGCAAGCGCGAGATGCGCCGCGGTGCCGGCTGCCTCGCCCATCACGAAGCAGGCGCCCGATACACGCGCCGCCGACTGGCCTTCATGCGTCATCGATGCGCAGCGCCCCGCCACCAGGAGGTTGCCGACACGTTGTGGCAGCAGCATGCGGTAGGGCATATGGTTGTAGCCGCGCGAGCCCGGGATGTCCGGCCATTCCCAGATCACGTCGCCCGCGACATGCGCTTCGATCGGCCAGCCATTCACCCCGATGGTGTCGTCGAAGCTCGCGCAGGTGAGGACGTCTTCACGCGTGAGGCTGTAGGCGCCGCGAATGCGGCGGGTCTCGCGAATGCCGAGCTGCGGCGCGATGTCGATGATGTAGGACTGTGCGAAGCCGGGCGCATGCGCTTTCAGGAATTCGAAGAAGGCGAGCGCCTGCCGCCGACCTTCGATCTCGCCGGCGCTGAGTTCGACCGCGTTCGTTCCGGCGAGCGCGCGGCCGTCTGCCGATTTGAGCTGGGTGACATTCACCCGCCACTCGGTCGGATGCTTCATCGGCCTCACGATCGCGCCCTTGCGCGGAAAGACGTGTCCGCGCGCCGTCGCTTCATCCATCAGTGCGGGAATTGTCTTCCAGGCTTCGCCGGCGGCGTCCGCATCCACGCCATTGAGGCGAAACATCATGGTCGGGTACAGCATGCCGCCGCTTGCGTCGCCGATCTCGTAAGGCGCGCCGGCAAATGCCGCGAGATCGCCGTCGCCGGAACAGTCGATGAAGATTTTCGCGCGCACCGCCCGGCGCCCGGATTTTGACTCGATCAGCAGCGCGTCGATCCGCTCGCCGTCCATGACGACTCCTGCGGCCAGCGCATGGAACAGGATGCGGACATTGCGCGAAAGCAGGAGATCGTCGGCGGCGATCTTGTAGGCGGCGTTGTCATAGGCCTGCGCATGGGTCTTGCCGAAGATTGAATGCGGCTTGTTGAGGCCGCCAAGCCGCTCGATCCGTCCGAGCAGATCGTCGGCGACGCCGTGCACCACTTGACCGATAGCGCCATGCACATTGGCATGCAGCCCGCAAAAATTGGTCACGCCGGCCGCCGTGCCCATGCCGCCGAGAAAGCCGTAGCGTTCGATCAAGAGCACGCTTCGGCCGAGCGCTCCGGCCGCTGCCGCGGCGGCGATGCCCGCCGGGCCGCCGCCAAGCACCACGACCTCGAACGCGCCGAACAGCTCCGTCTCGCGGGCGGGTTCGGTGACGCTCGTAGCGCCGGCCGGGCTCACGGTGAGGTGGCTCACGATTTCGCTCCCGCCGCCGCAGGTCGCCGGCGTGTCAGTTGATCTTGACGTTGCCGGCCTTGATGATCGGCGACCAGCGCTCGATCTCGCTGTCGATGACCGCGCGGAACTGCGCCGGCGAATTGCCAACCGGTTCCATATACTGCGTCGCCAGCTTGTCGCGAACCGCGCGGGAGTTGAGCGCCTCGACCACATCCTTGTGTATGGCCTCGACGACCGCAGGCGGCGTGCCGCCCGGCGCGATCAGGCCCATCCAGGTGTCGGCCTCCACGTCGATGCCGGATTCCTTCAGGGTCGGAATATTGGACAGATAGGGCGAGCGCTTGGGCAAGGTCACTGCGAGAATGTTGACCTTGCCGACATCGGCCTGCGGCGTCACCGCGATCGCCGGCAGCGCGGCCATGTGGACATCGCCCCGCACCAGCGCGGTCATAGCGGCCGGCGAGGACGCGTAGGGGATATGAACCAGCTTGGCGCCACTCTTCTGGGCGATCGCCTCCATGGTCAGATGCGACAGCGAGCCGTTGCCGATCGATCCGAAATTGTATTTGCCCGGCTCCTTCTTCAGCAGCGCGATCAGGTCGGCAACGGTCTTGACGCCGAGATCGGGATGCACCGCAAGCGCGCTCGGCATGGTGACGAGCTGAGTGATCGGCGCGATGTCCTTTTTCGGATCATAGGAGAGTTTCGAGAACAGGATCGTGTTGATGGCGAGGGGACCGCCGATCGAGACACCGATCGTCGCGCCGTCGGGGGCCGCCTTGGCGACGGCATCGGTCCCGGTATTGCCGCCGGCGCCAGCCTTATTCTCGACCACGAACGCCGAACCCGGATATTTCGCTTGCAACTGGTCGCCGACCAGCCGTGCCACGATATCGGGCGTCGAACCGGGGCCGAAGGGAACGACGATGCGAACCGTTTTTGGCGGCCAGTCCTGGGCTTGTGCGGCACAGGTCAGGGCCGCCAGCAGGGCAGCGAGGAGAATAGCTCGAAATCGCATCGGGTACCGCGCAGAAAGTGCCAGGGAGTAGCGACGATACGCGATTTGTTCAGGGCTGGCAAAAACATGGGCGCGCCGCGAGCGCGGCATCCCCGACAACTTTATACTGCGGGGGCGGGCGGCTCGCGCCCTTGCAGCGTTCTGTCAATGCACGGCGCGGCGGCACGCGTTACCCGGGTGGGAATGACCCACCAGGTGATTGCTCCGCCGCTGCCCGCGCGGCAAGTGCGTCAGCGCTTGTTTTTCAAATCGATCTTGTCCAGCAGCACCAGGTGCTCCTTGATCTGGCCGCGCGCGAGCTTGGCGACATTCACATGCTCGCGCATCTTGCCCGCTTTGAGATAGGCCTCCTGGATTTGCAAAAGCTGCTGGTGACCATCGGTTTGCGCCTTGACATACTCCTGGTCGAATTCACGGCCGCTCTTGGCGGATTGCAGCTTTTGCAGAATCTGCTGACCCTTCTCGTCGAGCTTGGGCTCGGCGGCCTTGCCGCCGCTGCCGGTTGTGGCCGCGCCTCTCATCGAGTTGAGCACCTCGGCGATCGTCTCCTGTTCGGCGACCTCGAAGGCGGCAAATTGCTTCACCATGTCGTTTTGCGCCTTCTGCTGCGCGATGCGACTGGTGGCCAGCGCCAGCGAGCCGATACGCATGGTGTCTTCCATATGCTTGATTTCCGCGTCGCCCATCTGCCCGTCCTGGGCGGACCGCTGCTGCGCGAAAGCGGGCATGCCAAGCAGTGTCACGCCCCCGGCCAAAGTCAAAAGCGTCCGTCGATGCATGGTCGTCTCCTTGATGCTTTCGGTGATTTTTGTATTGCCCGGCGGCTGAATTGCCGGGCCTTGATTATCGATCCGCCTTTTGTCTGCGCGTCTCGCGATCGAGATAGGCAAGCGTCAGCTTGGCGACATTCTGGTCGACCCACTTGGCCATGCGCTCTTCCTCGGCAAGCGAGCGCTTGAGCAGCGGCACGGCCTTCTTGTCGTCCTGCCGCAGCGCCATCGTGATCAGCGACTTGTAGGCGGCGATTTCATACGCTTCGAGCGCCTGATTGGCGAAAGCGTTCTTGAGAATTTCGTCGCCCGCCGCTGCATGCGCGACGGCGGCGGAATTGCCCATGAACTGCGTTACCATGTCCTTCAGCATGGAAGGGCCGTCCTCGTGCATCTCCATGATCCGGTCGAGCCGCTCCACCTGTTGTTCGGTCTCCTTGATGTGGTCGCGCAGTCTTTTGGAAACGTCGGGATAATTCTTGATGCGCTCGACCTGGCGCTGCATCACCTGTAGCGCCTCTTTTTCGACCGCGTGCGCGTTGCGAAGCCCGACCATGTAGATCTCATGGATCGCGTCGGTGGGATCAGCTGCGACTCGCGGGGCGAAGCCGCGTCCGCGTGCGGGTGTTGCTTTTCGCGGCGTTTTGCGGCGGCTGGTCGAGGCGGATCGTGAACGGGTGGCGGGCGAGCGTTGTGTTTTGCGTTGGCTGCGGGCCATCGAATTCTCCTGCGACTGGGCAACGTCGATAGGCCGGACTGCGAGTTCGTCCGGCCATCCGTGGCTACAGGCGGTCAAGCTGCCGGTTACTCGGAAGTTCCCGCCGCTTCGGCTTTTTATGGCGATCGCATCCCTGCGGCTTTGCGAGCGTACCGTTCGTTGCAGGCTCTGCGCGTCAGCGCATTCGCCCTCGCAATGGTTCCGCACGGCCCGCTGGCCGCTTGCCTCGGCCAGCGCGCTCGCTTACTGGACTCCTGTCCGCTCACGGCGAATCGGGGGACTGCATGGGACTTGGTACGCTCGTCCTCGGGCTGATCGTATTTCTCGTGCCGCACGTCTTCGTGACGCGCCGCGAGGCACGCGCCCGCCTGATCGCCCGGATCGGCGAACAGCCGTACAAGATCGCGTTTTCCGTCATCTCCGCGATCGGAATCATCCTGATCGCGTACGGCTTCGCGCGCTATCGGGCGACCGAATGGGTCAATCTCTGGTATCCGCCCGTTTGGACCCGGCACCTCGCGCTGCTGCTCAACTGGATTGCGATCGTTTGCATTGTTGCCGCTTACATTCCCGGAAACATCAAGCGTGTGCTGAAACACCCGATGCTGGTCGGTGTGAAGCTCTGGGCGTTCGCGCACCTCATCGCCAATGGTGATCTGGGTTCGGTCATCCTGTTCGGATCGATTCTCGCCTGGGCGGTGTTCGACCGCATTGCAGTGAAGCGGCGCGGCGACGCGGAAAGCTCCGCGACCGTCCAAGGCGGCTGGCCGAGCGATATTGTCGCGGTGGTGGTCGGCACGGTCGTTTATGTCGCAATCGTCCTGCTATTCCATCCGATCGTCATCGGCGTGCCGGTGATCCACGGATAGACTCGCGCGTATCACTGCGACTCTACGCAACTGATCATTGAAGTCCGACTGGCGCTCGCGCGACGCCGAACCACTCCGTTCGAGTGGTCCGTGCTGTCATATGGATTTCCATCGGACCGCGCCGTAGCATCCGCTGAAAATGAAGGGGCGGACAACGAAATGATGCGGGACCAGCACTTCAAGGTGGCAGCGGTGCAGATGCTGTCCTTTGAGGGCGAACAGGAACGTAACCTCGCACGCATGATCGCACGTATCGATGAGGCCGCGGCGGCAGGTGCGCGTCTTGTGGTATTTCCGGAAGCGAGCAACAACGGATACTTCTTCGAGGATCGCAGCGACGCGCATCGCCAGGCGACGCCGATTCCGGGTCCGTTCACCGATGCGCTCGGAGACTCCGCGCGCAAGCATGGGATTTTTGTCGTCGCCGGCCTGTTCGAGCGGGGCGAGCGCGACGATGTGTTCAACTGCGCGGTGCTGATCGGTCCGGACGGAACGGTTGCCGGCAAGTATCAGAAGAACTTCTTCATCAAGGCCGACAAGCGCTGGTTCGTGCCGGGCCAGACCGGCTTTGCCACCTTCGAGACGCCGCTTGGGCATCTGGGCTTCTTCGTCTGCGCCGACGGCCGCATCCCGGAATCGGCGCGCTGTCTTGCGCTCGGCGGCGCCGAGATTCTGGTCAATCCGACCAACTGGGGCGCGCCCGACCAGTATCTCTATCATGTGCCGACGCGCGCGGTCGAAAACCGCTGCTGGGTGATCGGCGCCACCAAGCCGCGCCGTCCGCTGTCGCAGCCCCAGGAGATGCTCGCCTATAACCGCTTCACCGGCTGCTCCTTCATCATGAATCCGGCGGGCGAGGTGCTCGCGCAGGCCGGACCGGACGAGGAGACCATCATCTATGCCGACATCGCCCCGGCCAAAGCGCGCGACAAGTCGATCGGCACGGCGAATGACCTGTTCGCGGATCGCAGGCCCGAACTGTATTCGCTGCTGACGGAAGCCTATGAAGCGACGCCTTTGTCGAAAGTCATGGACGAGGCGATCGTGCCCGACCGCATGGTGCGGCAGATTGCGGCGATCCAGGTCTCGGCGCCGGGCGAACCCGACGAAATCCTGCAAGCCGCGATCGCGCAATGCATCGAAGCGCAGCGCAATCACGGGGTCGATCTCGGCGTTCTACCCGAGCATTTCCTGTTCGATCCGGCGGCGATCGCCGGCGATCCGCAAAGCGCGGCCGTCTTTTCCGAAGCGGCGCGCGAGCAGCTCGCGAGCCTTTGCAAGCGGATCGCACTATGGCTGTTCGCGCATCTCGTCGAAAGTGAGCGCGGCCATTTCTACAGCACGGTTTATGCGATCGGGCCGGACGGTATCGCCGGCAAATATCGCGCGACCCATCTGTGGGAAAGCGAGCGCGACTGGGCGACGCCCGGCGACGAGATCCCGATCGTGCGCACGCCGTTCGGCAATGTCGGCATCATGGTCGGCTATGAAGGATTGATCCCGGAAGTGGCGCGCGTGCTGGCGTTGCGCGGCGCGGATCTGATCGCATGGCCCACGACCTGGCGCAGCGAAGCGGAATTCCGCTACGTCGCACATGAGCGCGCGATGGAGAACCGGGTCGTCATCGTCGCCGCCAACCGGCAGGATTCGGCGATCGCGGGGCCGAGCATCCTGATCCAGCCGGCGGGCTATCCGCAGAATACGCTCGCGTCGGAATTGCCGCATGGCAGGCGTGGCTTCGTCACCCGCTTTGCGCAGCTCTCGGCGTCGCGCTCGAAGCGTGAGACCAATAACACCGATCTGCTGATCCACCGCCGGCCCGAACTCTACGGACGGATCACGGCGCCGCTTGCAACCAATTACTGACGGCGGCGGCATCGCGACACCGGTCCGGACGCCATTGTCGAGACAAGTGGAGGAGCGAACATGCTGAAGTCTTTGCGTATCGGCCTTGGAGCCCTGGGCCTTGCGGCCGTGGTGGCCTCGTCCGCGACACCGGCTTTTGCGCAGGACTGGCCACAACGCCCGGTGCGCTTCATCCTGCCCTTCGGCCCGGGCAGCGCCGCCGACACGCTCGCGCGCGTACTCGGCGAGGATCTCGCGGTCCGCTGGGGCAAGCCGGTCGTGGTCGAGAACCGGCCCGGCGCTGACGGGCTGCTCGCGATCAACGCGGTGGTCGGCGCGAAGGACGATCACACCATCCTGGTGTCGTCCACCGGTTCGTTCCTCGCGCATCCCTACATGCACAAGAAGCTGGACTACGACATCGACAAGGATCTGACGCCGATCGGCCGGGTTGCCGACACGCTGCTGATCGTTGCAGTGCCGGCCAGTCTCCCGGTCTCGAACCTGAAGGAATTCGTCGCGCTGGCGAAGACCAAGCCGGACCTCAATCTGGCGGCGTCGGCCGGGGTCACCGAGTTCGCTGTCGACGCCTTTCTCAAGGGCGAGAACCTCAAGACCGTGCGCGTGCCCTACAAGAATCTCGGTGACGCGGCCCGCGATCTCGCGGAGGGGCGTATCCATTTCATCCTGACCTCCTACGCAGTTGTCAGGCCGTTCGTGGAGTCGGGCAAGGCGAAGATCATCGCGGCCGGGACGCGCAATCGTTCTCCATTGGTCAAGGACGTGCAGTCGATCCCGGAATCGGGCTTTCCGGTGCTCGCGGCCGAAACCAGCACGGCGCTGTTCGGTGGGCCCGGCCTGCCGGCCGATCTGCGCCAGAAGATCGCGAGCGATATGATGACCGCGATCAAGGAGCCGAAGGTGCGTGACCGGATCGTACTGACGGGTCAGGAGATCGCTCCGTCCGGCCCCGAGGAATTGACCAACATTCTGAAGCACCAGTTTCAGAAGGCGGACGCGATCGCCGGCAGCCTCGGAATGAAGAAGGCCGAATAGCGGCGATCGATATCGGCCGCCGCCAGGCTGGCGCAAGCCTGGCGCCAGCCAGACGCTAAGCTTTACGCTCGTGGTGTGAGATACCGCTTGTCCAGCATGGCATGCACGCCCTTGTTGCCGTTGACGACCTGCGTGATCCGCAGGTCCGCCGCAAGGCTGCATAGCGTATAGGCATCTTCCCGCGACAGACCGGTGCGCGCGCAGATCGCGGCGATCATTTCACGTAACGCGACGGCGGCGCAGACATCGAGATCGGGATCGAACGCCATGGTGATCAGGTGTGAGGGCGTTTCCGCATAGGGCCAATCGAGCGCACGGCCCTTATGCAGATGCAGTTCGAATGTGCCGGTCAGCCCTGTTTCGATCGCCGTCAGACAGACTTCGCCGTCACCCTGCACGCCATGGCCGTCCCCAACCGAGAACAGCGCGCCCTCTGCATGCACCGGCAGATATAGCACCGCGCCCGGTATCAGTTCCCTGTTGTCGATATTGCCGCCATGGCGCCCCGGCGGCACCGAGGAGATGGCGCCCGCGTCGGGCGCGGGGGCGACGCCCATCACGCCGAAGAACGGGCGCAGGGGGATTTCGGCGCCCCAGGGCAAATGGGCGACCATGCGCTTTGCATCCAGCCCGATGAACACAAGGCGCTGCTGGGTGAAATCGTCGGGCAATCCGCCCATGCCGGGGCGGATCAGGTTGTAGCCCCAGTCGTCGGACAGTTCGACCGCCTTGATCCGCACTTCCAGCACGTCGCCAGGCTGCGCGCCGCGGACTGCGACCGGGCCGGTGCAGATATGCGGGCCGAGCTTGGGCTGCAGCGCGCCATGAATCGCCGACAGCGCGGGTGCAATCCGGAAGCCCGCATCGGCCGCCGGCAGCATGCCATGCAGACCCGAGACCGTCCCGATCGTGAGTGTGTCGCCGCTCTCGACGGTCAGCGCGGGCTGCAACGCCGCGTCGAAATGGCCCCAATGGGCTGTGTCAGGAGACGCTTCGAGACGGTGGTGGGACATGACGGCGCCGGCTCCGTTTGGTGAGTTCCGGGTCCGGACGATGCCATCACTGGTGCCGCGCCGCCAGTGCTTGCGCGCAATGCGGACCGCTTCGATGCGTCAACGATCCGCACTCAGCGCCTCGCCCGCTCACTGAAAGGCGAGCCCTTCCCATCCGGCTGCCAATCCGCTACCTCGCTGT
>JBIQKQ010000183.1:0-5484 GCA_044506365.1 Hyphomicrobiales bacterium
GAAAGCTTTTGTTTTCAATTAGCGGATTTGGAGCGGTTTGCCGCTCTAAGTCTATGACGGAAGAAGCTTTTGGCACGCCCTCCACTCCTGCCAGGCGAAGGCGCGAAGCGGCCTCTGAAAAAGCCCAGCCCGGTCTCTGAAATAGTCTGCGATTTGATTGTTGCGGTTCGCCGCGGCGCCGGGTTCCGGGGCGCCCGACTATACGTTTCGGTCATTTCCGCGGATTGCCGGGTTTCGTAAGCTCTGGTTCTGGTCCGGGAGGGCTATGAGCCGTGTCTGTTTCTCCGCATCCGGCGGCAACGCACCACCTGCCGTGGTTCATTACCGCGCCCGGTCAGACCGATATTCTCATGGTCATCACCTGCATCGTTCTGGTGCTGGCGGTGTTCCTGATCGGACTGTTGTTTTTCACGCTGCACTCGCTGCCGGAGCGGCTCGGCCACAAGAAACTGCAATTCGAGATCGTCGCGGTTCTCGCGCTGCTGTCGCTGTTCACGCACAATCATCTGTTCTGGGCGATCGGGCTGCTCCTCGCCCTGGTCGATATTCCGGATTTCGTCGGCCCGGTGCGTCGCATTGCGACCGGCGTCGAGAAACTTGCGGGCCAGGCTGGTGCGGTTGGGACCGTTGATGCCGGTGCGGTTCGGGGCGTTGATCCCGGCGCGGGTCGAGGCGGTGATCACGGTGCGGGTCGAGGCGTTGATAAAATCGCGGTTGATGTCCCAAGCAGGTTCGCCGGGACCGATGCCAATGTGACAGGGAGCTGACGGATGCTTGAGATCATCCTCTGCTCGCTGTTTACGGTCGTGCCCGACTACCTGTACCGGCGCTATGTGCAGGGCAAGCGGATCGGCAAGGAGATCACCCTGTTCTCGGTCTGGTACGAACTGCGTTACGGTCTCACCGGCTGCCTGATGCTGAGCATCGGGCTGATCACCGTCATCTTCTACTTCCACCCCTCGACGACCAACGTCACCTCGTACTTCCGCACGGTCCCGATCCTGCCGGAGGCCTCCGGGCGCGTGAGCGAAGTCCTGATCAAGCCCAGCGAACTCGTGACGCAGGGCCAGCCGCTGTTCAGGCTGGACAGCGTCAAGCAGGAAGCGGCGGTGGAAGTCTCCCGGCGCCGGATCAAGGAAATCGAGGCGCAGATGGTGGTGGCCGAAGCCGATATCGCTGCGGCCGAGGGCCAGATCCAGCAGGCCAACAGCGCGCTCGACCAGGCGCTTGACGAGTTGCGGACCAAGGAGGAACTGAACCGGCGCAACCAGAACATCGTCGCCGCGCGCGAGATCGAGAAGCTGCAGACCGCGGTCGATGGACGCAAAGGGCAGGTGGCGGCGGCCGAGGCCACAAAGCTCGCGGCGCAGACGCGGGCCACGACATTGCTGCCGGCCGAAAAGGCGAGCGCCGAAGCGACGCTCAAACAGGCCCAGGTCGATCTCGACAAGACGGTGGTCTATGCCGGCGTGTCCGGCCGGGTCGAGCAGTTCGTCCTGCAGGTCGGGGACATCGTCAATCCATTCATGCGCGCGGCCGGCGTTCTGATCCCGGCCGAGCACGGACGCACCGCGCTCCAGGCCGGTTTCGGGCAGATCGAGGCACAGGTCATGAAGGTCGGCATGGCCGCCGAAGTCACCTGTGCGTCGCGGCCGATGGTCATCATCCCGATGGTTGTGACCCGCGTGCAGGATTTCATCGCTGCCGGGCAGTTCCGCGCCGGCGAGCAACTGATCGACGTTGCGCAGGCGGCGCGACCGGGCACCATCACGGTGATCATGGAGCCGCTGTTCGCCGAGGGACTCGACGGCGTGACGCCCGGCAGCCGCTGTATCGCCAATGCCTATACGAGCAATCACGAGCGGCTCGCCAGTGAGAAGCTCGGCGCCGGAAGCTGGATGTTCCTGCACATGGTGGATGCGGTGGCGCTGGTGCACGCCATGCTGCTGCGGATCCAGGCGCTGGTGCTGCCGATCCAGACGCTGGTCTTTGCCGGGCATTGACCGCGCGCGCTAATCCCTTGAGATTGCGTGGTAATATGCCCGCCGGGGCGGCGGGCGGGCTCCACGCGAAGCGGGATTTTCGGTCGTCAGCCGTCTACAACCTTGATTTCCGGCCGCTTTGGCAGTAGCTAGGCGGAACGCTTTGCGGCCCGGCAACGGACATCCGCGGCGACGGCACCCCCAAAAACCAGGGCCACATCCCGGCTCGTCCTGATCATGGACCGGCCGCGACGGCTCGTTTGGACCTACACATACAATGGCGAAGTTCAGCCTGTTCAAGTTCCTGCAGGAAGTCCGCGACGAGACCGAAAAGGTCACGTGGCCGACGCGCCGCGAGACCGCGATCACGACCGCCATGGTGTTCGTGATGGTGGCTGTTTCAGCGGTGTTCTTCCTGCTGGCCGACCAGGCGATCCGCCTCTTCATCACCACCATCCTGTCGTTTGCGCGTTGAGCCTTAGGAAGCGGAACCAAGAGCCATGGCGAAGCGCTGGTATATCGTTCACGCCTATTCGAATTTCGAGAACAAGGTCGCGGAATCGATCCGCGAGCAGGCGAAGCAACGCGGCCTGACCGACCAGTTCGAGGAAGTGCTGGTCCCGAAGGAGAAGGTCACCGAGGTGCGGCGCGGCCGCAAGGTCGATACTGAACGCAAGTTTTTTCCCGGATATGTGCTGGTCAAGGTGGACCTCACCGACGAGGCCTATCACCTGATCAAGAATACGCCGAAGGTCACCGGCTTTCTCGGCGCCGACAACAAGCCGATGCCGATTTCGGAAGCCGAGGCCGGCCGCCTGCTGCAGCAGGTGCAGGAGGGCATCGACCGGCCCAAGCCCTCGATGTCGTTCGAGATCGGCGAACAGGTGCGGGTCTCTGACGGTCCGTTCGCCTCGTTCAACGGCACCGTCGAGGAAGTGGACGAAGGCCGTTCGCGCGTGAAGGTCGCGGTGTCGATCTTCGGACGCGCGACGCCCGTCGAACTGGAATTCGGGCAGGTGGAGAAGGTTTGATTTGAGTTTTTCCCTCTGCCCGTCAGAACGGGGAGAGGGAGAAGAGAGCCGTGGGAGGTGAGGGCGGCCGCCAACCGTCCAAGATCTGCACCACGGCACCTGAACCGGACCGCGATCGGAGAGACCGCGGTCCAAACGACAGGAGAAGTGAATGGCAAAGAAAATCACCGGCTACGTAAAGCTGCAGGTGCCGGCCGGCGCCGCAAATCCGTCGCCGCCGATCGGTCCCGCGCTCGGCCAGCGTGGCCTGAACATCATGGAGTTCTGCAAGGCCTTCAACGCGCAGACCGCCAAGCTCGAAAAGAACATGCCGATCCCGGTGACCATCACGGTCTATGCGGATCGTTCCTTCACCTTCGAGATGAAGCAGGCGCCGGTTTCCTACTTCCTCAAGAAGGCGGTGAAGATCGACAAGGGTTCGAAGACGCCGGGCCGCGACAAGGCTGGCAAGATCACGCAGGCCCAGATCAAGGAAATTGCCGAGCAGAAGATGAAGGATCTGAACTGCGACACCGTCGAGGCCGCGGCCAAGATGATCGAAGGCTCCGCCCGCTCGATGGGCATCGACGTGGTGGGAGGCTGATATGGCAGGCAAGCGCTACAAGAAAGCCGTTGAGGGTCTCGATCGCGACAAGTTCTACCCGCTCGATGAAGCCGTGAACCTGATCAAGGAGCGCGCCAAGGCGAAGTTCGACGAGACCATCGAAATCGCGATGAATCTCGGCGTCGACCCGCGTCACGCTGACCAGATGGTGCGCGGTGTGGTCACGCTGCCGAGCGGCTCAGGCCGCACCCAGCGCGTCGGCGTGTTCGCGCGCGGCGCGAAGGCCGAAGAGGCGAAGGCGGCTGGCGCCGATGTGGTCGGTGCGGAGGATCTCGTCGAGAAGGTCAGTAACGGCCAGATTGACTTCGACCGCTGCATCGCCACCCCTGACATGATGCCGCTGGTCGGTCGCCTCGGTAAGGTTCTCGGCCCGCGCGGCATGATGCCGAACCCGAGGGTCGGCACTGTTACCATGGACGTCGCCAATGCGGTGAAGGGGGCCAAGGGCGGCTCGGTCGAGTTCAGGGTCGAAAAAGCCGGTATCGTGCAGGCCGGCGTCGGCAAGGCGTCCTTTTCGACGGATGCGCTGATCGCCAACATCAAGGCGTTCGCGGATGCGGTGCAGAAGGCGAAGCCGTCCGGCGCGAAGGGAACGTTCGTGCAGAAGATCTCGGTGTCCTCCACCATGGGCCCCGGTCTGAAGGTCGAACCGAATACGGTGCTTGGCGCCTGATCGTTTCCGATTTCCGAAAGCGGAAGGCCGGCCCCTTGAGGGGTCGGCCTTTTTGTTTCGCTCGCCCGCTACGATTTGGTCAATTGCCGGCCCGCCCCACCCGCCTGCTCATGGCCGAATAGCTGGCCGCGGCGAACGGCGACGCTTGGACGCTGAGCGTTCCGGCGAGGCGTGCGCACTCCGCTCGCACGCAAGCTCAAGACTTTCGGACCAGCCCGCTCGCGTGCGCCCGCAAGCGCCGCAGCAGACCCGAACAGCGGCCGGTTCGCGTCAAGCTTCTTGTCTGAGCGGCTCTACGCGGCGAACTTGATCGCGATATCGGTGCGCTCAGGCTCGTGCGGCGCCAGCTTGGTCCAGTTCGCATCCGCCCAGTTGGCAAGATTCACAACGTGGCCGGTCTCGCCGCCGTCGGCCGATACGAGCTCGACGATGCTGAGGCCTTGCGCGTCGAGAAAGAACGTGTGCTCGCCGAAGAGGCCGGTCAGTTCAGGTAAGGCCGGATGGCTTTCTGGAACGGCTTGCGCCTCGAACTGCTCGAGAGTCCGCTCGACCTGTGCGGGTGTGAGTTTCATCGCAATCTCTCCTTCGCATCTTCGCACTAGTTGCGAGGGCCTCGACATGGGGCGCGTCGTCCGAGGTGCAAGCAATAAGGCAGTATCGCCACGTGTGCGGCGGGACAGCGGATGCGCCGTCAATGGATTGCCGGATTCAGGCGCGCAAGGCGGAGCTGCCGCACAAAACATTGTCGATGCGTGGAACATCCGAAATATGCGCGCCTTGACATGGTTGCCGTCCGCCGGCGCTCCGAATGGACCTCGTCGAGGGGCGACAAGCGAACAAACAAGCCAATCACGCACGGAGAGCCCCATGCGTTCATCAATCACGTCTTGTCTTGCCGCCATTGGCGTCGCCGGATCGCTGCTTGGGTTTCCGGCGGTTGTCGCGATTGCACAATCAGCGCCGCCCGCGCAGGCTCCGAGCGCTGTAACGCCCGACCTGTCGGATCAGAAAATCGACGCGGTTGCGGCCGCGGTCGAGCAGGTTGCGCGGCTGGAGCAGAACTTCCGCGCCCAGATCGAAGGCGCGCCGGAAAGCGATCGCGAGCGCATCGTGTCCGAAGCCAACGAGGCTATCAGCAAGGCAGTGACGGATCAGGGATTGTCGCTGGAGGAATACGGCCAGATCATTCAGGTG
>JBIQKQ010000184.1:0-5421 GCA_044506365.1 Hyphomicrobiales bacterium
GATGAGTATGGCGGCGCGCTGGAAAACCGCATGCGCTTCCCGCTCGAGGTCTTCCGCGCCATGCGCCAGGTCTGGCCGCAGGAAAAGCCGATGTCGGTACGCATCTCCGCAACCGACTGGATCGACGGCGGCGTCACCGGCGACGAGGCGGTGAGGATTTCGGAGATGTTCAAGGAGGCCGGCTGCGACATGATCGACGTGTCGACCGGCCAGACCGATCCGGAATCCGCCCCGATCTACGGCCGCATGTATCAGACGCCGTTCTCCGACCAGATTCGAAACGAGGCGAACATCGCCACCATGGCAGTCGGCGCCGTCACCACCGCCGATCAGGTGAACACCATCGTGGCGGCCGCCCGCGCCGACCTTGTTGCGCTCGCCCGGCCGCATCTGATGGATCCCTATTTCACCATGCGCGCGGCCGGCTGGTATGGCGCCTCGGATATCCATTGCCAGCCGCAATATCTCTCCGGCCGAGACCAGCTGTTCCGCAATTCGGAGCGCGAGCGGGCCGACCTGACCGAACTGAAGCTGAAGGCCAAGCCGAAGCCACAGATCGACACCTGGAAACAGGCGGCGGAGTAGCAAACGCTCCACGCGCACAGCGCACTCCCATTCCCTGTAAGGGGGAGTGCACAGCGCACTCCCATTCCCTGTAAGGGGGAGGGCTGGGCAGGGGGTCATGCTAATAGCTGCGCGGCCGGCAAGCTGACGCTCACCCGACTGCCTTCGGCAGTCACCTCCCCCTTTCAGGGGGAGGTGACGGCAAAGCTGCGGAGCGAGAGAAGCTCACGGCGCCAGCGTCGTCTTCCCCGGCCAGCGGCACAGATCGGCAATGATGCACTTTTCGCACAGCGGCTTGCGCGCGAGACAGACATAGCGCCCGTGCAGGATCAGCCAGTGATGCGCATGCATCATGAATTCCGGCGGGATGACATCCACCAGCTTCAGCTCGACCTCGAGCGGATTCCTCCCCGGCGCCAGCCCGGTGCGGTTCGAAACCCGGAATACATGCGTATCGACCGCCATGGTCGGCTGGCCGAAGGCCATATTGAGCACGACATTCGCGGTCTTGCGTCCGACCCCTGGAAGCTTTTCCAGCGCCTCGCGGTCCCCCGGCACCTTGCCGTCATGCTCCGCGATCAGCTTCTCCGACAGGGCGATCACGTTCTTCGCCTTGTTGCGATAAAGCCCGATGGTCTTGATAAGGTCGCGGACCTTGGCCTCACCCAGCGCCACCATTTTTTCGGGCGTATCGGCGGCGGCGAACAATGCTGGCGTCGCCTTGTTGACGCCCGCATCCGTCGCCTGAGCCGACAACACCACGGCGACCAGGAGCGTGAACGGATTGACGTGCTGCAATTCGCCTTTCGGGGCAGGATCAACTGATTGGAACCGCCGGAACGCCTCTGTCACCTCTGCCCGGGTCCAAGGCCGGATATCGCCATGCGCAGCCGTGACATCGGCCTTCACCTGCGCCTTGGGGGATTTGCGCTTCGCCGCCCGGCCTGCTTTCGCGGCCTTCAAGGCGGACTTCGCCGCGGCCGTCGAAACAGGCTTTGATGCGGATTTGCGCTTTTTCGCTGCGGCGGCAGGGCGGGACGTCTTTTTTGCCATTTCTCCCCTATATTGTTCGGGATGGCCCCGAACAACGACCCGAATTCCGATACCCCCCTGTTTTCGGCGGTGATGACGCCGAACCGGTCGCTGGGACGGCGCGGCTTTGCCATCCTGATGATTGGGGTTTCCGGCATCAGCTTCATGGCCGGACTCATGTTCGTAATTGCCGGAGCCTGGCCGGTCGCGGGAATCTTCTGCCTCGACGTGCTGCTGATCTACTGGGCTTTCAGGATCAATTACCGTGACGGCCGCGCCTATGAAGAGATCACGGTGACTCCGACCGAACTGACATTCCGCAAGGTCAGCCCGCGCGGCAAGGTCGTGGAATGGCGCTGCAATCCGCTCTGGGTGCGGCTCGATCGCGCGGTACACGAGGAATTCGGGGTGCAGAGCCTGCATCTTGTCTCACGCGGCGAGCGGCGCGCCATTGCCGGCTTCCTCGCGCCAGAGGAAAAGCAGAGCTTCGGCGACGCCTTGCAGACAGCGCTCGCGGCGGCGCGGCGCGGTCCGGATCGCACGGCGACCGCCTGATCAGGAATCGGGTGGGTTGGGCCAAGAGGCGCGGCTATCTCGGAAGGACACATTCATGACGAGGACCGCCATGCTGTCCCCCGATTCCGTTCCCGACGCAACGCGGCTGCACGTGGCAGCCGACGATTACGATGTGGTGCGTCGCGCCATCGCTCATATCCGCGGCCACTGGCGCGAACAACCCGACATCGACACCATCGCCGAGGCGGCCAGGGTTACGCCGACCGAACTGCATCATCTGTTCAGACGCTGGGCCGGACTGACCCCGAAGGCCTTCCTGCAAGCGCTGACGCTGGACCACGCGCGCAAGCTGCTGCGCGATTCGGCAAGCGTGCTGGATGCGACCTACGAGGTCGGGTTGTCCGGTCCGGGACGGCTGCACGATCTGTTCGTCACCCACGAGGCGATGTCCCCGGGCGAATGGAAAGCCGGCGGCCAAGGTCTGACGCTGCGTTACGGCTTCCATCCGTCTCCGTTCGGGACCGCGCTCGTCGTCGTCGCGCCGCGTGGGCTGGCAGGGCTTGCACTTGCCGATGCTGGCGAGGAACGCAGCGCGCTCGCCGACATGAAGCGCCGCTGGCCGAACGCGACATATATCGAGGATCGCGACGCCACCAGCTCGCTCGCCGCGCGCATCTTCGATCCCAAACTGTGGCGGCCGGATCAACCGCTGCGCGTCGTATTGATCGGCACCGACTTCGAAGTGCGGGTCTGGGAGACGCTGCTGCGAATCCCGATGGGGCGTTTCACCACCTATTCTGACATTGCGAGGCGACTGGAAAAGCCGAAGGCCGCGCGCGCGGTCGGCGCCGCGGTCGGGAAAAATCCGGTCTGTTTCGTGGTGCCGTGTCACCGTGTGATCGGCAAGAGCGGCGAACTCACCGGCTATCATTGGGGCCTGACCCGCAAGCGCGCCATGCTCGGATGGGAAGCGGGACGGGTCTCTGTGTGAGTTCTTACCTCTCCCTGAAAGGGGGAGATCGATTGCCGGCGCGAAGCGCGGACAATCGGGTGGGGGTCATTTGCACGGCAAGTATGGCCCCCCTCCCCAACCCTCCCCTTTCAGGGGAGGGAGTGGAGTCCGACAGGCAACGATTACGCTGCCAGGTCGAGCTTGGAGGCGACCGTCGCGTCGGCATTGATGCGGTAGATGATCGGCACGCCGGTCGCGATCTCGCGCTTCAGGATACCTTCGGGAGAGAGCTTCTCCAGCACCATCACCAGCGCCCGCAGCGAATTGCCATGCGCAGCGATGATCGTGCGCTTGCCCTGCAGCACGGCGGGCAGGATCTCCTGCACGTAATAGGGCAACGTGCGCGCCAGCGTATCGCGCAGCGACTCACCGCCCGGAGGGGCGACGTCATAGGAGCGGCGCCAGATATGCACCTGCTCCTCGCCCCATTTCTTGCGCGCGTCGTCCTTGTTGAGGCCGGACAAGTCGCCATAGTCGCGCTCGTTAAGCGCCTGGTCGCGGATGATCGGGATATTCGTCTGACCCATCTCATCCAGGATGATGTCGAGCGTGCGCTGCGCGCGCTTGAGCGCGGAGGTGAAGGCGATGTCGAACGACAGCCCCTGCGCCTTCAGCTTGCGGCCGGCTTCTTTCGCTTCCGCGACGCCCTGCTCGGTCAGGTCGACATCGCGCCAGCCGGTGAACAGGTTCTTGAGATTCCATTCGCTCTGGCCGTGACGCACCAGCACGAGAAGACGATCCGACATTTACGCTACCCTTGATCTTGTCGCCGCCATGTCCGGCCACGCGATCCGGTTTTCACCAGCCTGCGTGACGGATAACCCCCTTTCAACGAAGGCGGATGGCAGGCTTAAAGCCTGACCATGACGGCGAATGTTGCACCCAAGTTCAAAAATCCTTCAGCCCCAGCACGTCCGCCATCGAATAGAGACCGGGCTTCTGCCCCTTCGCCCAGAGCGCGGCCTTCACCGCGCCGCGCGCAAAGATCATGCGATCCTCGACTTTATGCCCAAGCTCAATCCGCTCCGCGGGACCGGCGAAGATGACGGTGTGATCGCCGACCACGGTGCCGCCGCGCAGCGTCGCAAAGCCGATATCGCCGGCTTTACGTGCGCCGGTATGACCGTCGCGCGATCGCACCGATCGCTTGTCGAGATCGACGCTCCGCCCTTCCGCCGCGGCGCGGCCGAGCAGCAAAGCGGTGCCTGACGGCGCATCGATCTTCTTGTTGTGATGCATCTCGACAATCTCGATGTCGAATTCGTCGTCGAGCGTTCTGGCGACCCTCTTCACCAGCGCCGCCAAGAGATTGACACCGAGGCTCATATTGCCGGACTTGACGATGATCGCCTTTTTCGCAGCTTCCACGATCGCGGCCTCGTCTTCGGCGGAGAAGCCGGTGGTACCGATGACATGCACGATGCCGGCCTTGGCCGCGAGACGTGACAGCGCCACCGTCGCCTTCGGAATGGTGAAGTCAATGATGCCGTCGGCGTCGCGGAGCAGGGTCTCGGCATCGTCGGTGATGGCAATGTCCTGCCCGCCGACCCCGGCAAGGTCGGACGCATTGCGACCCAGCAGCGGGGAGCCCGACTCTTCCAGCGCGCCGGACAGCGTGACGCCGCGAGCGTCGGCAATGGCGCGAATGAGCGTTCGACCCATGCGTCCGCCCGCACCCGCAACGATCAGCCGCATGTCGGACATGTCTGATTACTCCGGCACTTGCGTTACCCGCGCGGCCATCTTCTTCGCGAGAAGGATTGCCGGGTCAAGCCCGACAACGACCGCAAGCGATGAATCCCGCATGGGAGTGGTGGTCAGGGCTGCGGGCCGTCGTAGCCCTCGATGATGACGATATCGGCGATCGAGTGTGGCTGCCGCACCTTGATATTGGCCTGGTATTCAGGGGAGTTGTAGCAGGCGAGCGCCGTCTCATAGTCAGGAAACTCGATCACGACATTGCGGCTGCGCGCCTGCCCTTCGGGGCAATCGAACTTGCCACCGCGCACGATGAAACGCGCACCATATTTCTTGAAAATATCCGGGTTCGCGGCGGCATAGGGCTTGTAGCCCTCCTCGTTGTTCACATCCACGCGCCCGATCCAGTATCCCTTCGCCATAGCGTTACCCCCTTGTGGCCTCTTCTACTTCACTTACGATCGCATCGGCCGCGGACTTCGGATCCGCGGCGCCGGTGATCGGCCGCCCCACCACGAGATAATCCGCCCCGACACGGATTGCGGCGGCTGGCGTCATGATCCTCTTCTGGTCGCCGCTCTCCCCACCCGCCGGCCGAA
>JBIQKQ010000013.1:0-26767 GCA_044506365.1 Hyphomicrobiales bacterium
CGCCCGGCAAGCACACCGCGCCCGAGGTCACGAAAAAGCTCAACGCGCTTTTGGAATCAGTCGGGAAGGTGCCGGTCGTCTGCGCGGCGAGCCCCGGCTACATCGTGCCGCGGATTCAGGCACTGGCGATGAATGAGGCCGCGCGCATGGTCGAGGAAGGCGTCGCGACGCCGGAAGACCTCGACAAAGCGATCAAGTACGGTTTCGGCTTCCGTTTTGCGGTGCTGGGGCTGCTCGAATTCATCGACTGGGGCGGCGGCGACATTCTCTATTACGCCAGTCGTTATCTGACACAGGCGCTGGGCAGCGATCGCTATGCCGCGCCGGACATTATCGAGCGGAACATGAAGGAAGGCCGCATCGGCCTGAAGACCGGCCAGGGCTTTCTCAACTACGACAACCTCGACCTCGAGGCCTACCGGCGTGAGCGGCTGAAGTCATTTGCGCAGATGCTGCGCCAGCTCGAACTGGTGAGGCCGCCGGCATTGTGAGCTCGCGTCCCGGACGACTGTCTTTTCACTTCTCCTCGCTTGCAGGAGAGGGCAGATTACCCGAACACATCCTGCAGCACGCCGTCGCGGATCACCACGGTGTTGTCGAGGCTGATCGTCGTCTTCATTACCGGGATGTCGAAATGACCGGCCGTGTAACGTCCGGCAAATTCATTCGCACCCGTTGAAAACAGAAAGTTGCCGGGCACCGCGCGCAGCTCGGTGCCGTTGGTGTCACGCTGGTCGTACATGGCAAGCGCCTCGTAACGCGCGCCGGGATTCATGCCCCAGCCGACATGCGACACCGCATAGGCCTCGCGATCGCCCCAGGCGGCCAGATATTGCCGGAACATCGTGGCATCAGTGCCCTCGCCGATGATGTCGGTGATGTAGTCGTCCTTGAACTCGAGCCGGATCGCCTCAGTCATGTAGCGCTTGAAGGTCAGGTTGATATCGCCACGGTCGAGCACGAGCCGACCGTTGACCGAGTTCGCCTTGGGGAAGCTGACCACAATGCCGCCCGGCCAGTGCGCGAGCGTGCCGGGCTTCTCGGTCCAGCCCCAGATGCCGACAGTCTGCGCTCCCTCCATGACAACGTCGAGATCGGTACCGGCGTCAGACGTGACCGTCATGCGCTTGGAGCCCCGCAGCATCCGCGCCGCGTTGCGTACCTGCGTTTCCAGCGCGGGGTCGGGCCGCATGCGCTCCAGCGCTTCCGGATGCTCGTTCGAGATCACCATGATGCGAGCGCCGGCTTTCAGGATGTCCGGCGTCTCGGGGGCGTGCATCAGGCCTTCCAGCGTGCAGTCAACGACGAAGCCGGCCTGCTGCAGCGCCGAGACCACGGGCGCGAGCTTGCCGATCGCAACGCTCGCACCGGTCGAGCGGATCGGCACAACGTATTCATTGCGCGGTGTCGGCACCACGACGTGGAACGGCCGCGCGCCGATGCGCAGCAGCGCGAGTTCGGCGAGTTGCACATTGAGCTGGCGCGATTGCGTCTCGGACAGGATGGCGGCGGTGTCGCCCTTCTTCACCGCGCATTTCTCGAAGAGTTCACAAAAGGCATCGATCCACTTGCCTTCGATCCGGTCCGCCAGCATCAGTGTTCCTCCGGAAAACCTTTCAGGAGCCGGGCCCGCAACAGGTTGAATCCCGCATTCAGGATCAGGCCGAGCGCCGAGATCGCGATGAGGGGCACGAACATGTCCACCGTCTGGAAATTGCGCGCGGCCCGCACCAGCAGCTGCCCGAGCCCCTCGGTCGAGGATATCATCTCCGACAGAAAGACCACGATGCAGGAAATAACAAGGCTGATGCGACAGCCGGTCAGGATCGAGGGCAGCGCCGCGGTCAGCACCACGGTGAACAGAGTTTTCAGCCGGCTAACGCCCATGGCCCGCGCTGACCAGACGAGCTTCGGCTCGACCGAAATCGCGCCTTGATAGGTCGCGAGCAGGATCGGGAACAGCGCATCGGCGAAGACCAGCGCGATTTTGGAGGAATGGTCGAAGCCGAGCGTCAGGATGAAAGCCGGATAGAGTGCGATCTTGGGCACCGGCGCGAGCACGCGGACCAGCGGGCGCATCAGCGCCCCGATAGCGGGGCTTCCAGCAGCGGCGATCCCGATCCCGACGCCGACCACCACGGCCAGGCCGAAGCCCCAGAACAGCCGGTAAAGCGTGGTCGCGGCGTGACCGAGGAAAGCCGGGTCCGCGAGCAGCTGGAAGAAGCGGGCGAACACCACGCCCGGTGGCGGCAGCAGCGTCGGCGGGGCGATCTTGAACGCGGTCAGGTATTGCCACAACCCGAGCAGGAGCAGGATCGGGATGAGGCCGATCGCAAGTTCGGACATGCGGCGGCCGGCGGTCATGCCGCGCCGACCGCAATCTGGTGCACCGGATCGGCCCAGCCGACCACGACGCCGCGAAGCCGCTCGAAGATCAGATCGAGCACAAAGCCGAGCGCGCCGACGATCACAATGGTGGCGTAAACGGTGTTGTATTGCGCAAGATCGAGCGAATTGAACAGCAGGTTGCCGATACCGGACTGCCGCACGATCATCTCGCTCGTCACCATAGTGATCAGCGCCAGCACAAGTCCTGTGCGGCAGCCGACCATGATTTCGGGCAGGGCCGCCGGCAGCACGATGCGCAGCAGCCGCTCGCGCCCCGACATGCCCATCGCGGCGCCCGACCAGAGCAGCTTCTCGCCGACCGCGCGCGCGCCCTGATAGGTGTGATAGATCAGCGGAAGCGATACGCCGAGAAAGATGACGAGCGTCTTGGATGCCTCTCCGATTCCGAGCCACAGCATGATGATCGGCATCAATGCGGCTTTCGGCACCGGATAGATCATCATGAAAAGCGGATTGAAGAACGCCGCGACCTTCCTGCTGCGCCCCATCATCAGCCCGATCGGCACGGCAAACAAAAAGCCCAGAGCAAACCCGACCACCATGCGGCGGATCGAGGAGAGAATGTCGTAGAGCGATTGTCGATCGGTCAGGATTGCAGGCAGATCGCGCAGCGTCTCCCAGGCGGTTGGCAGCGCTTCGAGCGCAATCAGGCGTGCGCCGATCTCCCACGCGACCAGCAGCGCAAAGCATGCGATCAGCGGCGGCACGCCGGGAATGGCGGTGAGATTTTTCATGCGTGCGCCTTCTTCGCTCTTCCCGCCGCGGGCGGAGCGAAGTCGGTGGGCGGGCGCGAAGCGATTGCCCGAGCAAGGGGGTGCTCCCAACCCCGGCTTGCCTCGCTGCGCGACGCGCACCGACCCTTCCTCCTGCCGCTGCGCGGGGGAAGGGAAAAAAGAGGCACGGCGACCCGACGCTCTAACTTCGCAACAGCACTCATCCTCACGCCGCCTCGTCCGCCGGATTCTCCATCATCTTCTCGATGTCGACGACGTAGTCCTGATACTTTCGGTTGACCAGAAGCTCGGCGCGGTGGCGCGGCCGTGGCAGGTCAATCGGAATGATCTCTTTAATCCGGCCGGGGGAGCGCGTCATCACCATCACGCGGTCAGACAGGAACACGGCCTCCTCCACGCTATGGGTAACGAACATCACGGTCTTGCGGTCGCGTTCCCAAATGTCGAGCAGGTCGTTCTGCAGACGCACCCGCGTATGCGCATCGAGCGCACCGAACGGCTCGTCCATCAGCAGAATTTTCGGCCGATAGGCGAGCGTGCGGCAGATCGCGACCCGCTGCTTCATGCCGCCCGATAATTCCTTTGGATAGAAATCGGCATAGCGGGTCAGGTTGACCATCGCGAGCAGTTCGCGCGCGCGCGCCTCGGCCGCCTTGCGGTTCTCACCCTGTTCGAGCACCCCGTACATCACGTTGCCCAGCACGGTCTTCCAGGGAAACAGCGCGAATTCCTGGAAGACCGGACCACGATCGGGTCCCGGCCCATCAACCGGCCGGTTGTCCACCAGGACATTGCCGGTCGAGGGCGGCACGAAGCCACCCACGATATAGAGCAGGGTCGATTTACCGCAGCCCGAGGGTCCAAGGATCGAGACGAATTCACCGTCTCCCACCTTCAGGTCGATATCCGCGATCGCGAGATGTGGCTGGTTGCGCTGGGTTTCGAAGGTTTTGGAAAGGCCTTCAATCGAAATCATCGTGCAGCCAATCGCCAATCATACCCATCATCCGTATCGTCGCGCTTGCCCAGAATCGGAACCCGGCGCCGGACAACCCGCTTCCAGCTTGCGCGAGGATGAGCGCAGATACGGAACGTTGCGTCACGCCGGCCCGAGGCGCGGGCACGATAGCTGGGCGTTCGATGGCCGGCAAGCACCGGACATGGGCGCGCGGTGGCGCGGCCTTGGGCACCGCGCGAGAGCCTGATTCATCCCGGACCGGAGCGGCCGACCTGGGGGCGGGCCGACACAATCGTCTCAGTAGGAGCGCGGCATGCCGAGCACATTCTGCCCGATATAAGCGAGGATCAGATTGGTCGAGATCGGCGCGATCAGCGAGATGCGCGCGTCGCGCCATTTCCGCTCGACATCGAATTCGCGCGCGGCGGCGAAGCCGCCATGCGTCTGCATGCAGGCTTCGGCCGCATGCCAGGCGGCTTCGCTGGCCAGCAGCTTCGCCATGTTGGCCTCTTCGCCACAAGGCTTGCCGGCCTCGAACAGCGCGCACCCGGCGCGGATCATCAGATCGGCCGCCTTCCATTCGGCGTAGCAGCGCGCGAGGGGAAACTGGATGCCCTGGTTCTGGCCGATCGGACGGCCAAATACCTCGCGCTCCCGGGAATAAGCCACCGCCTTGTTGATGAAGAAGCGGCAGTCCCCCGACGATTGCGAGGCCGCGACCAGGCGCTCGGAATTCATGCCGGTCAGGATATAGCGAAAGCCCTGCCCTTCCTCACCGATCAGGTTTTCCACCGGCACTTCGAGATTGTCGAAGAACAGCGCATTGGTCTGATGGTTGATCATGGTATCGATGCGCTGCATCGAAAGGCCCTTGCCGAGCGCGTCCTTCACGTCGACCAGCAGAACCGACAGACCTTCCGTGCGCTTCTTCACCTGCTCGACCGGCGTGGTACGCACCAGCAATGTCATGAGATCGGACTTGTGCGCACGCGAGGTCCAGATTTTCTGGCCGTTGACGATATAGCGATCGCCCTTTTTCTCGGCGCGGGTTTTGAGTTTCAGCGTATCGGACCCGGTTGTCGGCTCGGTGACACCGAAAGCCTGGAAGCGGATGATGCCCGCTGCAATGCCGGGCAAGTACTTGTTCTTTTGCGCCTCGCTGCCGTGCCTCAGCAGCATGCCCATCATGTACATCTGGGCGTGGCCGGCGCTCGCTTGGCAGCCATTGGCGTTGATCTCTTCAAGAATCGCGCAGCCCGCGCGCAGCGGCAATCCAGAACCACCATATTGTTCCGGGATCTGAGCGGCGAGATATCCGGCCGCGGTCAGCTCCTGGATGAATTCCTCCGCATAGTCGTCGTTATCTTCGAGCTTGCGCCAATATTCGCCGGGATACTTCCTGCAGATCGCGCGCACGCCCTCGCGGATCTCCGGATAGTCTTCGCCGAGCGGAACGGAAACCTTGAGCGCGTCCGCGTTTATGGCGTCCATTTGTTGTTCCTTCTTCTGTGCCGCTTACGCGTCGGCGTGCGGTGCGCCCTTTTGCGGAAATAGGATATCGTTGTCCGCGGCCAGGTCCGGCGGATTCTTGCGGAACGCCGGGCGCTCGCCGTCGAATTGCAGCGGTAGGCCGATCAGGTCGAATTTCCCGTCAGCGCTCGATTGCAATATGCCGATTGACTTCGTCTGCGCGTGGCTCATCACCTCATCGAGGGTCTGAAGCGCAGCGCACGGGACTGACGCTGCGGCGAGGCGATCGAGCCAGTGTTGCCGCGGGCGCGTGATGATCACTTCTGCGACGGCGGCATTGACGCGCTGGCGATTGCGGACACGGTTTGCGTTGGTGTCCATCCGCGGATCGTTCGGCCATTCCGGATGACCGAGCGCCGCCGCGAGGCGACGGAACAGATTGTCGTTGGCGGCGGCGATCACCACCCAGCCGTCGCTCGCCTGATAAGCCTTGTAGGGCGCCATCCCGCCATTCTCGGAACCGCCCGGCCCCGGAACCTGACCGGATGCGATGTAGCGCGCGATATGCATGCACATCCATGATAGTGCGGTTTCAAACAGCGAGGTATCGACCACGCAGCCGTCGCCAGTGTCCTTGCGGCGCAGAAGCGCTGTGAGAATCCCGATCACCGCCCACATGCCGGCGCCCTGATCGATGATCGAGGGGCCGGTGCGTACCGGCTCCTGACCGGGATGGCCGGAGACGCTCATCAACCCGCCGAACGCCTGCAGCAGCGGGTCGTAACCAGGTGCATTCTTCATCGGACCGGACGATCCGAATGCGGTCATGTTGCAATAAATCAGCGCCGGCTTCTGCGCGCGAAGCGCTTCGGCATCAAGACAATAGCGCTCGACAAGGCCGGGTCGCATGTTCTGCAACACGACATCGGCCCTGTCGACGATGTAGCGGCGAAGGGTTTCAACGGTCGCCGCGTCCTTCAGATCGGCCGCGACCGAATACTTGTTGCGGTTGATGGCCTGGAACGTGCTCGCCGCGCCATGCAGAAAGGGCGGGCCCCAATTGCGCGCATCGTCGCCACCGTCCGGATTCTCAATCTTCAGCACGGTCGCGCCCAACTCGGCGAGAATCATGCCGGCGATCGGTGCGGCAACGCTGTGGCCGAGTTCGACGACCACGATGTTTTCGAGCGGCAATTGCATCCGCGGCATCCCGTTATCAAGCGCGAGGTAGCGACGGAGAAGTTGCTATGTCAACGACGTGTTTTACAGGTCAACTTCTCGATCTTTCGTGTCCGGGGGAAGCGACCTGACCTCCGGCTTACAAGCCCGCCGGGGCAGGCAAACGGTTTGACCCACTGCCCTTGCGGCAGCCAAGATAGGAGCAACGGCAAAAGCCCGGCCGGATCAATTGGCTGCATCGGGAGGAACAATGATACGTCTTGCCTGTTTCGCGCTGGCAGCTTTGCTGGTCGCACCGTGCACGCCCGCCTTCGCGCAAGCCTATCCGTCCAGCCCGATCCGCATCCTGGTCGGCTTTGGCCCCGGCTCGACCGCCGACACTCTGGCGCGCCTCGTCGGCAAGCACATGGAGCAGACATTCGGCCAGCCGGTCGTGGTCGAGAACCGGCCCGGCAATTCCTCGATGATCGCGGCGGAAATGGTCGCGCGGTCGGCCCCGGACGGATACATGCTGTTCATGGGGACGATCGCGCAGACGCTCAATCCGGCGCAGACCAGGTCCGGCTTCGATCTGAGCAAGCAAATGGCGCCGGTCGCGCTGCTCGGCGTGGTGCCGAACATGCTGGTGGCACATCCGGACGTGCCGGCAAAGAGCGTCAAGGACCTGGTTGCGCTGGCGAAAGCCAAGCCGGACAGCCTGACCTTCGGCACATCGGGCGCGGGCACCGCGAGCCATCTCGCGGCTGAGCTGTTCAACCAGAAGGCCGGGACCAAGATCCTGGCCGCGCATTATCAGGGCGGCAGCAACCAGGCACTGACCGACCTGCTCGCCGGCCGCATCACGCTGATGTTCAACGTGGCCGCGACGCTCGCGCCGCATGTGAAGAACGACAAGCTGAAGGCGCTGGCGATCGCGCAGCCGAGGCGCGCCGGCATTATGCCGGAACTTCCGACCATGGACGAAGTCGGCATGCCCGGCTTCGACGTCGGCATCTGGATTGGACTTCTGGCGCCCGCCGGAACGCCCGCCGAGATTGTCGACAAGCTCGCGAAGGCGGCGAACGATGCCTTGAAGACAGACGCCGTCATAAAAGCCATGAAGACGCAGGGAATCGATGCGCTCGGCGGCACGCCGGAAGAATTCGGAGCATTCATCCGCGCGGATATCGACAAGTGGACCGCGCTGCTGGCGGCGATGAAGAAGGATTAAGCGATCGTCATTCCGGGACGGCCCGAAGGGCCGGGCCCAAAATCCATACTCCCGGTCGTGGTTATGGAGTCCGGCTTCGTCCGCGCCCCGGAATGACGCTTCACTTCGTCCCGTACATCCGGTCGCCCACATCGCCGACGCCGGGCACGATATAGCCCGATGCGTCGAGGCCTTCGTCGATCGCCGCCGTCCAGATGTGGACGTCCGGATGATGCGCCTGCACCTTGTCGACGCCTTGCGGGGTCGCCAGAAGGCACACGATCCGCACTGCGCGCGCCCCCGCCTCCTTGAGGCGATCGACCGCGGCGACCGCGGAATTGCCGGTCGCGAGCATCGGATGCAGCACCAGCACCAGACGTTCGGCGATATCGTCTGGCGCCTTGAAGAAATATTCGACCGCGACCAGCGTCCGCGGATCTCGGTAGAGCCCGATATGAGCGACCCGTGCAGCCGGAACCAGTTCGAGCATGCCTTCGAGAAAGCCCATGCCGGCTCGCACGATCGGCGCCAGCACGAGCTTCTTGCCGGACAGGATCGGCGACTTCATCGGCGCGAACGGCGTCTCGATCTCGCTCATTTCGAGCGGCAGGTCGCGCGTGACCTCGTAGCAGAGCAGATTTCCGATCTCCCGGAACAGCTCGCGAAACGCTTTGGTCGAGCGGCTCTTGTCGCGCAGCAAAGTCAGTTTGTGCTGCACCAGCGGGTGATCGACGATGGTGACACCGCGCATGCGATCCTCAACAATGGCTAAAATACGGTCCCGTCACTGATAACACGGATCGGCGGTGCACCATTGGGACGCTTCGCGCCAGCGAGGCGGCGTCCCGCCGCCCAGGTGCCGCCCTCGAGCACCGCGCCGAGCGGGAAGTCGGCGGCCTGAAGTCCGAGCGTCTCGCGCACCAGCGGTGCGATGCGATCGAGCAGCGCGACCGTCAGTGCGCGCCACTCCACCACCAGCGGCGCCCCGCCTTCGTGTTCTTGCACGGCCGCCGCGGGTTCACGCAGCGCGATCACGCCGGCATCCAGAAACAAGCCGCCATTGCGGTATTCCGCAAGGCCGGTGAGCCCGTCGAGATCGCTCACCCGCACGCCGCCGGCCTGCAGCGGCTCGACCAGCGAATAGGTCAGCCATTGCGACAGTTTGTGGAACGGGATCAGCCCGTTGGTCTCGTCGCTTCTCCTGATCGCCGGATGCCGCCAGGTGTCGCCAAGCGGGACGCCCTCAAGTGCAATGCGTCCCGGCCAGATCGGACCGAGACAATGGAGGACGGACCGCAGCGCCTCGGGTGCGGCCAGCGGCTGTCCGCTCGCGATCCCGGCCAGATGATCGAACAGGCCGCCAGGCCGGGCGCGGTCCCGCATCGCAAACACCGCAGGCTGGTCGAGCACAGCCCGGCCAAGCCACGCCAACAGCGCCGCCCGGCCGTCAAGCCCGGGCAGAGGATTGCGTTCGCTGGCCTGGAATCCACGCGCCAGATCGTCGCCGGTGAAGGCCGACAGCCGCCTCGCGTCAGCGCGTAGCGGATCGTCCGGATCGTCGGAGAAGGCGCCGGCCTCGAACATGCGCAGGCTCGCGATCGCAAGGCCCTCCGAACGCGCGACCTGCATTCCGGTGATGCCATCGCGGTAACGCCAGTCCGGCCCGGCGCCGGCATCGAGCAGAACCGACACGATGGCAAGGTCGAAGGCCGCGCGCGCTTTTGCTGCAGGATCGCTCCATTGGCGTTGCGCTGCGATGTCCGGCCAGAGATCGGCCCCGGCGATCCGGAAGTGCCGCCAGCGGGCATGCAGGGGCACTGCGAGCGAGGGATAATTTTCGCGGATCACCTGCGCGACGAAGGCGGCGGCGTCGCCCAGCCTGTCGAGATGGAGGGTGAAATGCGCGAGGTGGCCCTGCTCCGCCGCCGCCAGCATCTCATGGCTGCGCTCGCGAACGGCAGCGGCTGAGAGAAGGGAGTCGTGTGCCGCGGGAGGCATCAAAACTCTTGCAGATTGCGGCCGACAGTCGCCTTCAACTCTTCCTCGGTCGGCGCGCCCTCCGGCGTGAAATAGCCGGCCGCCTTCTTCGCTTCCATCTCGACCCTGGCATCTTCGGGGATCATCTCCTCCGGAATCGGAACACGCTCGACGATGTCGATGGCCGAGGCGGTGACCGCATCGTATTTCATATTCGACATCGACACGAAGCGGTCGATCTTCGTAATGCCGAGCCAGTGCAGCACGTCCGGCATCAACTGCTGGAAGCGCGCATCCTGCACGCCGGCGACGCATTCGGTGCGCTCGAAATACGTCGCGGCCTGGTCGCCGCCGGGCTGGCGCTTGCGCGCGTTATAGACGAGGAATTTCGTCACCTCGCCGAGCGCGCGGCCTTCCTTGCGGTTATAGACGATGAGGCCGACGCCGCCCTGCTGCGCCTGCCGGATGCATTCCGCGATGCCGTGGATGAGATAGGGCCGGCAGGTGCAGATGTCGGAACCGAACACGTCCGATCCGTTGCATTCGTCATGCACGCGGCAGGCAAGCTTCTTCTTGGGATCGGCCAGCGCCGCCGGATCGCCAAAAATATAGAGTGTGATGCCGCCGATCGGCGGCAGGAACACCGAGAGGTCCGGCCGCGTCACAAGATCCGGATACATGCCGCCGGTCTGCTCGAACAAGGTTCGGCGCAGCTTGTCTTCCGTGACGCCAAAGCGCGCCGCGATACCGGGTAGATACCAGACCGGGTCGATTGCAGCTTTGGTCACGGCTACATCGCGTGCGTTATGGACCACCTCGCCATCGGCCTTGATGAATCCGGCCTCGAAGAAACGGTCGAGTTCGGGCAGCGTCAGCCGCGCCTTGGTGATGGCGATGGTCGGACGGATATCGACTCCCTCCGCGATCTCCTTGCGGAAATCTTCCGCTACGCGATGACCCCAGGGGTCCAGCGATACAATGCGCGCAGGATCGGCCCATTGCGGAAACGGGCCGATCTCGACCACCGGCGTGGTGTCGGAGAGGTCCGGCCGTACGATCGGATTGAGCGCACCGGATGACACGGCCAGCGCGCGATATAACGCATAGGAGCCGCCATGTGCGCCGATGGCGTTCCGGTCAGACCCAGCATTGACGGTGCCGATCACAGGCCCGCGCTCGCGGGCGGTCGGTGCACCCCAGCGGATAGGAAAGCGACTCGGCGTCCTGTGGCCAGGATGCGATGTGAGACGGATGTGACCGTCCCGGTTCGTGGACATGCGCTTGCCCCACAAAAAGCAAAAAGCCCTCTTCCGGCAATACCGGGGGGAGTGGCTCTCGTATTAGATAATGATGAAGGGTTGTTGTTCAAGTCGGGCAAAAACCACCGATCTAGGTGTCGCGCGAGCGGTGGCCCCTGTGTCCCTACAATCCGACCGTCGTTATCGGTTGCGGGCTTGCCCGCCTTCGGCCTGCGCCACGGAATGGCTGGACGATTTAATCAGATCCGCGGCCCGCTCCGCGATCATGATGACCGCGGCATTGATGTTGGCGCCGATGATATCCGGGAACACCGACGCGTCGATCACCCGTAACCCCTCCAATCCCCTCACCTTCAGTTCCGGATCAACCACCGCCAGCTCGTCGCTCGCCGGTCCCAACTTGCAGGTGCCGCAGGGGTGATGTGTGGTGACGACGCTGTTGCGGATGAACGTCTCGAACTCCGCATCGGTCTTGATATTCGGGCCCGGCATGATCTGACGCGCAACAAAGGGCTTGAGCGCAGGCCTGTTCACGACATCGCTGAACATCGCCACGGCTGCCTTCAGGGTCTGCCAGTCGCCGTCGGTCGCGAGCAGATTCTGCCGGATAAGCGGATTGGCGAATGGATCGGAAGAGGCGAGCGAAATGGAGCCGCGACTCTCCGGACGCAGCACCACGATCCGGCAGGCGAATGAATCCTCGAATGCAGGCCTGAACGGAGGCAACCAAGGTGCGGCGCCCAGCGGTCCCGCGATGAACAGAAGCTGCGCGTCCGGCAAGTCGTTGGCGCGGGGCGTCTTCAGAAAGCCGATCAGGCCGCCCGGCAGATCGGTGGTGAAGCCGGTGCCGAACAGCGCACCCTGCGCAAGCGACAGCGCGATCCGATCGAGCCGCAGATTCTTCTGTACCGGTCCCCCGCCATTGCGGCCGTAAACGATCAGCGCGGCAACGTGATCCTGCAGGTTCTTGCCCACACCCGGCAACGCGACCTTCACCGGAATGCCGTGGGCGGCGAGTTCATCCGGCGCACCGATGCCCGACAGCATCAGGAGTTGCGGCGAATTGATGGTGCCGCCGCACAGCAGCACCTCCTTCGCGGCACGCGCGATTATGGTCTCGCCACCCTGTCTGTATTCGACGCCAACGACGCGCAAGCCCTCGAACAGAACGCGTGTAGTCTGCGCATTGACCTCGACATTGAGATTGTTGCGCGCCAACGCCGGCCGCAAATAGGCGACCGCCGTGCTACAACGCCGTCCGTTGCGGATCGTCGCCTGCATGCGCGAGAAGCCGTATTGGTCCTCGCCGTTGTAATCCGGGTTGAAGGGGTAACCGGCCTGGCCTGCCGCCTCCAAATAGGCGTCTACCAGCGAATCGGTGTAGCGCGAGCGGCGTGTGGTCAGCGGGCCCGAGCCCCCACGAAACTCACTCTCGCCGCCTTCCCAGCTTTCCTGCTTTTTGAAATAGGGCAGCACGTCGCCGTACGACCAGCCCAACGCACCGTTTTGAGCCCACCGGTCGAAATCCCCGCGATGCCCGCGCACATACGCCATCGCATTGGTGGACGAGGAGCCGCCGATCACCTTGCCGCGCGCGACCTCCATCTTGCGTTGACCGGCATAGGGTTCGGGCTCGGTGTCGTAATGCCAGTCGAACTGGCGCTCCTTGTAAACCTTGCCCCAGCCGAGCGGGATTTTCAGCCAGAAGCCGTCATCCCAGGGGCCAGCTTCCAGCAGCAGCACGCGGACATTGGCGTCCTCGGTCAGCCGCGCCGCGAGCGTACAGCCCGCGGAGCCCGCGCCGACAATGATGAAGTCGTATTCGGTGGTGGTCATTGCGTTCGTTCAGCGGAGTCGCGAATCCGGTAGGCCCCTCTCTCCCTTGGGGAGAGAGGGTTAGTGTGAGGGGACAACACTTTCAATTGTAGCCGCCTCACCTGACCGCGCTTCGCGCAATCTCCTCCTTCGCACAGGGAAAAGGTGAACCGAGTGCGCGGCACGAGTTGCACCCTCACTTCGGCGCCTTGGCGTCGACTACGGCCTTCAGGCGATCGAATTCCTTTTTCACCGCAGGATTGGCCTCGACGATCTTGGTGCCGAGTGCGACGAAGTCCTTCATCATCTTGTCCTGCTCGGCGGCCGGCAGCTTCAGGATTTCGCCCTTGTTGGCGACCCAGAGCTCTTCGGACTTCTTGTTATTCGCGAGCACCCAGGGAAAAGATTTCTTCTCGGCTTCGCGGCCGGCGGCGCGAATGGCCTCCTGGACGTCCTTCGGCTGCGACTTGAACCAGTTCTCGTTCACGATATTCACCGACAGGATGTAGGAGAATTCCAGATCGGTGACGTATTTTGCAACATCGTAATACTTGAACGCGGTCAGGATCGGCATCCCCGCAAGCATCGCATCGAGGCCCCCAGACTGGAGTTGCGGGATCACTTCGGTCAAGGCCAGCGGCGTTGGAATCGCTCCCAAATGCTTCATCGGCTCCATCTGCAGGGGGGATGCGAAGGTGCGCACCTTCATGCCCTTGATATCTTCAAGTTTCGGTGCCGGCTTTTTCGTCAGAATCACCGTCGGAGAGTTGTAGATCGCTCCGATCACCCGCAGACCCTTGTCAAGAAACATGGTCTCGAGATGATCGCGATAGGCGGGATCCTCGATCACCGCCTGCAGATGCTGGGGCGAACGGATCAGCCCCGGCACCTCGAAAATCTGGAATCGCGGATCGAGATTGGTCACAAACGAAGTGGGCGTGATGAAGGATTCGATCGTTCCCAGCGAAACGCCTTCGGCCATTCGCGGGATCGATCCAAGCTGGCTCGACGGATAGATGCCCATCTTCAGCTTGTCGCCGACACGCGCCTTCACGCCCTCCACGAACAGCTTTTGCCACTCGTGCTGGCCGTCGTTGATCGTGGCGCTGGCAAGCTTCATTTCCTGTGCGAAAGCCGGCAACCCGGTTACGAGCGAGGCGGCTATTGCAGCAGCGAACATCCTATATCTTGTCACGTGCATGGTGGTTCTCCCAGATTTATCGAGTAGCTCATAACGAGCGAGTGAGGATCAGAGACAGTTCCGGCCAGTAGGTGATGATCAGCAATGCAAGGATCTGGACCACGGCAAACGGCAACACGCCGCGATAGATGGTCTCCAGCGGTACTCCGAGGACCGAGCGTGCGACAAAGATGTTCAGCCCAAAGGGCGGCGTGAACATCCCGATCGCGACATTCGCGCACATGATGATCCCGAAATGGATCGGATCGACGCCGACAGCCTTCACCAGCGGGACCAGGAGCGGCGTCAGCACGAGGATCGCTGAGGTCGGATCGAGGAAGCAGCCCACGATCAGGAGAATGACGTTTACCGCCATCAGGAATCCCCACTGCGTCAGCTGCAGGGCTTGCAGCCATTCGGCGAGTGCACGCGGAATGCCGCTGATGGTCAGAATCCAGGAAAATAGGGCCGCGGTCGCCACGATGACGAGGATCTGTGCGGTCAGCATGGCCGAGCGGGCGGCCGCCTCCAGCACATCCTGCCACGACATCGACCGATAGACGTAGCGCCCGACGATCATCGCATAAGCGCAGGCAAAGCCTCCGGCTTCGGTTGGCGATGAATAGCCGAAATAGATGAGGCCGAGCACAAAGGCCGGCATGAACAGCGCCGGCGCAGCGCGCCAGCTCATGCATAGGAAGACCCGGAAATCGAACCTGCCCGAGCGCGGGATGTCCATCTGCATCGCACGCACGACGACATAGGCCGACATCATCAGCGCGATCAGGATGCCGGGCAGCACGCCGGCGATGAACAGCTTCGGGATCGACTGCTCCGCCGAGGCGCCATAGAGGATCATGGCGATGCTTGGCGGGATCAGAATGTCGATCGCCCCGCTTGAACTGACGAGACCGGACGAAAAGCGCTGGCCATAGCCGTCGCGGATCAGCCCGGGATAGAGCGCCTTGCCGACAGCGGCGACGGTCGCCACGCTTGCACCCGAAATAGCTCCGATCAGGGACGATGCACCGACCGTTGCAACGCCGAGCGAGCCCGGAACACGGCCGATCAAAGCCAGAACCCAGACGATCAGCCGGTCGGCGATGCCGGCAGCCCCCATCAATTCGCCAGCAAAAATAAAGAATGGAATGGCGAGCAGCGCGTAATTTTCGAGCCCGCCGAACATGATCTGATGGATCGCGACCGGCGACACCGTCAGGAAAAACACGAAGGTGAGCACACCGCCGGTCAGCAGCAGGACGAAGATCGGCGTACCGATCGCAAGCAACGTGATGGGAATTGCGCCGAGCGTCCAGATCATGCGGAGCCGCCGCGATAATGTATGAGGCCGCGGATGTCGCTCATGAGGATCATCGCGGCGATGATCGCCGTGCCGGCAAACCCGACCAGCAGCGCCGAATGCGGGATCAGCATCGGCATGCCAAGCGCCATGCTGGTTTGCCCGGTCGCGGTAATCCGCTGAATGAACCCGAACGATTGCACGGCAGCGTAGGCGCAGGCGCCCACCATTACCGCGTGTATGACGATTGAAAGGATGTATCGCAGCCGTGACCCGACCCGGGCGGCGAGGATTTCGAGCGCGATATGGCTGCGGTCGGCGGTGACGAGCAGCATGCCGATCATCACCATCCAGATCATGCCGAATACCAGCACCTCGTCGACGCCGATAATAACGCGGCCGGTGGCGCGCGCGATGGCATTGACCACATTGAGCAGCACGAGACCGATCAGCACGATGCCCAGCAGCGTCCGCACCACCGATAGGGCAAGGCCGGCAAGCCCCGCCCCGGCGTCGGGAGCTGAGACGGCCTTGTCCTTGATCGTCATCGCTGCGGCCTAGGCTGCCGTATTGAGCGCCGATGACTTCGCACCGGTCGCGACCGCGAATGCCGGCCGCGCTTCCATTGCCTTCATCCAGCGGCCGAGTTCCGGGAAATCCGGCTTCTCAATCGGGAATTCGAGGCAGCGCTTGACGATGGGCGCGAGCGCGATATCGGCCAGCGTCAGCCGGTCGAGTGCGAAATAGGATTTGCCCGCGATATGCCCTTCCAGGATCTTCAGCTGTGCGATCAGGTCGGCGCATTGCGCGGCGAAGTCGGCGGCGCGCTTCTCCGGCTCGTTCTTGGAATCCTTGAACACGGCGACATAGGGCGTGTTGAGAGACGCCAGCAGCCAGTCCATCCAGCGCTCCACATACGTCTTTTCAGCCGGGGTCGAGCCGGTGAGCGCCGGCTTATGCAGCGCCGCGAGATAACGCAGGATGGTGTGGCTTTCCCAGATCACGGTCTCGCCATCGATCAGGGTCGGCACTTTCGCATTTGGGTTGAGCTTCCTGTATTCCGGCGTCTGCGTATTATTGAACTGTCTTCCATAGTCCTCGCGGGCGTATTTCACGCCGATCTCTTCCAGCAGGAACAGCACCTTCTGAACGTTTCCCGATGTCTGTCGACCCAGCAACTTGATCACGCGATCTCCTCCTTGTTGAGCTGAGATACGGCGCCGGATTTGGTCCCTCTCTGCACACGCGAGGCAAAGAGCAACACCAGCAGTCCGGCGCCACCAATCAGATTGATGACAATAGTGACGAGGTCATGCCCGGGCGGGATCATCAGCATGATGCCGAAGACCGCGTAGAGGACTCGCTCGGCGATTCCGATCGGCCGCAACGCATAGCCGATAATCGCCATCGAAACCGCGGCTGTTCCCACGAAAGCGGTGACCACCGCGAGCAGAACCTCGACCCAGTTTCCGCGCAGCAGCAGAGCGGGCGAATAGATGAACAGGAACGGCACGATATAGGCGACCCAGGCAAGCTTCACGGCGACCCAGCTGGTCCGCCACATGTCCGCGCCGGCGATCTTCGCGGCGGTGATCGAGGCGAGCGCCACCGGCGGCGTCACCATCGACAGCATGCCAAAATACATGATGAACAGATGGGCCGGCAATTCGGCGATCCCGGCATCGACCAATGCCGGCGCGAGCACCGTCGCGAGCATGATATAGACCGCAACCGTCGGCATGCCCATGCCGAAGACGATCGCTATCACGGCGGTGATCACGAGCAGCACCGACCTGCTTCCGCCGCTGAGCGCCATTGCATCGGCAGCCAGCGAGAAGCCCAGCCCGGTCAGACTGATGAGCCCCATCAATAGACCAGCAGCCGCGGTGATCAGGATCAGCGGCGCGGACTGCACGCCGGTCTCGATCGCTGCCTCGATCAGGGCGCGCAGCGAGATGCGCTGGCCGCGATAGGCGCGCAACGCCGTCACGACAGCAAGTACGCCAATCGCCATCAGCGCCGCGATCTGCGGGCGCGTCTGGAACGCGATGAAGGCAATGAAAAGTGCGGCAAACGGAATCAGGAAGTGGGCGCCTTCCAGGAAGACGGCCCGGAAGCGGGGGACCTCGGACGCCGGAAGTCCTTCGATACCCGATCGCGCGGCGATGCGATCGATCTGCACAAAAATGGCGCCGTAATACAGGAGCGCCGGGACCAGCGCCGCGACCATGATGTCGGCATAGGGCACGCGCAGCATGTCAGCCATGATGAAAGCTGCCGAACCCATCACCGGGGGCATCAATTGCCCGCCGGTCGATGCGGTCGCCTCGACCGCGCCCGCAGTCTCGCCTTTCATCCCGGTCCGCTTCATCAGCGGAATGGTGACGACCCCGGTGCCGACCACATTGGATACCGCATTGCCGGAAATCGTGCCGAACAGCGCCGAGGCGCCCACCGCGGCTTTCGCGCTGCCGCCACGGTAACGGCCAAAACCGGACAACGCGATGCTCGTCATGTAATCGCCGCCGCCCGTTCGGCGCAGCAATTCGCCGAAAAACACGAAGGGAATGACGATCTCAAGCGCCACCCGAAGTGGCAGACCAAGCAGTCCATTCGGATCAATCAGCAGATAAATCGCAAGCCGGTCGGGTGCGATCGTCGGCAGTCCGATCCAGGATCCGATCAGGGCGGCGCCTATGAACAGGCAGACCACGATCATGATCGTGACCCCGACCATGCGCCCGGTCAGCGCCAGCAGGCCGACCAGCGTCACCACCGATAACGCCACCAGCCAGGTCGGGCGCAGCGACGCGGTAATCGTCAGCTGCGGATAATCCCAGGCGACCAACGTCAACAGCCCGAGCAGCATCAAGCCCGCGAGCGTTGCAGCGATCCGCAACGGTGGCCGCGACACGAACAGCATCGAGGCCGAGATGGCGAGTGAAAGGCCGGCGGCAAGCGCCAGCGGCTGTTCCGTGAACAGCACGATATCGGCATAGCGGTGCAGTTCGGCCAGCCAGCCCAGCGCCAGCAGAACCAGGGCAAGGCCGAGCACCCGCGCAACCGGCCCCGCCTGAAGGGAGGCCGTCCCCGTGTCCTGCTCTTCAACCGGCTTATCGATCACTTCGCTTCCCCTCAGGCGAGTGATTGTGCCGGCGACAGCCCGCAATAAGCAGATGCCGCCGACTTAATTGCTCTTGATATTGAGAGCCGCCTTCGCCGCAGGGTGATACGGAAGCTGCTTATAGGGTCGCGCGATGGACTGCGCAGTCATGCTTCCGAGCACCTTGTTGGCCTTGGCGATAGCGGGCCCCTTCTCCGCCAGCGTTTTGGCCATAGCGGATACCGCGGCCTCCGAAGTCTTCGGACCCGTCACCAATACATAATCGTAGGCCATGGTCGACATCGGCTCGGGCGCGCCGAGGACCTTGTCCTCGGGCTTGACCTCAAACAGGTAAGCTTCCGGCGCGAGCGCCTGCATGCGCTCGACCGCGGCCGGCGAGGTATCGAACGGCAACCAGGCGATCCCGCCTCCGGCAGAATCCGCTTCCACGACCTTGCCGCCACGCAACGCAAACAGCGTCGCATCGACTCGACCAGCAATCAGGTCGTCGACGCCGTTGGCAACGCTCGCGACCGGTACGAGCTTCACGTCATCCTTGGTCAGACCGCCATTGGCGAGCGCACCTTCGACATAAGGCAACAGGCTCGCCTGCGCGGTGAGCCCCCAGGCCACCCGCTTGCCCTTCAACTCCGCAATGGACTTGATGCCGGAGTCCTTCTTGACCATCAGTCCGACCGGGCTTGGAAACAACGCGGCCACCAGCTTGATATTCTTCTGGGGATTGCCCTTGAACGGGCCGGCCCCGCGGATCGCATCGCCGAGATCGGGCATCACCACCGCCGCCACATCCAGTTCGCCGGAGTTGACGAGCGGCAGGTAAGAGGTTGGACCACCGAAAGCCTGCACCGTGGCGTTGATGTCGCCCGCGCTCTTGAAGGCCTGCGCCAGCGCAGCGTTAACGCCATAATTCTGTGAGCCTTGCTGGCCGGCGGCAAAACGCACTGTCGGTGTCTGCGCCTGCACCGTCATGGCTGCGGCGAGCAGTGTTCCGGCGGCGATTCCAGCAATCAGAAGCCGTGTTCCTGTCATTTTCCTCCCCCCGTAAGCGCGTTTACTTATTCAGCGGCTTGTAAACGATACACTCGATCTCGATTTTGGTGTTGATGACGGCGCGCGCCTCGACCGTGGTGCGGGCGAGGACGGCATCCTTGAACATTTCGCCGAACACCTTGTTGTAGCGACCGAAGTCGCGGACATCCTGCAAATATGTGGTGGCGCGCACAACGTCCGCGAGAGTCGCGCCCTCCTGCGCGATAATGCGCTCGATGGTCTCGATGGTGGCGCGGGTCTCTTCCTCGATCGAGCCGTGGATCATGTTGTTGTCGGCGTCCTTCGCAACCTGTCCCGACACGAAGATGTAGTCACCGGCTCGAACCGCCGGGTGGAACGGCAGGTTCGGATTCTTCTTGCCGATCGGATAGACATCGGCGCGCCTTTGCTTGGTCATGTCGTCCATGGCTGCGGCTCTCACGAAAATGCGCTGGTCTCGATGATGTCGACCCCGTTGACGCGGTCGACCAGATAGACGAGCCCGCGGTCGTCGACGGTCACATCGTTCGACGATGGCCGCTCGGCGCCGGGCGCCGCGTCAGGCATGTAGTAGCCGACTTCGCGCGGCGCGTAAGGGTCGGCGAAATCGACCAGCCGCAGGCCCTGTGCGAACCACGCAAACGGAATGACAGTGCCGTGGAAGCGCTCGGAGGGCTGATGACAGCCGGTCATCGGCGGCTGCGCTGCCCCGTCGATGTCGAGGCCGGGCACCTGCCAGGTCGCGATCGACACCGGCATCTGCTCGTTGGTGATGTCGTAGACCCAGATAAAACTCGGCGCGGCAGGCCAGAGCTTCGCAACATCCTCGTCGGCGACGACCATGACGTCGCGGCCGCGCAGCTTCTGCGGGATTCGCAGGCAGGTATGAGTCGGATGCGGATAAACCGGAGACGTGTTCACACCGGAAATCGCCTTCGGCTTCGACATGTCGGAGATGTCGAGGATGAAGAAGCCGTGATGCCAATAACTGACATAAAGCCGGTCGCCGACGCGCAGCGGATGATGGCAGCGCGGCGGCACCCATTGATCCCAGGGATATTGCTCACCGCCCGCGGTCCATTGGCCGGGTATCCACCAGCGGCCGACTTCCTGCGGCTTCGAGGGGTCCGCGAGATCGAGGATCATCACGATATTGCCGACATAACCTTCGACGGTCGGCGAGATATAGGCGTAGCGGCCGTCGAAATCGAAGCGATGCACGCCGCCGCCTTTCGTCAACCACTTGGTGATGAGCTTCGGCGAGGCCGGCTTTGACACGTCGTAGATGGCAAGGCCGCCGCCGAATTCCTCGGGGCCGGCCTTGTTGAAACGCTCGTGGTTGACCAGCATCACGCCGTTCGACACCCGCACCTTGTGCGAGTGCCACCCTTCGGGGACATCTATGGTCGCAAGATGCTTGGGGTTCGATGGATCCGATACGTCGACGATGGTCGTGCCGGAGGTCGGGCGCTGATGTCCGACATACATGATGCCGTTTTCGACCCAGACCTGACCGCCACCGGGACAATCAAAATGCGAAACAAGCGTAGTGTTGGAACGCGACAGCACGGATCTTACCTACACCTCTGCACTCGGCCTAAAAGCAGTCGTCCCCTCGAAAGCGGGGACGACATTTTCGCCACTCAATCACATACCAATCGAGACGGGACCACTCCGTCTCAAGCCAGGCGAACGACGGCGTCGTTCTTGTCGCGGCCCCATTTCTTGAACAGATCGAGCTTTTTCAGGGTCGGCTCATCGCTTGCGACGAACAGGAACAGCGGATCCTTGTCGGAATCGTTGACATGCTCGCACCAGGTGCCGCCCGGCACCGCAAGGGTGTCAAATTCCTTCCAGTCGAAGCGCTGACCGTCGATGATCGAATGACCGCGGCCTTCGAACGGGGCAACCAGCAGATTGCCGGTCTGGCGGATCGGCCGCGTGCGCTCGCCGGGCCGCAGCATCTGCGCAAAGAAGGTGATGGTCTTGAACACCGGACCGCCCGAGGTCGGATCGATATATTCGACCATCAGCGCCTCGTAAGGATCGCCATCCCAGTCCTTATGACGCTCCAGCAACTCGCGCATCATGTCCCAGCGGTAGACGAACATCGGCGAGGAGAAGCCCGCGCCTCGCTTTTCCTTGCTGGCGAAGCGCGGCATCAGGCCGCCATAGCCGTAGATGCGCTGCGAATAATCCGGGGTGAAGCGCGGGGTCTGCTGCTTCTTCTGCACCATCTTGCCGTTCTCTTCTTCCATATAGTTATGGTCGAAATGAACCGCGTTGAGGGTCTCCACCAGCGGAAAGTCGAGCACTGAAAGATTGAGCGCCTGTTCGCCGCCGACGGTGCCGTGATTGTGCCAGGTATCGTTTGGGGTCAGCACCATGTCGCCGGGTCCGAACACGATGTCCTCGCCATCGACCCCGGTGAAATTACCTTTGCCCTTCAGACCAAACCGGATCGCGCTTGGCGAATGCTTGTGCGGCGGCATGATCTCGTTGGCGTCGTTCAGGCGATAGGCCGTGTACATCGTCGACACGGTCGCGCGCCTGGGCGCCAGACCAGGATTGACGAGGATCAGCGAGCGCCGCTCGGAATCGTCCATCGTGATCAGTTCGACCGCCTGGTTCAAAATTGGTTCGATGTCCTTCTCGCAGCTCCAGACATAGGGAACGGCCTTTTTGCCACCCATCAACTGCTTGATCTCGTCATTGGTGACGTCACTCGACTGGGCCCAGAAGGGAAACATGCTTTTCGCGGCAATATCGTCGTACAGCGACTTGAGCGCGGTCTCGCGGTTGGGCAGGCGGTGGACGCTGGATGCGGGTGGGTTCATGACATTCTCCGCCGGTGAGCAGGAAACGATCTCCAGCAAAAGCTAGCAAAGCTGGTCCGGCCGTCAATCGCGCATGTCGCACCAGTTGGCGCAAATGGTCCGCATTGGTATAGTTCCGCAACTATCGTGGGTTCCAGGGAGGATGCGTTGAGCGACGCGTCTCAGCACGTTGCCGTTATCCGCAATCCGTCGCGCGACATGTCGCCGCGCGATGAAGCAAAGCTGAATTATCGTGACGCGGCCGAGCGCATCCGCACCATGATCGACAGCGGGCGTCTGCGTGGACCGGGGCGGCTGGGCGCCGGACGACTGCCCTCCGAACGCGAATTGTCCGAAGAACTCGGAGTGAGCCGCCGGGTGCTCAGGCAGGCGCTCGGATTGCTGGAGGCCGAAGGCCGGATCAGCCGGCAGCACGGCCGCGGTACATTCGCGACCGATGCCCGGCACGCGACCGAGAGTCTGGTCCATGAGATGTCGCGCCTGACCAATCCCGTCGACATGCTGGAAGCGCGCCTGGCGATAGAGCCGATGCAGGCACGGCTGGCGGCACTGCGCGCCACCCGCGGCGACATCGACCGGCTGTTCGAGGCGGCGGACGCCAGCCGCGATGCGAAAGATCCGCTGTCATATGAAAAGGCAGACGCCGCCTTTCACCGGCGGATTTCCGCGGCCGCGCGCAATCCGCTGCTGATCGCAATTTTCGATGCGATGCTGGAGACCGCGCTCGAAGGCGCCTGGCGGCACGGGCGCGAGAGCGCGCATTGCATCAACAATCAGGCCGCCTATGCGGCGGATCATCGCAAGATCGCGGTGGCCGTGGCCGAGCGCAATGCCGCCCAGGCCGAAGCCGCCATGCGTGCCCATCTTACCGCGGTGCAGAAGCGGCTGATCGAGCACGCTTTCCCGGGCGCTGCGGCGGAGTGATCAGTGAGGCCAGCAGTTCTTTCCGGAATTTCCGATCGCGCTTGAGATGCCATTCGCGGCTCATCGCCGCCTCTCGCGTCTCGAACCTCTCCGAATGCAGCAGCGACCAGGTGCGCCCGCGCGTGGTGCGCGCGCCCGTACCGGCATTATGCTGCGCGAGGCGCCGCTCGAGATCGAGCGTCCAGCCGACATAGGAAATCGGGCCGCGCGGGGTCCGTGTGCCGAGGATATAAACGAAGGGCATGGCGGTTGCTGCTCGCGCAAGAATGCCAAGCGATCCTAACTGAGTCCTAAACGCGCCGGCACACTCGTTCACCTCCCCCCGCAAGGGGGGAGGTCGCTCGACTGAGCGAAGCGAAGAAGAGCGGTGGGGTCTTTTTCCCACTCCCTCTCTAACCCTCCCCTTTCAGGGGGAGGGATCAGACCAATACGTGGCGACGGCTACGCCGCGCTCTTCGCCTTGAGTTGCGGAAGGCCGATGATCTCGCGCGCCTCGGCCGGGGTCGCCGGCTCCAGCCCGAATTCGCGGATGATGCGCACGATGCGCTCGACCAGTTCGACATTGTTGGCGAGCCGGCCACGCGAATAATACAGATTGTCCTCGAGTCCGACCCGCACGTGCCCGCCCAGGAGCAGCGACTGAACGGCGGCATTAAGCTGCGCAATGCCGATGGCGCTGACATTGAAGATCGCACCTTCCGGCATCAGTTCGACCATCTGCTGCAATACCTTGGGTGTATAGGGCATCGCGCCCTGGAAGCCCTTGTTGGCATTCAGCACAAAATTCACGAAATAGGGCTTGGTGTCGAGACCGGCGTCCAGACACGCCTGCACGTCCTGCAGCAGATGCGTCGGCGAGAAAACCTCCCATTCCGGCTTGATGCCGCGCTTTTGCATCTCGCTGGCGAGGAACTTGCAGCGTTCCGGCGAGGTGTTCATCAGGATCTCGCGGCCTTCGAAGGTGGCGATGATCGTGGTCGGGTCGAGCGTGCACATCTCGGCGCCCGCCTCCATGCCCTTCAGCCGCTCCTCCCAGATGATCTCCGGATAGCCGTTCGGCCCCTGCCGCACCATGTCGCCGTTGATGCCGCCGCCGGTCGAATTGTTGATGATGATATCGCACTTCTCGCGGATAAGTCCGTTGATCTTGCGATAGATATCCGGGTTGCAGGTCGCCTGATCGTCGGGACGACGCGCATGCACGGCGACGAGACTCGCGCCCGCATTGAAGCATCGATACACGTCTTCGGCGATTTCCTGCGGCTGGGTCGGGATATTCGGGTTCTGCTGCTTCGACGCCATCCCCCCGGTGGGCGCGATGGTAACAATCACTTTGTTCGTGCTCATGGTGTCTCCCTCGTTATCGTCGAGCGACCGCGTCGCGGTCGCGATAGCATTCGCGCAGCACCTTGCGCAGGACCTTGCCAGCCGCGTTCTTCGGCAGGCTGTCAGTTACGAAAATCTCTTTCGGGCATTTGTAGCCGGCAAGCTTATGCTTCACGCGCGCAAGCAGCGCCTGCGTATCGACGGCATTGCCGCGCGGCACCACCGCGGCCACGACTTTCTGCACCCATCGATCGTCCGGCAGGTCGAACACCGCAACCTCGGCGACCTCCGCGTCCTGCAGCAGAATGTCCTCCACTTCGCGCGGATAGACATTTTCCCCGCCGGTGACGATCATGTCGCTCTTGCGATCCAGAATATAAAGATAGCCCTCGCCGTCGATACTCCCGATATCTCCGGTATGCAGCCATCCGTCATGTGTCGCGGCTGCGCTCGCCTCGAGATTGCGCCAGTAGCGCGCCATTGTCATCGGGCTTTTCACGAGGATTTCACCAATGCCGGTGTCATCGGTCGACGCAAGCTTCACCAATATGTCGGGGAGCGGGCGGCCGCAGGCGAGGAGCAGGTCTTCGCGTCCGGCCCGCGCACGACGGTGATCTGCGGGACTGAGGCACGTCACCATTCCGGCCTCGGTGGAGCCATAGCCCTGCGCGAACTCGCAGGCGAAGGTTGCCGTCGCACGCTTCAGCGTCTCGGTCGGCATGGACGAAGCGGCGTAAAACATCATGCGCAGCGCGGACAGGTCGAACGAGCCGATATTCGGCTGTTCCAGCAGGGCATGGATCATGGTCGGTACGAGATGGGTGTTGGTCACGCGATGCCGCGCCATCAAAGCCAGGACACCCTGCGGATCGAACTGCGGCATGATCACCGTGGTGCAGCCGGCCGCGAAACTCGGAAACAGGTGGTACCACATGCCGCCAACATGAAAGAACGGCATCGGCGCCAGCGTCACGTCGGCGTCGGTGAACACGAACATCTGGCTGATCGCGGCAGCGCAATTGAGGAGCAGCCCGCGATGCGTCAGCTCCGCGCCTTTCGGAATGCCGGTCGTGCCGCTGGTGTAAAGAAGGCAGGCGGTCGCCTCCGGCGTCCCGACAGTCGGAGGCGCCTCGGCCGCGCCCTCCGACAAAATGTTTTCGTAACGCTCAAACCCCGCCGCTGCGTCGTCGAGCGCAATATACACGCGCACGAAAGGCAGCGCGCCGCGCAGCTGCTCGATCGCCGGCACGAAGGACGGATCGACGATCAGCGCCGCCGGCTCGGCATTCGTCAAAACGGTCTGCAACTCTCTTGGAGACAGTCGCCAGTTCAGCGGCAATGCAATCAGGCCGGCGGCGGACACCCCGTAGGCCTCAATATATTCAATGCGGTTTCGCGACAGGATGCCGACGCGATCGCCGGGCTCAAGTCCACGCGCCAGTAGCGCATTGCCAAGCCGCTTCACCCGCGCGTACAAATCCCCGAAGGCGCGCGAGTGGCCGTCCGGCATGATAAACGCCGGCTTATCGCCATACCGAGCGGCGTTGAGCCGGTAAACATCACCGATCACCTTGAATGCGGGATCCGCCACCCGCCGCCTCCCGTATCGCGGTCTCGCGCCGCGCCATACTATCTAGTATGGACTTCGACCTCACTATTTGTCAATTTGGACGCGCGTTCAAACGACGGAAAACTGGCAAATGCGGATCGTGATCATTGGAGGAGGACCGGCCGGACTCTACCTGTCGTTGCTGCTCAAGCGCAGCGGCCTCGACCTCTCGCTTGAGGTGTTCGAACAGAATGCCCCCGACTCCACCTTCGGCTTCGGTGTCGTGTTTTCGGAAGATGCGTTGGAATTCCTGGCGGAAGACGACCCGGCAATTTTCAGCGCTGTGGCCCCGCACCTCGAACGCTGGCGCGGGATCGCGGTCCACCACCGCGGCGAGCGCGTCATGCTCGACGGCATCGGCTTCACCGCTATCGGCCGGCTGCACCTCCTGAAGCTCCTGCAGAAGCAGGCGCGCGACGAAGGCGTCGAGGTCACATTCAATCGCGCC
>JBIQKQ010000013.1:26777-36520 GCA_044506365.1 Hyphomicrobiales bacterium
CTTTCCGAATTTGCCGACGCCGACATCATCGTGGGCGCCGACGGAGTCACTTCGCTGGTCCGCCGATCCGACGAAGCCGGATTCGGCGCCAGCGTGTCCTATCTCAGCAATCGCTTCGCCTGGTTCGGAACAACGAAAGTGTTCGATACGCTGAGCCAGACGTTCCTGGAGACCCCGCACGGACCGATCAACGCGCATCATTATCGCTATGCACCGGACATGAGCACGTTCCTGGTCGAATGCAGCGCGGACACCTTCTTGGCCGCGGGCTTCGATCGAATGACGGAGGATGAGTCACGCGCTGCGCTGGAGCGCATCTTCGCGCAAACCCTCGATGATCATCCGCTGATTTCGAACCGCTCGATCTGGCGGCAATTCCCGATCGTGCAAAACGAGCGCTGGTCGGTCGGCAACAAGGTGATCCTGGGAGACGCGCTGCACACCGCGCACTTCTCGATCGGATCGGGGACCCGTCTTGCGATCGAGGATGCCATCGCGCTCGCGCGCGCGATCCGCGCCCAACCGCGCGACGTTCCGGCCGCGCTCGCAGCGTATCAGGCGCAACGCAAGCCGATCCTCGACAAGCTCGTCACCGCCGCCAACGCCAGCGCGCAATGGTACGAGGATTTCGGGACGCACATGGCTCTGCCGCCGTATGACTTCGCGATGTCGTATATGTCGCGCACCGGGCGCATGGATATCGAGCGCATTCGCAAGGTGGCGCCGAAATTCGTCGCGGATTGGGAGCGGCGCCACACGCTCCCCACCTCTCCCTGAAAGGGAGGGTCGACTGCCGTCGCGAAGCGAGGCAGTCGCGCGGGAGGTCAGGCCGTGAAATAGGCCCCGCCCCCAACCCTTCCCCTGTCAAGAGGAGTGAGTCGTAACAATGACAATCACTGCGGCTTCAGCCCCATCCCACCGGCAATCATATTGCGCATGATCTGCGAGGTGCCGGCCACGACGGTCGCGATTCGCGAGTCGCGGTAATGGCGCTGCATTGGATATTCCATGCTGTAGCCGTTACCGCCGTAGATCTGCATGCCGAGATTGGCGACCTTAACATAAACTTCGGAGGCAAACAGCTTCGCCATGTTGATTTCGTTCATGGCGTTCTTGCCGGCATCGACCATCCAGGCAGCGCGATACATCAGCGAGCGGGCGGCCTCGACCTCGGTCTGCATGTCGGCGAGCATATGCGCGATCGACTGGAAATTGCCGATCGGACGGCCGAACTGCTTACGCTCCTTGGCGTAGGCCAGTGCGAGATCGACAACACCCTGCGCCGAACCGACGTCGCAGGCCGCGACCGTGATGCGCTCGGTCTGCAGGCCGGACAATAGGCAATCCCAGCCCATGTTCACGCCGCCGATCAGTTGGTCCTGCGGCACCCGCACATTATCCAGCGTCACCTCGTAGGTGCCCATGCAGTAGCGGCCCAGCATGTCAAGCTTCTTCATCGAGACGCCCGGCCGATTGTTGTCGACAAGAAACAGCGACATGCCCTGCCTGTAATGCGCATCCATGTCGGTGCGGGCATAGAGACAGATCACATTGTCCTTGGCACCTGCTCCGGACTGCCAGACCTTATGCCCGTTCAACACCCAGTCGCTGCCATCTTTGCGCGCGTTGGTGCGGATGGCACCCACATCGGAGCCGGCGTCAGGCTCGGAAATGCCAATGGAGAATTTGATGCGGCCGTCGATCAGCGCCGGAATCCATTTCTTTTTCTGTTCTTCGGAACCTTTTCGCGCCACCGTCAGACCGCAGAACAAAGCGCCGGCATAAGCCATCACAAGGTCGGCGCTGGTGCGGCCAATCTCCTCGGATACAAGTGCAAGATCGAGTACGCTGCCGCCCGCTCCGCCGATGTCTTCCGAAAATGGCAGCCCGTAGAGGCCCGCCTCTATCCAGGCATCGAACAGTTCTTGCGGATAGGCCTTTTCGCGATCGACCCGCGCCACATACTCTGGTGTTGCGACCCGCTCCATCAGCTTGCGCACGCTGTCGCGAAGGAGGATTTGTTCTTCGCTGAAGGAAAAATCCAATTGTCTCTCCCTGAAGTTCGTTCTCGGCCATTCGGGGCGGCCCGAGGTCCGAGCCCGCAATAACCAGAAAACTACGAAGCGCTCCGCCCGAGATAGGTCGCCATCACCTTCGGATCGCGCATCAGGTCGGCCGCCCTGCCCTGATGCACGAGTTCGCCAGATTCGAGCACATAGCCATAATCCGCGGTTTCAAGCGCCGCCCGCGCATTCTGCTCGACCAGCAGCATGGTCACGCCCTGTTCGCCAAGCTTGGCGATGATGCGGAAAATCTCCCGCACGATCAGCGGCGCGAGCCCCAGACTGGGCTCATCGAGCATCAGCAATTTCGGCCGTCCCATCAGCGCGCGGCCGAGCGCCAGCATCTGCCGCTCGCCGCCGGACAATGTGCCGGCAAGTTGCGCGCGCCGCTCCCGCAGCCGCGGAAACAGCTCGTAGACGCGCTCGAAATCTTCTTTGACCTGCATGGTCTTGCGACGGTGAATGTAGGCGCCGAGCAGAAGATTATCGGCAACCGCCATATCGGTGAACAGTTCGCGGGTCTCGGGCACCAGCACGATGCCGCGCTCGACCCGCGCCTCGACTTCCGCCCGGCCGATATCGCTGCCGTCATAGGTGATACCGCCGGTGGCAGGCAGTTGCCCGATCAAGGCTTTCAGCAGCGTCGTCTTGCCAGCGCCATTCGGACCGATGATGGTCGCGATCTTGCCCTCCTCAACCGCGAAGCTCACCCCTTTCACGGCGGTCAGCTTGCCATAGGAGACCGTCAGGTCCCTGGCTTCGAGCATCGCGGTCATTCGACGCTCCCGAGATACGCTTCCTGCACGGCTGAGTTGGCCTGAATTTCGACAGGCAGCCCTTCAGCAAGCTTCTTGCCGAAATCGAGCACCACGACCCGGTCGGCGAGGCTCATCACGAAATCCATATCGTGCTCGACCAGCAGAATGGTCATCCCATCCGCACGCAGTGCGCGCAGAAGCTCGGCAAGCGCCTGCTTCTCAAGACTACGAAGGCCGGCCGCCGGCTCGTCCAGCATGATCAGCAGCGGTCCGGCCGCGAGCGCGCGCGCCACTTCGAGCACGCGCTGCTGACCGAGCGCCAGATTGCCGGCCATTTCATGCGCCTTGTCGGCCAAACCGACGCGCTGCAATTGGCGCATCGCTTCGGCCTGAACCGCGGCTTCTTCGGCCCGATCAAGCTTGAGCGCGCCGGCGAGAAAGCCGGCATCTGTGCGGCCGTAACAGCCAAGCATTACGTTTTCCAGCAAGGTCATGGTCGGCCGCAGCTTCACATGCTGGAAGGTGCGCGCCATGCCGAGCGAAACCACCTCATGCGGCTTGACGCCGGAGAGTTCGCGACCGGCGAACGTCACCTTGCCGCCGCTGGCCGGCAGCGCGCCGGTGATGAGATTGAAGGTCGTGCTCTTGCCGGCACCGTTTGGGCCGATCAATGCGGTGATGGTGCCCGCCTTCACTTCGAAGGAGACATTGTCCACTGCGACCAGGCCGCCGAAACGCTTGGTGAGTCCCTCGATTCGCAGCAATGCCGAGCCCGCCTCGGGCCGCGACTTTATCGGAAGCTCCTTCGCGGAAGCCGCTGAGACAGCGGCGGGGGCTGCGGCAGATAGTTGCGGATCAGCGGCACGATACCGCTGCGCGATTTGTGCAGCAGCAGAATAAACAGACAGCCGAACACCACGATTTCGAGATTGGCGGCGTTGGTTGAAAGGTGCGGCAGCAGATCCTGCAGCCAGTTTTTCAAGAGCGCGACCGAGGCTGCTCCCACCACCGCGCCTGCGATGGTACCGGCGCCGCCGAGCACCGCCATCAGTAGATATTCGATGCCGGCATTAAGGCCGAACGGCGCCGGGCTGACAAAGCGCGTCATATGCGCATACAGCCATCCAGCGATCCCTGCGAGTGCGGCGGCCAGGATGAATACGCAGAGCCGGACCCAGAACACGTTAATGCCAAGGCTTTCCGACATCCCCTTTCCGCCGCGGAGCGCCCGGATGGCGCGTCCTTGTCGCGATTTCAGGAGATTGGCCGCGCCAACCAGCGCCGCGACGCAGAAAATCCAGATGATGTAGTAGAGTTTCTCCGGCTCATCGAACTGATAGCCGAAGATCGAGACCGGCGGGATGTCGCCGATGCCGCCATGCGAACCCAGGAACTGGAAATTGCCGAAGCTGTAATAGATCGCCATGCCCCAGGCGATGGTGGTCAGCGGCAGATAATGCCCGCCCAGATGCAGCGTGATATAGCCGAGAACAAGCGCGACGAAAGACGTAAGCACGATGCCGGCCAGCAGCCCGAGCCAGGGCGACAGCCCCGCCGCAGTCGACAGATAGGCAGTGGCATAGGCGCCGAGCCCCACGAAAGCCGCCTGCCCGAACGAGGTGATGCCGCCGCATCCGGTGAGCAGAACAAGCCCGAGCGTGATCAGCGTGTAAATGCCGATATAGTTCATCAACGTCACGATGAAGCCGCCAAAGATCAGCGGCAGCACTGCGACCCCGAGAGCAAGCAGCACGAGAAGAGCAATGCGGAGCCCGGATGGCATCGCTATTCTTCCTCATGCTCTTCGTCGTCATGCGACGAGACGTACAGCCACCGCCATAGCACAATCGGGATGATGGCCGCGAACACGATCGCGTCCTTGAGCGCGCTGTAATAGAATGAGCCGAAAGACTCCACGAGACCGATCAGGATCGCGCCGACGGCCGCAAGCGGATAACTGACGAAGCCTCCGACCACCGAACCGATGAAGCCTTTCAACCCGACGATCAGGCCGGTGTCATAATAGATCGTGGTGGTCGGCGAAATCAGGATGCCGGCCACCGCGGCGATGCCCGCGGCGAGCAGGAACGACATTGCACCGGCGCGCGTCGTCCAGATGCCGACGAGCCGCGCGCCCTCGCGATTGATGGCGACCGCGCGCAGCGCCTTACCAGCGACCGTGTAGCGGAAGAACACGAAAAGGATCGCCGAGAAGATCGCCGCCGCCCCCACAATCAGCATAAGCTGCTGAGGCACCGCAAAACCGCCGATCGTGACATCGCCCGAGACGAAGGCCTGCGTGCGCAACCCTTCCGGCCCGAAATAGAGAAGCGCCAGCCCGGTAATCGCGAAATGCAGCGCAACCGCGACCATCAGGAGGATCAACACAGGCGCGGTGGCGATCGGCTGGAATACCACGCGATAGAGCAAAGGCCCGAGCGGCAACACGAGTGCGATGGTCAGGAGCATCGCAACCGGTAGCGACAGGTTCTGCGCTCCAATCAGGAACGCCGCCGCGACGGGTATCGCGGGTGCGATGATCCAGATCAGAAACGCCTTCGGAATCAACGAAAGCCGGTTCTGGCGGATGAGCGAGACAGCCTCCACGATGAAGGCGAGACCAGCGAGCGTCAGCACCAGCCAGACCGTGCCCGGCATCCGCTGCAGTTCGAACGAGCCGAGTGTCAGCGCCGAATAGGCGACGAGATCGCCGTAGGAAATGAAAATCACGCGCGTGACGTTGAAGATCAGCACGATCCCGAGCGCCATCAGAACGTAAATGGCGCCAGTGCCGATCGCGTCCTGGACCAGAAGGACGAAAATCTCGAAGGTCATGCTCCCGCCCGCGCGCGACTTTCTTGCCCGAAATCGTCAGCGCGTTCCTTGAAGGCGCACGACGGCGCCCCCCGCACCCGCTCGCAATTCGAAAAATGATGTCCGGCCGGACCATGGCCCGGCCGGACGATCGCATCCGACCGTCAGTTCGGCAGATATGTCCACTTCCCGTCCTTGACCTGCACAAGGATCACGGACCGGTCGTCGACGCCGTAAGACGAGCCCTCCGGGAAGTGATACACGCCGTTGGTGCCGACGAGTTCCTTAACATTTCGGACTTCGTCGCGCACCGCTTGCCGGAATTCCTGGGTGCCCGGCTTGGCTTTCTTCAGGGCGCGCGCGATCGCGTCTTCCAGCGTCAACATGCCGTCATAAGCGAACGCAGCGAAGCTGTTCCAGCTACCCTTGCCGTTTATGCCTTCGTACTTCTTGATGAAGTCGTGCGACACCTTCTTGATCGGATTTGAGTCCGGCAATTGATCCGCGGCGCCGATTGGACCAGTGACGCCGACGACATTCTCGACCGCCTTGCCGCCGACGCGCAGATAATCCTGATTGAATACGCCCGGCGTCGCATAAACCGGGCCCTTGAAGCCGCGTTCCGCGAGCGCGATATGTGGCAGCGCGCCGGGCGTACCGGAACCGCCGACCATCACCGCATCAGGTCTTGCCGCGATGATTTTCAACACCTGTCCAGTGACGCTGGTATCCGCACGGGCATAGCGCTCGTTTGTCACGACCTTAATGCCGGCCTTTTCAGCCGCTTCTTTGATGCCGTTATAGGCGATGTCGCCCCAGGGATCGCTGAAGCCGATATAGGCGACGGTTTTCACGCCGCGCTTTTGCATATCCCTGACCAGAGCCGCAGCCCAAAGATTGGCGGGCTGCGGCATCGCGATCATCCACTTGTTCTTGTCGGCCGGAAATGCTGCCGGCGCGAGCGACACCTGCTGCACACCAGCCTGCGAGGTGACGTTGCCCATCGCCTGCGAGGCAGGTGTATTGGAGCCGCCAATCAGAATGTCGATCTTGTCGTCGGCGATCAGCTTCTGCGCGTTCTTAACCGCGGTCGACGGATCGGACGCATCATCGAGGAAAATCAGATCGACCTTCTCACCGCCGATTTCCCTCGCTATCAGCTCAACGCCCTTGCGATAGGGAATCCCCAGCGATGCATTCGGTCCCGTAAGCGCCAGCACGACACCGATCTTGATGTCGGCCTGCGCCGGTCCCGCAAGCGCAACGAAAGCAACGGCACAAGCCGAAGCCAGTAGTTTCTTGATTGACATGATGTCCTCCCTGGCTCAATACGTACGAGTATGGATGTCGTGTTATGCGGTGTCAATTCGCAAAGCTCGGCATGCGCCGCGACAGCCTGCGCCCTTTGCTTAGAAGGTGAAGTCCAATGTTGCCGCAGGAGCCCAAGCGCATCGGTCTCGTCGGCACCGGATCGGTCGGATCCGGATGGGCTGCGATTTATCTCGCGCGCGGCTACGAGGTGATTGCCTGCGATCCAGCATCCGATGCCGAAACGCGCGTACGTGCCTTCGTTGCCGACACTTGGGACGCACTGCGACGGATCGGCTTTGCAACCGAAGAACGTATGCCGGCGCAGAAACTTCGCTTCGTGACCGATGCCGCTGCGGTCGCCGCCTCATCCGATTTCGTGCAGGAGAATGCGCCCGAAAATCTTGCGCTCAAACAGCAGGTTTATGCGCAAATCGAGGACAATGCACCGCCGACGCTGGTGATCGGATCGAGCACCGGCGGCATTCCGCCCACCCAGCTTCAGGCGAAGATGCGTCATCCCGAGCGGCTGATCGTATGCCACCCCTTCAACCCGCCGCATCTGGTGCCGCTGATCGAGATCATCGGCGGCGAAAAAACCGCGCCCGAGGTCGTCGACTGGGCGCTGCGCTTCTTTACGGCGCTCGGCAAGAAGCCGATCCGCATCGACAAGGAAGTCACCGCTTTCCTGACCAACCGCCTGCAATTCGCGCTGCTGCGCGAGGCTGTACATTGCGTTTCCGAAGGCATCGCAAGTCCGCAGGCGATCGAAGACGCGATGCGTTACGGGCTCGGACCGCGCTGGGCTGTTATGGGCGCGCTCACGACCTTTACGCTGGCCGGCGGTGAAGGCGGCATGCCGCATGTGCTCACGATCGCGCCAGAGTTGCAGAAATGGATAGACGCGTGCGGCACGCCGCAACTCACGGATCCGGCGGTCCAGGAAAAGCTGATCGCAGCGGCCGAAGACATCACCAGGGGACGCCCCCTGCCCGACTGGATTGCGTGGCGGAACGCGCGATTGGTCGAACTTCTGCGCGCGGTCGGCCCCGGTACGGAAAAAGCTTAAGGCGCGGCTCGACCATGGCAAGACAGACCGTCAAGCCGCAAAAGCCCGCCGCCGAGCCGCCGCTTGGTCGCAAGGACTGGATCGAAGCAGCGGTCGTCATGCTGGCCGAGGATAATGTGGAGGCTCTACGCGTCGATACCCTCGCGGAGAAGCTCGGCGTGACCAAGGGCAGCTTCTACTGGCATTTCGAGGGCCGCGAAGATCTTCTTTCGGCCGTCGTGGAGACTTGGCGGCTGCGGATGACCAGCGAGACGCGCGCGCTGATTGTCGACACCTCGGGCACACCGTGGGAGCGGCTGGAGCGGCTCATCCGGATCGCTGTTTCCCATCGTCAGGACGTGCCGGGCGGACCGTTCGAGATGACGCTGCGCGATTGGGCACGGCGCGATGCCAAGGTTGCCTCCGTGGTGCATGAGGTGGACACCGAGCGGGTCAAATTCCTGCGCCAGCTCTATCGCGAGGCTGGACTGAGCGATGGCGATGCGGATGACTATGCCGAGTTGCATATGGCGTTCGTGATCGGCACCCGGCTGACCCTCTCGCCCAGCGACCGAGAGCAGATTCGGCGCAGGCGGCGCGTCGGCACGGCGCTGCTGCTGCCCCGGGAACGGGCGGTGGGGAATCCCAAACGGCCGTTCAGCGGTGCGCAACCCTGAAGGCTGCTCCGGCAATTTGTGGCTTCGCTGCTCGGCTGGCGGCCCCTCGCATCGCGAGCTAACCTTATTAAAGACACAAGCGCAGGCTCTTGGTTGCGCCGCCCGGCCGCCGTGACCTAGAGTCGGCTCTCTGCAATATGGTTCCATTCTCCTGACGCGTGCGATGCAACGACGCCCGATCGCGACTCTTGCCACGATCATTGTTCTTGCGCTCTGCGCCGGAACGGATGCCTTCGCTCAATTGGCATCGGCGCGCCCAGGCGCCACGGCGCCGCACTGCGACGCTGCAAACTTCCGCATTATTGTCGATGTCGGTCATACGCCGGAAAGTCCCGGCGCAATCAGCGCGCGCGGCGTCGACGAATACAGCTTCAACCTCAGGCTGGCGAAAGTGATCGAGGCCAAGCTGCGCGAGGCCGGTTTCGAACGCGCCCACCTCCTGCTCGCCAATGGCGAGGCGATCCCGAGCCTCGTTCGCCGGGTCGCGCAGGCGAATGCGATGGCGGGCGATCTCCTGGTGTCAATCCACCACGATTCCGTGCCGGAGTCCTTCAAGTCGATGTGGGAATTTGGCGGCGTGCAGCGCGCCTATAGCGACCGTTTCAAGGGCCACTCAATTTTCGTGTCGGCTGGCAATACCGACTATCAGGCGAGCCTCGCTTTCGCCAAGATGCTCGGCACGCGTCTGAAGGCGCGCGGTCTGGAATACACGCCGCACTACAAGGAAGCCTTCATGGGTGCGCGGCGCCGTCAGCTGGTCGACGCTGACACCGGCGTCTACCGTTACGACCAGCTCCTGATCCTGCGGACCGCGCGCATGCCAAGTGTGCTGCTTGAAGCCGGCTCCATCGTCCATCGCGACGAAGAAGTGCTGATGGAAACGGACGAGCACCAGATGCAGATCGCCGGCTCCGTTACCGAAGCGGTCGAGCGCTTTTGCGCGCTGCGGCCGGCCAAGACCCGCAGGGCCATTACGCAGCGGTGATGGCGTCTGTTTTCTGCTTAGCGCGCATCACGGCTTCTAGAGCGGTTCACGGCTTGACGGAAGCGTATCCAGCGTTTGCGAAGTAGTTTC
>JBIQKQ010000185.1:0-5343 GCA_044506365.1 Hyphomicrobiales bacterium
CCATAGGCATTCTGGCTGTCCTCGCACAGCTTCTTGAGAAACTCGGAAAATTCCACGCGGCCGGCATGGTCGGCCTGATAGAGCTGCCGGTATACGCTGCCGATCGACAGGACACGATCGCGCGCGCGGGCAAGCTGGTCGCGCGCATCCGGGTCGGCAGTATGGCGGCGCTGCAGGTCGAGCACGCTGGACAGGAGGTTCAGGCTGTTCATCACCCGATGCTGTAGCTCGCGGAGCAGAAAGGTTTTCTGCTCGAGCAGCGCATTGATGGATTCAGACATGCGCGACAGCGCGGCGGTCAATTGCCCGAGATCGGTCCGCGGATCGAGTCTTGGAAATTTCACGTCGGTCTCGCCGCGCTCCCTGCGGTTTACCACCGCGACAATCTCCTTGAGCGGCCGCCGTATCAGTACATTCGCCGCCCAGATCGTCCCGGCGACCGCGAGCACGACCGCCGCAAGCGCGAACCAGATGCTGCGCCAGGCGGTCCCACGCACTTCGGCCAGCGCGACTGCGCGATCGATGGTGACTGCGGTCAGCAACCCGCTCGGCGGCTCTTCCAGCGAAGCGAAACCGACGATCTGCTGGCGGCCGCGCGCATCGGCGGTCTGCATGGTCCCGGCCGCCGAGAGCCGCGCCGTCGGGAACGCGGCCTTGGCGATTGCGCGAGCGTCCTCCTCGCCGAGATGCGGGATGGTGAAGACGAGACTGCCTTCGCGGTCCATCACGATCACGCGGTGATTGGTCCGCCATAACCGGCTCGACAGATTCCGAGCGACCCACTCCGGATTGAGGATCAGAACGATGACACCGTGGTTGACGCCGTCGCCCTTGCTTAACGGCATCGCGATGTGGATCGACATCGATTTGGTGACGCGCCCCTGCACCAGCGTGCCGATGGTGAGTTCGCCAGTCCTGAGCGCTCCCTCGAAATAAAGCCGGTCGCGCACATCGAGATCGGCGGGAATCGGAATCGTCGAACAGACGAACTTGCCGTCCGGATCGATCACCGCGGCCTCTCGATAGGTCGGCAGACCGGCGATCACCGCCTTGAAATAGGAGACGCACTCCGCCTCGTTGTCCGGCACCGCCGGGTGCCGGCCCATCGCGATCATCAATTGCCGGCTGCCTTCAACGATCTGTGCGAGTTCGGCCGCCACGAGGCGCGCGGCGGCTAGCGCTTCGTCGCGCGCATCGCGCTCCAGAAAACGCTGCCAACGCAGCGTGTTGTAGGCCGTGATCGCGAGCGGCGGCACGAGCGCGACCAACATCAGGATTGCTAGTCGGTAACGCAGACCCATCCCCAGCCTCTGCCGGTTCAGCCGCCAATGCTCGACCGTGAATGCTAGCAGAAGTTTCGGCCGCGGCACGCGCATTCATTGCAAATCGCCGTCATTAATAAGCGCGCCGGCCGGAGCAGACAGCTTGCGGGTCACCCGTATCCGCCTTACGCTACGAGGCGCCAGACGGCGGCGGGCAGCGACGCCTTGTCTGCTTGCGACGTTCGAAGGCCTCGCGAGATCGCCTGGCGGGTCCGCGGCGCTTACGCTTGCGGCGCTTACGCTTGCACCGCAACACGTCGCATCCTAGGTTGCCGCAACATTCCCGTTGTTGCAGTGGCAGAAATCTCTCGCATGCCCGACATCGACAACATCAACCATGTCGGCATGGCGGTCCGCGACCTCGCCGACACCGTGCAGCGCTTCGAGGCGATGGGCTTCCAGCTCACGCCCTATTCGCCGCATTCGGCCGCCTGGAAACCGGGCGAAGCGGTGCAGCCGCAGGGCTCGGGCAATCGCTGCGTGATGTTCGCAAGCGATTATCTCGAGATTCTCGCGAGCGAAGACCCGGCGCGCCCGGCCGCGCGCATCACCAATTTCCTGAAGCGCCATCAGGGCGCGCACATCATCTGCTTCAATACCGAAGACCCGCACGCGGTCGAACGCCGCCTGCACGACGAGGGCCTTGCGACCTCGGGCGTGATCCCGCTGCAGCGCGAGATCGATACCCCGGCCGGCATGCGCACCGCGAAATTCGCGCGCATCCAATTCGCACCCGGGCAATCGCCGGAAGGCTACATCCAGGCCGCGCAGCATCTGACGCCGGAATACATTTACCAGCCGCGCTACATCCAGCATCCGAACGGGGCGACCAGCCTGCATCGCACCGTCGTCGTCACCGACGCCCTTGCGGCCTTCGCCGACACATATCGCCGCTATACCGGGCTTGCGCCGATCGCGCATACGGGGTCGGTCGATTTCCACTTCCCGCGCGGCACCCGGCTGACCATCATCGACGTGAAGCACGCGCCCGCCTTGCTGCCGGGCACCCTGTTGCCGCCGATACCCGGCATCGCCGCGGTGAGCTTTCGCACCAGCGATCTCGCCGCGCAGCGCAAGCGCCTTGCTGACCACGGCTTCGCCTTCAGCGAAGCAATCGGCTGCCTCGTCGTTCCCGCCGAACAGGCGAGCGGCGTCGCGGTCATGTTCGAGGAGTAAGAACCATGGCGATGATTGGCAGACTGACCGCTGCCCTGTTGATTGCAGGCGCCGCGCTGAGCGCGCCCGCCTTCGGACAGACCTATCCCGACCGGCTGGTCCGCATCGTCGTGCCCTACCCGGCGGGCGGGGGCGTCGACGGCATGGCGCGCGCACTCGGCGAGGGCCTGTCGCAGATCTGGAAACAGACGGTCATCATCGAGAACAAGCCCGGCGCCTCGACCATGATCGGCGGCGAGTTCGTCGCTCGCGCGGCGGGCGACGGCTACACGCTGCTTCTGACCAGCGATTCCTCGATTACCAGCAACCCGTTCCTGTTTCCAAATGCGAAATTCGATCCAGTGAAGGATTTCGCGCCGATCAGTCAATTGATCGAACTGAACCAGCTCGTGGTGCTGCATCCGTCCGTCTCCGCCAATTCGCTCAAGGAACTGGTGGCGCTGTCGAAGGAAAAGAAGGGCGCGCTGAATTACGGCTCCTACGGCGTCGGCAGCCAGCCGCATCTGCTGTTCGAGATGCTGCGCGCACAGGCCGGCGCGGAGATCATGCAGATTCCCTATCGCGGCATCGCGCCGGCGATCACTGCGACCCTGGCCGGCGACGTGCAGATGACGCTCGGCGGCTGGTCGGTCACGGCCGGCCACATCAAGGCCGGCAAGCTCAAGCCGATCGCAATCTCCAAGAAGGAGCGCCAGAAGGAATTGCCGGACGTGCCGACGCTTCGCGAAGCCGGATTTCCCGACATCGATCCGCAATCCTGGTTCGGCCTGTTCGCCACCGCCGGCACGCCCAGGGACGTGATCGAGAAAATTCAGAAAGACGTGGCCACCGTCTTTGCGCAGCCCGAGTTCCAGAAGCGGCTGCAGGCGCTGGCCTTCGAGCCGGTGGTCAGCACGCCCGACGAGTTCGCGAAATTCATTGCCGAGGACCTCGCCTACAAGAAGAAGCTGATCGCCACGACCGGCATCAAGGCGGAGTAGCGGCTAGGGCACCAGCACCGCCGCACCCGCGAACCGCCCGGCCCTGAGATCGGCGAGCGCTTCGTTGGCGCGCGCAAGCGGATAGATCGTCGTCGTGGTCTTCACGCCGGCCTGCGGCGCGATGGCCAGAAATTCGGTCGCGTCATTCCGCGTCAGATTGGCGACCGACACGATCTGCCGCTCCTCCCACAACAGGCGATAAGGAAATTGCGGAATGTCGCTCATGTAAATACCGCCGCACACGACACGGCCACCCTTTCGCACCGCCTTCAGCGCCTGCGGGACCAGCGGCCCGACCGGCGCGAAGATGATGGCGGCATCGAGCGGCTCCGGCGGCATATCTTCGGAAGCGCCGGCCCAATGCGCGCCCAGTGACGTTGCGAGAGTCTGCGCCGCCACGTCGCCTGCGCGCGTGAAAGCATAGACCTGCCGCCCCTGCCAGCGGCAGACCTGCGCCAGAATATGCGCGGCCGCACCGAAGCCGTAGAGCCCGATCCGGCGCCCTTCCCCGGCCATTCTCAGTGACCGCCAGCCGATCAGCCCCGCACACATCAAGGGCGCCGCCGCAACCGGATCACCAAAGCCGGTCAGCGGAAATGCGAAGGCCGCATCCGCGACCACATGGGTCGCAAAACCGCCGTCGCGCTGATAGCCCGTGAACACCGCGTTATCGCAGAGGTTCTCCTGACGGGCGGCGCAATAGGCGCAATGCCCGCAGGTTTGCCCGAGCCACGGGATGCCGACCCGCGTGCCCGGCGCGGGTGCCCCGACGCCCTCGCCGCATTGTTCCACGATGCCGACGATCTCGTGGCCGGGGATGATCGGCAACTTCGGATTGGGCAGTTCCCCATCGACCACATGCAGGTCGGTGCGGCAGACCGCGCAAGCCTCGACCCGGACCAGCACCTCGCCGGGACCGGGCCGCGGGGTCGGCCGCTCGATCAGCGTGAGCGGCCCGCCGATGGCATGAAGCACCATGGCCTGCATTCTGCGATCTCGTCAGGCGGTTCGAGACAGATCGACGGCGGGAACTCCGACCCGGCCGGACAGGCTTGCCAAGATTCCGCCAAAGCACTCCAATACCCGATAGTTGGGACCGGGGGGAGCAGCTCCATGAATCGATCACGCCGGTTTCTGACGGCCGCATTCGCAGCCGCAGGTGCGTGTCTCGCAGCCGTCCTTTCGCATTCACTGGCACTGGCCCACGCGCAGGCTGGCGCCTGCGAGGATGCGGCGGATCTTGCCGTCCTGCCCTCGCCGCTGTCGCCCTGGAAAGGCGCGCCGCTGCGCGTTATTTTCGCCGCCGAAAAGCCGCTCTCGGGCGAACTCTCGCTGATTGCGCCGAACGGCCATGTCGTGGCGACATCGCGCGAGCGCCGCGGCGGCCCGCCCTATTTCTGGCTCGCCGAAGTCGCCTCCCCCGCGGCCGGCAAATGGCAGGCGCGTCTGACGCGCGACAACGCGCCGGCCGCATGCCGCACGATCACGCGCGACATCGACGTGGCCGCCAAGCAGCCGCCGCGGCCCTCGGGTTCGAAGACCAGCGTCTGGCCAATCCGCAATTCCTGGAATCGCGAAACCGAAAATCTGTATTCGGCCTGGATCGAGAAGCTGTTCGACGCGCCGCTCGATGCCTCGCCGTCATGGCCAGCGCTGCATGTCGTCTTGCGCGATCCAACGCGCAACGTGCTGCACAACCATCTCGGTTTGCGCGAAGATTCCATCAATCTCTACATTCGCCCGGACTGCGCCGACCTGCCCTACTTCCTGCGGGCCTATTTCGCATTCAAGATGGGCCTGCCTTACGGTTACGCCAAATGCACCCGCGGCGGCAGCGGCAAGCCGCCGCGGTGTCCGGTCTGGTG
>JBIQKQ010000186.1:0-5205 GCA_044506365.1 Hyphomicrobiales bacterium
CGCAGCATTGACGATGTCCTCCGGCGTAACGTGGTTGAGCGTGCCGATCTGGTCATCGCTGCCCCAGCGGCCCCAGTTGCTGAGCTTTTGCGACGCTTCCTCGATGGCCTTGAGGCCGACCTTGATGTTCACACGTTTCTCCATTCCTAAGCATGACGCTCTTCACCTCCCCGCTTGCGGGGAGAGGTCGGTCGCCGAAACGAAGTGAAGGCGACCGGGTGAGGGGAGCTTCCTCGCGAGATGCTCTTTTTGAACGGCCCCTCACCCGGCTCGCATTCGCTCGCCACCCTCTCCCCGCTGAAGCGGGGAGAGGGAAGAGTCACACCTTCCCGAGCGCGCGCAGCACCTTGCCCGGCGTGAACGGCATGTCGGTCAGCGGCGCGGCGCCAAGCGGCCGCAGCGCATCGTTGATGGCGTTCATCACGCAGCCTGGCGCACCGGCGGTGCCGGCCTCGCCCGCGCCCTTGGCGCCGAGTTCGGAATCGGCGGTCGGCGTCACCACATGGCCGATCTCCATGTCCGGCATTTCCATCGCCATCGGCACCAGATAGTCGGCCATGTTGGCGTTCAGCATCTGTCCGCGCTCGTCATAGAGGCAATGTTCGAACAGCGCCGCGCCCAGCCCCTGCACGATCCCGCCGCGGATCTGCTCGTCGACAAGCTGCGGATTGATGACGGTGCCGCAATCCTCCACGCACCAGTGCTTCAGCAGCTTGATGAAACCAGTATCGGTGTCGACCTCCAGATAGGAGGCCTGGATGCCGTTGGTGAAGGAGAAGGCCCAGGCGCGCGGCACGTAATGGCGCGTCGCCACCAGTTCGGCCTGGAAGCCGGGCGGCAGGGTATCGGGCCGGAAATAGCAGACGCGGGCCACCTCTTCGAGCGAGATGCGTTCCTTCGTGGTGCCCTTATCGACCACGATGCCGTTGTCGATGTCGAGATCGCCTGCCTTGGCCTGCAGGATGGACGCGGCCGCTTCGAGAACCTGCTGACGCAGAGCCTTGCCGGCCTGCCATGCGGCTTCGCCGCCGATCCCCGCCGCGCGCGAGGCCCAGGTGCCGCCGCCATAAGGGGTGTTGTCGGTGTCGCCCATGATGACGCGCACCTTGTCCATCGATACGCCGAAGGCCGACGCCACGCATTGCGCGATCACCGCCTCGGCGCCCTGGCCCTGCTCCGATACGCCGCTATGACAGAAGATCGCGCCCTTGCCGTCGAGCCGCACGGTCGCGCCATCCTGCGCGGAAATCTTCGCGCCGCCGACGCCGTAGAAGGCCGCGCTCGGATTGGTCACCTCGATGAAGGAGGCGAAGCCGATGCCGCGATAAATGCCCTTGGCGCGCGCCGCCGCCTGATCGGCGCGCAACGCCTTGTAATCCATCATCGCCAGCATCTTGTCGGTCGAGGCGATGTGCGACAGCCGCTCGAACTTGAGGCCGGAGGCCGCCTGCGATGGGTGGGCGTCGTCGGGAATGAGATTCTTCTTGCGGACCTCGACCGGGTCCATGCCGATCTGGGCCGCGGCGAGATCGACCAGCCCTTCCGTGACGGCAACCGCGATCGGATGGCCGACGGCGCGGTACTGGCACATCACGTTCTTGTTCTGGAACACCACCCGGGCGCGCGCGCGATAGTTCGGGCAGGTATAGGGTCCGCCGACCAGGTTGACGATCTGGTTCGCCTCGATGCCCGAGGTGCGCGGATAGACCGAATAGGGACCGATCCCGGTCAGGTCGTCGATCTCGAAGGCGGTGATTGTGCCGTCATTCTTGATCCCGATCCTGCCCTTCACGCGATGATCGCGCGCATGAATGTCGGTGACGAAGCTTTCCAGCCGGTCGGCGACGAACTTGATCGGCCGCTTCAGCATCTTCGACAGCGCCACGGCGGCCATCTCGTCGGCATAGGTATGCACCTTGACGCCGAACGAGCCGCCGACATCCTTCGTGACCACGCGGACCTGATGTTCGGCAAGGTCGAGATGCTTGGCGAACAGGTTCTGCATCATGTGCGGCGCCTGCGTGCCCTGGTAGACCGTGAGCCGCTCCTCGCCGGGGTTCCAGTCGGCGACAATCGAACGCGGCTCGTTGCATACGCCGGTATGGCGCCCGAAATGAAAGGTCTGCTCGACGACGGCATCGGCTTCGGCGAAGGCCTTGTCGACCTCGCCGGCATCGAGCGTGCGCTCGAAGGTCAGGTTGTCGCCGAGTTCGGGATGGATCACCGGCGTGCCCGGATGGAGCGCGGTTTCCGGATCGGTGACGACGGGCAGTTCCTGCCAGGTGACGCCGATCAGTTCGCAGGCGTCCTCGGCCTGCGCGCGGGTGTGCGCCACCACCGCACAGACCGCTTCGCCCTGCCAGCAGGCGCGATCGACCGCGATGGCATATTGCGGCGCCGACTTGATGCCTTTCAGGTGCGTCAGCACGCCGACCCACGGCGTGATGACCTTTGCAAGCTCGGGTCCGGTGACGACCGCGATCACGCCCGGCGCCTTTTCCGCCCTGCTCTTGTCGAGCGTGACAATACGCGCATGCGCGTGCGGCGAGCGCAGGAACGCCACATGCGCCATGCGCGGCAGCGTGATGTCGCTGACATATTGCGCGCGCCCTTGTGTGAGCCGCTTGAGGTTGGGACGCGGAACGGAGCGGCCGATATAGGAATTCGGGCGGTCGAGCGCGGTCAGCGGCGAGGGAAGGTCGGAGACGATTTTCATGCGACAGCCTCCGCCCTCTCTTTTCTTACCTCCCCCTGGGAGGGGGAGGTCGACTGCCGAACAACGTGAGGCAGTCGGGTGGGGACCCTTCTTGTTGACCCCCACCCGAACCCTCCCCCTTTCAGGGGGAGGGAGTCCGTCGGTGCATGCGGGTTCGTCATGACACCCAACTCACTTCCCGTTACGTGCGTGCGCCACCGCTTCCACTGCATCCACGATCGCGTGGTAGCCGGTGCAGCGGCAGTAATTGCCCGAGATATGTTCGCGAATATCGTCGCGGCTCGGCGTGCTGCCATTCGCAAGCAGTTCCTGCGCGGTCAGCAGCATGCCCGGGGTGCAGAAGCCGCATTGCAGCGCGTTGCGCTTTTCGAACGCATCCTGCAGGTCGGCGATTTCGCCGCTGTCGGACAGGCCCTCGATGGTCTCGATTCTCGCGCCGTCGCATTGCACCGCGAGCATGAGGCAGCCGCGCACCACCTCGTCGTTGACGCGCACGGTGCAGGCGCCGCAGACGCCGTGCTCGCAGCCGACATGGCTGCCGGTGAGACTGAGATCCTCGCGCAGGAAATCGACCAGCGATTTGCGCGCCTCGACCCGCGCCGTCATCGGTTCGCCATTGACGGTCAGGCTGATGTCATAGTTGTGCATCATGCGCGCGCTCCCGTTAGTTGCGCGGCGACACGGCGCAGCAGCACGCCGGCGAGATGCATTTTCACCGCGCCGGTCTCCTGGACGTCGTCGGGCGGGTCGAGATCGGAGGCGAGGGCGCTGACCGCGTCCTCGATATTGCCGGAGGCGAGGGCTGCTTCCGCCGTCCTGGCGCGCACCGGCGTCAGGCCGACCCCGAAATAAGCGAGCCGAATGTCCTGCAGCGACTCTCCGTCGCGCCGCGCGGTCGCTGCGAGTCCGGCCAGCGCGTAATCGCCGTGCCGTCGCGACAGCTCGGCAAAGCCGTAGCGCCGATCGGCGGTCGCGGCCGGAAGCCGGATCACGGTCAGCATTTCATCCGGACCGATGGCGGTCTCGTACAGTCCCTTGAAGAAATCATCCGCCCTGACGCGGCGCGCGCCATTCGGTCCGGTGATCTCGGCCTCTCCGCCGAGCGCGAGAAAGCAGGCCGGAAGTTCGGCGGCGGGATCGGCGAAAGCGATCGAGCCGCCGATGGTGCCGCGATTGCGGATCGCAGGATGGCCGATATGCGGCAAGGCCATTGCGATCAGCGGTGCGTGCCGTGCGATCGCGTCGGACTTTGCGGCCGCAGCGTGGCGGACCAGCGCTCCGATCGCCAGATCGCCGCCATTCAGGACGATGCCGTCCAGACCGGGTATGCCGTTCAGATCGATCAGGATGCCCGGCTGCGACAGGCGCATGTTGAGGGTGGCCATCAGGCTCTGGCCGCCCGCGAGCAGCTTCGCGCCGCCGCCATGCTGGCTCAGAAGCTTGACCGCGTCCTCGACCGAACGGGCCTTCGCATACGCAAACGGCGCCGGCTTCACGCTGACCTCCCCGAATTTTTGTTTTTCTTATTCTGAGCGGGAGATCGTGCGGGCGTCAATGCGCTTTCGTCACGAATGGCGTTCGGTCATTTCACATCGCGGTTGGTGAAGCGTGCGTTGCCAAGACCGGTGCCGATGGTCAGGACCGCCCAGTGGTCCACGTCCTGCATGAACGGGGTCTCGCTGAGGCCCTGCACCACCGCGTCGTTATGCAGCACGATGGCGGTGTCGTCCTCGCCGATTTTCGGGATGGCTTCGTGGATGGCTTTCGGCAGATTGAAGCGGCTGGGGGTCCAGTTGCCGGGCAGGTTCTGCGCGCCCCGGTCGATCGATCCGTCGGGCTCGATCATGCCGGGGCAGCCGATGCCGATAAAGGGCGCGAGCTTGATCTTCTCACGCTGCGCCTTAGCAATCAGGCGCTTCAGCATGCCGGCCAGATTTTCGACCGCGTCCTCGCGCTTGACGTCATCTTCTTCCGCATGCCGCCACAGCTCGTATTTCCATACCGCCGCTTTCGACAGGTCGGATTTCTTTTTCAGGTTGAGGTCGATGATTCCGGCCCGCATGTTGGTGCCGCCGATATCGACGCCGACGATGGCGTCATGCGCCTTGAACATCCAGGCCGGTGCGAGATGCGCTGCGCCAAGCAGCCCGGCTTCGTCCGGATCGTTGCGGATCGGAACCAGATCGACCTTGATCTTCTCGGCCTTCAGGATGACGGAGGCGCGGCCGATTGCGAGTTCGCCGACGCGATGCGCACGGAATCCGCCGCCGATGACGATGCGCTCGGTTCCAGCCCATGCTTTCAGCTTGAGAAAGCGGCGGATCACCAGAGCGAGTTCCTGGGCAAATTCCTCGATCGCACCATGGACGAGACCGGCTGCGGCCGGATCGCCCTTGGTCAGCATTTCGTCGAATTTTTTCTTGCTGAGTTCGTCGGTCGGTGTATCCCCGAAGGGATCTTCTCCGATCTTGCGAAGCGCCTTGCGCCAG
>JBIQKQ010000014.1:0-35347 GCA_044506365.1 Hyphomicrobiales bacterium
GGTATGGGTGGCAGCTGCGCGTTTGCCTTCGTCATGGCGACCGGACTTGATGACCACGACCGGCTTCACCCGCGCGGCAGCACGTGCAGCCGACATGAACTTCCGGCTCTCCTTGACGGACTCCACGTAAAGCAGGATCGCGCGCGTGCGCTGATCCAGCGCGAAGAAATCGAGAAGGTCTCCGACATCGATATCGATCTGGTCACCAACTGAAGCGATCGCGGAAAATCCGATGTCGTGGCGCATGCCCCATTCCGCCATCGCGGCGGCGACAGCGCCTGATTGCGAGATCACTGCAAGCGAACCCGCTTGCGGAGTCACCGCTGCGAAACTCACATTCAGCGCGGCATGCGGCGCGATCACGCCAAGACAATTCGGGCCAACGATCCGCAAGCCGCTCGCGCGCGCCGGGGCATGCATGCGCGCAGCGAGCGAACCCTCGCCGTGTCCCAGCCCCGAACTGATTACGATCGCCGCGCCGACGCCCCGCGCCGCAGCCGTCTCGATGATGGCAGGTACGGTCGGCGCGGGCGTCGCAACGACGATGAGATCCGGAACGGCATCGAGTCGATCGATGGAGTCAACGCAGGGCCGACCGCCGATCTCGTCATATTTGGGATTGACCGGATCGATGCGGCCGCGAAAGCCGGCTGCGATCGCATTCGCGTAAACGGCGCCGCCGAGCGAGGTCCGCTTCGGGCTCGCTCCGATGACCGCGATCGATTGCGGCGTGAAAAGTCGGGACAACCCATAGATGGACATGTGCGGCTTCCAACCTCAGGGGTAGTGGCGGGAAGTGGAGTCCAAAAAATGATCGCTGCATCGCACCACTGTCACCAGAATATTTCCACCACGATCAGTCCGATCGCAAGCGCTGCTGCGGTTGGTGGTACCCACCGCGGCACCGTGAAGACGCCCTCGCCCGCCGGCAGCCTCCGCTGTATCCGCCAGAGCGCCATATCGACGACAGCAAAGATGCCCAATGTCAGAGCGTTCGCCAATGCGAGCAACCGCTCGAAGGGGACCAGCAGCGCGGTCGCCAGCACGATTGCGCCGGCGAGGGCGGTCGCCTCGATCGGCGTGCGGGTGAATGAATGGACGCGGCCGAGTATGGCGGGAAGCTGTCGCCGGCGCGCCATACCGTAGAACAGTCGTGCCAGCATCATGATCTCTACCAGGACGCCATTGGCGATGGCCAAGGCGCCCACGGCGGCGAACAGCGTCGCGTGCCGGCCCTGAAAAAGGTCAATCAGCGGGCTCTCGCCGCCAGTGCGAGCGAATACCACAGATGCTGCCACCACGACGTACAGCAACGTGCTGATCAGGACCGCTCCCACGATGCTGTAGGGCAACGTGCGGCGCGGGTCCTTTGCTTCCTCAGCCATATTCGCCAGGCTCTCAAAGCCGATGAAGGCGAAAAATGCAAGGAAGGCACCAGCCACAACGTTCTGCCATGCATTGAAGGTCGTCGGCCACATGCCCTCGACGTTAAAGGCGGGTGCGGTGAGGAAGCCCACCCCAGCCGCGACGAGGAGGCCCATGATCTCGATCGTCCCGATGATCGCGGCGAACCCGACGCTCTCCCGTACCCCTGCCATCGCGAGCAGCGTGAACGTCACGACCAGCAGCGTGATCAGTGCCCATGGGGGCAGTCCAATGAGCAAAGAGAGATAGTGGACTGCCCCGCTTGCGATCGAAGCGGCGGCGATCGCAACAGCAAGTGTCAAGGCAATGCCGGTCACCTGTGCCGCGCGGTCAGAGCCGAACCCCTGAGTTACGTAGGCTACCGCGCCGGAGGCTTCTGGAAACCGGCTGGCCAACTCCGCGTAGCACAGGCCGGTCATGGCCGCTGCGGTACCCGCGAGTAGGAACGACAGCGGCGCCGCCGCACCGGCCCGGCCAATCACCGAAGCGATTGCTACGTAGATTCCCGCCCCTACGATGATAGCCAGCCCATACAAGAGAAGCGGCCCGATAGTGAGCGAGCGCCGTAGCGCTACCTCCGGCTGGGTCGATCTACGCTCGATTTTCATCGCAACGTCCTAATCTGCAAAAACGTCACTGTTAAACACAGAACCAAATATAAACTATTGAGCGGGTCGAACTAATCTTGAAGTATTGTTACGTACCAGGACGGGCTCGTGCTTGGTCAACCTTGTTGTTGACGATGCCGCGTTGCGGATCGTATTGTTTATCAGCTTTGCCTGTACTTGCCGCAGACAGCTTGATCGCGCGCTGTTCACGCGATATGCGATTGACCGTGTAATAGCGCCAGACCACTGTGGATTATTTCCGTCACGACTTCGCCGGTTAAACCAGTCCTAAACTGCGAACCAGCATGTAGACCGAAACCGCGAAGATCAGCGCGGCGAAAACCGTATTCAAAGTGCCCTTGCTGTCGGCGAGCATCTTCGCCGACCAGGCGCCGAGCAGGCCTCCCACAACTCCGCCAGCGATGAAAAGCGCAGCCACAGTCCAATCCACGAGGCCGGAATAAGCATAGTTGGCGGCGGTGGTCAGGCCGAACGCTGTGACGGCTACGAGCGAGGATGCGACTGCGTTGAGGATTGGCATGCCAGTGGCCATGATCAGCGCCGGTACGATCAGAAAACCGCCACCAATGCCGAAGAAGCCAGACAAGGCGCCAGCCCCGAGGCCAAAACCAACGAGCTTTGGGAGATTCTCTCGCGAGAGTCTGACCAAGGGGTCTCCGAGAGCTTTTCGGCCGCGAAGCATGAGAACGCCAACGACCATCATGATCACCGCGAAGAGAGCGAGCAGATACTGGCCGTCTATTGCCTTGCCGAGACTAGAGCCAAGAAAAGCGCCAACGACGCCGGCTGCCGAGAGGACAAGGGCGCAGCGCCATTTCACATGTCCCTCGCGCGCGTGATTGGCGAGGTTGGCAGCGGCATTTGCCGCAACGGCGAGAGCGCTGGTCCCAATCGCTATATGCGGGCTGGAAACGCCGACCAGATACACAAGAAGTGGCACTGCGAGGATCGATCCGCCGCCCCCGACGAGGCCGAGGGAGAATCCGACCAGCGAGCCAGATGCCAGACTGAGGGCGACCTGCGTCAGGTTCAGCAGCATTGAAGCAGCTGCGCTGTCATGGCCGCGCAGGCGAATTATTGCCGGCTTGGTTCCATGGCGCTCGCATCAGGAGTTGCGCCATTCCACAGTATCCGGTTACGCCAGCGGTAACGAGGCCGGCCCCAACGAAGGCCGGGACAATGAAAAACCATGGGGACGCCAGGAGGCCGAGCATGGTACCGACGAATGCGAGGCTGCCAGCGCCAATCTGCACTTGCCGTTGCAGTTCAATCGGCTGCCGGCGATCGGTAGCGACAGGGAAGCCGGACCTGCGCCAAGCGTTGAGTCCGCCCTCAAGTATGAAAGCTTCACAGGGTTCGATGAGCTTCCCGGCAAGACGCGGTGCGTTTGCTTGAGTACGAGCGCCGCTTCTACAATAGAAGATAACCGTCTTACCTTGATGGACGGCCGCGTCCATCTCATCGAGCTTGGAAAGCGGCATGTGGTGCGCGCTCGGGATGTTCTCTCGCGCGTACTCATCCGCCTCGCGAACATCGATGAGTAAGGCGCCTTCCTCCAGAAGACGTCTGGCCGCAGATGGTTTGATGGTGGTCAGTGTCATTGCCGAAAGTCCTCTTTACCGCCCTTTGCGCGGCTTGCAAAACAGATCGTGAAGGCTGGCAAACAGCTGCTCGATGCGCGGATCAGCGATGCGGTACCAGAGCGTCTGACTTTCGCGGCGGAACGTCACGAGACCCTCGTCCCGCATCCTGGCAAGGTGCTGGGACAAGGCCGATTGCGATATGCCCACGGCCTCGGCGAGCGCGGTGACGTTGCCTTCGCCCCATTCCACCAGCTTGCACAGGATCATCAGCCGGCGTTCGTTCGCGAGCGCACGAAGGATGTCAGCGACCTCCGTCGCCTTTTTCTCAAGGGTTTCTGGATCGAAAGCTTCGCGGGCCACCTGGCTTCCTCAATGCACTAGATATTAATGCATTAGACATTGCTTATTTAGTACATACTAATATATTTGTCAAGGCGACGCCATACGACGCTTTCGAACGGAGGTTCAACCATGTCGGGTCAGCCAGTTATTCGGGCGTTTTTTGACGAACCGACGAATACCGTCAGCTATCTTGTCGCGGATACCGCAACGAAAAAGGCTGCGGTGATCGATCCGGTGCTTGATTACGACCATAATTCTGGCGAGGTGGACACGCAGTCGGTCGAGACAATCCTGCGCGCGGCTGAGGAGGCCGGGTACACAATCGTGTGGACGCTGGAAACCCACGCGCATGCCGACCACCTGTCCGGTTCACCCTATCTGAAGGCGAAGACGGGCGCGAAGATAGGCATCGGGGAACACATCAAGGAGGTCCAGCGCATTTTCCGGCCTGTCTTCAATGCAACGGATCTGAAAACCGACGGCAGCGACTTTGATCACCTGTTCAGTGATGGCGAGCGCTTTAACATCGGCGAGCTCGTCGTCGAGGTTATTTATACGCCCGGACACACTCCAGCTGACATTACGTACAAGATTGAGGATGCAGCCTTTGTGGGAGACACGCTCTTCATGCCCGATTATGGGACCGCGCGGGCCGACTTTCCCGGTGGAAATCCTCACCAGCTTTACCGGTCAATCAAGCGTTTAATGCGATTGCCGCCGCAGACGCGGATGTTCATGTGCCATGACTACAAGGCGCCTGGCCGCGACAAATATGCTTGGGAGACGACGGTCGCGGACCAGCGCGCCAACAACGTGCACGTCAAGGAGAACATCACGGAAGATGAGTTCGTTGCTATGCGCACCGCGCGCGACGCCAAGCTTTCGGCGCCGCGTCTGCTGCTGCCCTCAATCCAGGTCAATATCCGCGCCGGAAAGTTCCCGCCGGCGGAGGCGAATGGAGTTCACTATCTAACCATTCCGGTCAAGTTTAAGAACCGCAAGCGATGCGGTTAAGATGCGTGCCGCCTTCTGTTTCCAAACTCAACGCTAGCATGATTTGATTTCCCGATCGCGCAATTGGCCCGATTATCGCAGAGCCCGCAGGGCGTTCAGGATCACGACCACGTCGATCGCTTCTTGCAACAGAGCGCCCTGCACGGGGGGCAAATAGCCGAACGCCGCGACGATCATGCCAGCGATGGAAAGTCCCAAGCCGATGAACACGCTTTGAAGGGCGATGGCGCGCGTTCGCCGGGATATATTGAGCGCCGTGGCGAGGGGATAAAGTTCATCCACTAGAAGCACGACGCTCGCGGCTTCGGAAGACGCCGCCGCGCCCCGTGCGCCCATGGCGACGCCAACATCGGCGGCGGCAAGCGCTGGCGCATCGTTGACGCCGTCGCCCACCATCATGACGGGCCCGGTTGCCGCTGCCCGACGCACCGCGACCACTTTGCCTTCCGGTGTAAGATCACCAAGGGTTTCATCCACGCCAAGGGACCGGCCCACCGTTTGGGCGATGTGGTCCATGTCCCCGGACGCCAGCACGATCCGCTCAATTCCCGCCGCCCGGAGCGCGTCCAGCGTCGTGTGCGCATCCTCCCGCAACTGATCCTGAAGCAAGATGATGCCCGCGACCGCGCCATCGACGGCCACCGCGACGGACTGCACGCCGTCATGATCGTCCAGTTCTTGCAGCAGCGCATGGTTGCGGTCGCTTCGATTGCGCACATAGGTGCTGCCACCGATGGCGACGCGCCGCCCGCCCACCATTCCCTCGATGCCCTTGCCAGGACGTTCGGCGATGTTCGAGGGCGGCAGAAGCGGGAGGCCGGCCTCGGTGGCCGCCTCAATAAGCGACGTGGCGATGACATGCGCGGACGCCTGATCGAGGCTCGCGGCGAGGCCGAGCACGTCATGCTCGGTGAACCCTCCACCCGCTCTGATAGCGGTGATCGTGGGACGGCCCAGTGTCACCGTCCCCGTCTTGTCCAGGATCGCGGTTCGCACGTGCGCCAGCGCTTCAAGGGCCGCGCCATCCTTCACCAGCGCTCCCGATTTCGCCGTTCGTGAGATGCCTGAAATGATGGCGACAGGAACGGCAAGGATCAGCGGGCATGGCGTCGCGACGACGAGCACGGCCAAGGCGCGGATCGGGTCGCCGCTGAGGAACCATGCGGTAGCAGCGAGCGATACTGTGAGCGCCAGGAACCACATCGCGTAGCGATCGGCCAGCCGCACCATCGGCGACTTGCTGGCCTGCGCCGCCTCGACGAGGCGAACAATCCCTGCATAGGTGCTTTCGGCGGCTGGCCGGCTTGCGATCAGGTCGAAGGCGGGGCCAACCAGCGTGGAGCCGCTCATCACTTCGCCGCCTCGCGAGAGGCTTTTGGGAATCGATTCGCCGGTGAGTGCCGATAGGTCGAGCACCGCAACGCCATCGGCGACGTGGCCGTCCACCGGCACGACATCGCCCTGCCGGATAAGCAGGCGATCGCCCTGCCGGATGGTCGCGATCGGCACTTCTTCAAGCGTATGGTCGCGATAGCGCATGGCGGTGAATGCGACGCGCCCGAGCAGCGCCGTCATTTCGCGGCGGGCCCGTCCTTCCGCGAAGGATTCGAGCAACTGGCCGCCGGCATACATCAGCGCCACGACGTTGCCAGCGAGGCTTTCGCCAAAGACGAGGGCCGCCGACATCGACAGCGCTGCGACGACATCGAGCCCGACATCGCCGCGGCGCAACGATGCGATGATCTGGCCGAACAGAGCGAGAAGAACCGGCAGTGTGCCGAGCGTCCAGGCGAGATGGGATGATCCGGTATCGCCGCGCCACCAGAACCAGCCGCCGATCGCGAGGCCGAGCAGCGCGATCACGACGAGCAGGCGCGGGGCGAAGCGCCGATAGGCCTCTCCGACCGTCAATCGTGGCTGAATCGGCGCTGGCGCCGCTTCGGTTGCTCGAATATCCGCCATTTCAGTTCAACATCCAGATCGAGCCGTTCAGCAGCGAGGCGAAGGCCACCCAGGCGGCATAGGGCACGAACAGCCACGCCGCCACGCGATCCAGCCGCCATGCGGTGACGATGAAGGCGAGGATGGCGGCGAGCATCAGAAGGATGACGACGAGCGCAAGGCCGATCTGGTGAGCGGCGAAGAACACTGGCGTCCACAGAAAGTTCAGGGCGAGTTGTACCCACCACAGAGTCATCGGCCAGCCGCTGCGGTCGCCCTGCCACACACGCCAGCCCGCGATGGCAATGAGGATATAGAGCATCGTCCACACTGGACCGAACAGCCAGGCGGGCGGATTGAAGGAGGGCTTGGCGAGCCCGGCGTACCATTCACCCGGCGCGGTGAGGAAGCCGAGGGCAAGCCCGCCACCCAGCACGAGCGCGAGGAACAGGATCAGCGAAACATAACGATTCATGGCGCGGAACTATTCCAGCGACTTGAGAAAGGCGATCAGATTGGCGATCTGATCCGGCCGGAAGCGAAATTCCGGCATGGTTGGATGACCCGTCGAAATCCCTTCGGCGAACGCTTCTTCGAGGCTTTCGACCGGGTAGCGCTTGTGAAGGTCGCGGAACGGCGGCGCGATTGAGAGCGGGCTCGGCCCGGCCTTGTCGATGGAATGGCATTGCGCGCATCGCGTTTTCGCAAGCACCAGCCCACGCTGGACATCCGGCGCCATTTGCGCCGCGCCCGGCGCAACGGCCAGGACATAAAGACTGGCGGCAAGGCCAGCGCAAAACGCCTTCATCATCACATCTTTCCCGCCGGGTGGCGCAGCCGGATCGCCTTGCACACAAAACCGAACCTTATTTCGCCGCCTCCAGTTCACCAGTCCCGGCCCGACGCCGGGCTCGGTGAGCAGCGCGTCGAACAGGCGGCGGGAGTTGACGCTGCTCATTGTGCGCCTCCAATCTTGTCGATCATCTGCGTAGGGTCCTTGAGGGTCAAGACATGGTCTTGGACGATGCCGATCAGCGGTCGCGTCAACCAATCTCTCCTCTCTTGCAACGCTCCGACGAGGAAGCGCTCGCAACCCTTTGCCTTGGCAACCGTGCTATTTCGTGCTTCCAGCGGGGTGGTGCCAGCTTTCCAGGTCGCGGCCGGAGAGGCGATCAGCCACTTTGATTTTCCACTCTCCAGTGTAATCATTTGGTCTCATGTGGCCATTGCTCAAAGACAAGCTGCTTGAGGTATTGAGGGCGATCGCGCCACTCGTCGTCGTCGTCTGCGTGATTCAGGTCACGATCATCCAGGCGCCGATTGAACTGTTGCTGCAGTTTTTCCTGGGCTCGATCCTTGCTATCGCCGGCATGCTGCTGATTTTCACAGGCGTTGATCTCGGCATATTGCCAATGGGGCGGTTCATCGGAGCCGAACTGCCGAAAAAGAGATCGCTTGCTCTTATCATCGGTGTTGCGTTTGCGTTCGGCTTTGCGACTACGGTGGCTGAGCCTGACGTTCTTGTGCTGGCCGGACAAGTCGATATCGCCTCGAAAGGCGCGATGTCAGGCCAGGTGGTTCTTTATATGATCGCTGCCGGGCTCGCGACCCTGAATGCGGTCGCGATGATGCGCATCCTGCTCGGTTGGCCGATCAAGTACATGCTGACCGCGGCCTATGCGATCATGCTCCTGCTCGCGCTGTTCGCGCCGCCGCAATACATCGCGCTCTCATTTGACGCCGGCAGCGTGACCACCGGGGTTCTGTCAGCTCCGGTGATCATCGCATTGGCGATCGGCCTGAGCTCCGTGCTCGCGGGCCGCTCCGCCATTACCGATGGCTTCGGACTTATGGGCTTTGCGTCGATTGGGCCGATCATCGCTATCCTTCTGATGGGGATTCTGCTGTCATGATCGCGACCGTGCTTGATGAGATTACAGCGACATTCTGGAGCGTGACGATCGCAATCGTACCTCTGGCGCTGCTTTTCCTACTCTTTCAGGTGTTCCTGCTCAAGCTGCCGCGCCGGCAGGTCGCCGACATTCTCAAGGGCGCCGCGATCGCGGCGGTCGGTCTTTATCTGTTTCTACTCGGAATTGGCATCGGCTTCCTGCCTTTCGGACGTGCGATCGGCGAGGGCCTCGGCGCGCTGGAGAACAAATGGCTGTTCGTGATGGCCGGGGTGCTGCTCGGGTTTCTTACGACCTTCGGAGAGCCGGCGGTGCGTATTCTGGCCCAGCAGGTAGAGGACGCCTCGAACGGCTCGATTCCCGGGCCGATGGTCCTGTACGCGACATGCATTGGCGTAGCAGTCTGGGTCGGGGTCGGAATGCTGAGGATCGCGTTCGCAATTCCGCTCCCTTACTTGCTCGTGCCGGGCTATCTGTGCGTTGTCGCACTGATGTGGTTCAGCGAGCGGGACTTCGTTGGGATTGCGGTGCATGCCGGTGGCGTGGCCACCGGCCCGTTGGCGAATAGCTTCCTGCTGGCGCTTGCGCTCGGTGCAGCTGCATCGGCAGGAAGTCAGAATCCGGTCGTCGACGGTTTCGGTCTTGTGGCGCTGATCGCCCTTGCGCCGATCCTGTCTGTCCTCGTGCTTGGCTTTTTCGTCCGATTGAAAACCCGTCAACCGGGGAGTGAGCGAGATGCATAGTCCCTGCCTGATCGTCAGTATTGTGCGGAAGGGTTGGGGGGATACGGTCCTAGAAGCCACGATGAAGGCCGGCGCCCATGGCGGCACCGTGCTGTTCGGCCGCGGGATCGGCCGCAACGAACAGCAGAAGGTTTTCGGGATTCAGATCGAGCCTGAAAAGGAGATCGTGCTCACGGTTGTCCCCGACGATATCAAGGACGCAATCTTGGCCGAGATCGTGCGCGCGGCCGAGCTGACCGCCCCCGGCCACGGACTTGCATTCATCGTTCCGGTCGAAAAGGTGGCCGGTGTCGTCCACCTCGTAGAGGATCGTCCCGAGCAGTGAATCTGTGAGCGAGGATTGCGCTGCGGCTTCCGGCTCCAAGCAGGATGGATTTCCTGTCAAAGCACGGCGCTTGGACATAACCCGTTCTGAGCATGCACGACACCTCTGCAGAACCAGTTCCCGCCGCGCCGTATAAAGATACGGCCGACGCTGTCCTTTCTGCATTTCAGGTCGATCCCGAGCGCGGTCTGAGCGCGGGTGAGGCGAGGGAACGCCTCGCGCGCTACGGCAGAAACGAACTCGCTGCCGACCCGCCACGCCCGGCGTGGCGAAAGTTTCTTGAACAGTTCGCTTCGATCCTGGTGATTCTGTTGGTCGCCGCAGCCGCGATTTCGGCCGGCCTTTGGCTTTACGAGAGCGCCGCTGCGCTGCCCTACGAGGCGATCGCGATTCTGGCGATCGTCATCCTCAATGCGTTCATGGGCTATATCCAGGAAGCGCGCGCCGAACGGGCGGCCGCAGCCTTGCGCGACATGTCGGCCGCCCGCGCAACTGTCATTCGCGATGCAACGAGACAGAGCATTCTCGCGACGGAGGTGGTACCCGGCGACATCATTTTGGTAGAGGAAGGCGACACCATTCCAGCCGACGCGAGGCTCGTTCATTGTGCCGCGCTGCAGACAGCGGAAGCCGCGCTTACGGGAGAGAGCCTCCCGGTTTCCAAGGATGTCGCGCCGCTTGCGGGTGACGCCGAGATCGGCGACCGGCGCAACATGATCTTCAGCGGGACGATAGCCGTCTACGGCCATGGCCGGGCCGTCGTTACAGCGACCGGCATGCGCACCGAGATGGGGCGCATCGCGCACCTTCTCGAACAGGCGCCCGACGAGGTCACGCCGCTTCAGAGGGAACTTGATCACGTCGGCAAGGTGCTCGCACTCACAGTTGTCGCCATTGCCGTGGCGATGATCTGCACGATCGTTCTTGTCAGCGAGGTCCGCAGCGTTTCGCAATTCTTCAACGTGCTCATCTTCGGCATTGCGCTCGCGGTCGCAGCGGTCCCGGAAGGCCTGCCGGCGATCGTCACTGCGGTGCTCTCCATCGGTGTGCAGCGTATGGCGAAGAAGAACGCGATCATCCGGCGTCTGTCCGCCGTGGAGACGCTCGGTTCGGCGACGGTCATCGCCTCCGACAAGACCGGCACGCTGACCCGCAATGAAATGACAGTACGGCGCGTGGTGACGGCAAGCTGCTGCGTGAACCTGTCCGGCACAGGCTACACGCCGAGCGGTCAATTGGATTTTGTGCATCGGGCATCCGACGAAGAAGCATTGCAGTTTGAGCTCAGGCGCGCGCTGACCGCCGCCGAGCGGGCCAGCAACGCGGCGTTGCAGGAGCGGGGTGGTTCCTGGGTCGTGCAGGGTGATCCGACCGAGGGCGCCCTGGTCGTAGCCGCGCGCAAGGCCGGGCTGTCGCCGCAGGCGCTTGAGGCGCGCTTCCCTCGCATTGCGGAAATTCCGTTCTCCTCCGAACGCAAGCTGATGAGTACGGTGCATAAAGACGCTGAGCGACCGGAGCGCCTCATCGTCCTGACCAAGGGCGCACCGGATGTACTGCTAGCGCATTGCTCGCACGAGCTTGTCGGTCGGGACGCCGTTCCGCTGACCGATGCGCGCAAGAGGGACATCATGGCGAGCAATGACGCGCTGGCCGCCGAGGCGCTGCGGACGCTCGGCGTGGCCTTCGGCTCGCTTGCGTCAGACGAGCGGAGGTTTGACGAGCAGCTCGAAAACGACCTCGTCTTCCTCGGCCTGATCGGCATGATCGATCCGCCCCGCCAGGAAGCGCGCGATGCGGTGGCCCGCGCCAGGAGCGCCGGCATCCGCTCCATCATGATTACAGGCGACCATCCGAAAACCGCGGCAATCGTCGCGGCCGAACTCGGTATCGGCTCGGGACACCAGGTCCTCAGCGGCGCAGACATTCAGGCCATGTCGCAAGACGATCTCGACCGCGCCGTCACGAACGTCTCGGTCTATGCACGCGTCAATCCCGAGCACAAGCTGCGCATCGTCGAAGCATTGCAGCGTTCGGGCGAAACGGTCGCGATGACAGGCGATGGCGTCAACGATGCGCCAGCGCTGAAAGCTGCTGATATTGGCATCGCGATGGGCATCACCGGAACGGATGTCTCGAAAGAGGCAGCTGATATGGTCCTCGTGGACGACAATTTCGCCACGATTGTTGCCGCAGTCGAGGAAGGCCGCGCGATTTTCCTCAATATCCGGAGCTTTCTGCGCTACCTGCTGTCGTCGAATATCGGCGAGGTCATGACGATGTTCTTTGGCGTTCTGCTGGCGGGAGCGCTCGGCCTAACAGAGGCGCAGCATGGCGGTCTCGTGCTTCCTCTGCTCGCGACGCAGATTCTCTGGATCAATCTTGTCACGGATGGCGCGCCGGCGCTTGCGATCGGCGTCGACCCTGCTGACGCCAACGTGATGCGCCAACCGCCGCGGCCGCGAGCTGAAGGCGTGCTTACGCGACGCATGTGGGGCGGGATCGTGTTCGTCGGAGCGATCATGGCGACCGGCACCTTGCTCGTTCTCGACGCGTGCCTGCCTGGCGGGCTGATCGAAGGCGCCGGCACCGTCGACTATGCCCGGACCATGGCGTTTACGACGCTCGTGTTGTATCAGCTCTTCAATGTCTTCAATGCGCGCTCGGATGATCGCAGTGCGTTTGCTGACATGTTCAGTAACGGCTGGGTCTGGGCCGCAATCGCGCTATCGATTATGCTACATGTGCTTGTGATCTACACGCCGTTCCTGCAGGAGGCGTTCTCTACGGTTGGCCTTGGCCTGACGGACTGGCTATTCTGTGCCGCGGTCGCAAGCTCCGTGCTGTGGCTGCGGGAGTTGAGCAAAATTGCGTTGCGCGCGTTTCCGGAAATAAAATCAGTTTAGGTTACGCTATGCCTCGACGATCAAGGGAGACTTTTCAATGGCCGATACTGCCGCCGCCAGAAAGCGTCTGGAGTCGCAGCTTGCTGAACTCAAAGCACGGCAGAGCAGCATTGCCGAGGATTTGGCTCAGCCGCTGGATCCGGACCCTTCCGAACAAGCCGTCGAAATGGAAGACGACGACTCGCTCCGCGCCCAGGCCGCTCTTGTTGCACGCGAGATTGTATCGGTAACCCGCGCCCTGACGCGAATTGAGGACGGTACCTACGGGCAGTGTGTCCGGTGCGGGGAGGAGATCGCTCCCGAGCGGCTCAACGCACGACCGGAGGCGGCGCTATGCATCGCTTGTGCGCGCAACGAGCAGTAAGGGCAAAGATGCTCGTTTAGCCCTTAGCGGGCGGGACGCATTGAAATGGAAACGTTATCCGCAGGAGCCGAAAGACGATCCGCGATAGCGTGAAGCTGCCCCCCAAGGGGAAGCGCTCGACGTTCTCCATTCCCGGCCCCCTTGACTCGCGGTCTGAGATGGTGTGGAACAAATAGAGAACGATTGTATATGAGGAACCAGGAAATGGCAACGAGCGAGGCCGCTTTCCCGCCGGTCAGGCCCGGTTCCGTACACACCGATGCCGACGCAGCCGACGGGATGGCCGAGTATCGCGGAACAGCAGGGCCCGCGCTCCGAGTGGATGGCCCGGCAGCGGGAGGCGAGATTGTCCGCCGCGGCCCTGGTGACGATGAAAAACCGCCACGGCTGACTATCTCCGGGTGGTGCGTAGAGTAGCCATCGACTGTTTGAACTGCGGCCATACCGCAAACATGCAGGAGTCGGACCTGGAGACGCTGGGATTCCAGGCGGATGTCTCGCTTGTGCTGGTGACCAAACGGCTTGTTTGCTCGCAATGCGGCAGCAAGGCGGTGAGGGCATATCGCTATATCGATGACGACCTGCAGCCGGTTTTTCAGGGACCTTCGATAGCGCCTGGAGAAGGCGAATGAATGCGCAAGCCACGCTGTTCGCGGATGAGGGCAGGCCGCAAGGGCTCCGCTATCAATCGTGCTTTATCGCCCGCGAGGAGGAGGACGATCTTGTCACGCGCATCCGGGAGATCGACTTGCAGCCCTTCCAGTTCGGCCAGTACGAAGGCAAGCGCCGCGTTGCGTGGTTCGGCTGGCAATATGATTACAGCGACCGCCGGCTGAAGCGCGCTGATGGAATACCCGGTTGGCTGATGCCGCTGACGACCAGGTTAGAAGATCTCGACCAGCTGGAGCGCGGGGACATTAAGCAGGTGCTTGTAACCGAATACGAGGCCGGGGCAGGCATCGGCTGGCACCGGGATAAGCCTCACTTCGATCGCGTGTTCGGGCTGTCGTTGCTATCGCCCTGTCGCTTCCGCTTTCGCCGCAAGCAGGGCGCGGGGTGGGAGCGGTTCACCCTGGAGGCGGAGCCACGTTCAATCTACCGCATGTCCGGATCTTCTCGGCATGAGTGGGAGCACAGCATTCCGCCCGTCGAAGCACTGCGGTATTCCATCACTTTTCGGAGCATGAGCAGGTGATCTACTCCTGGTGCGCTGCGGTGCGTGCGATATCGGCCGGCAAGGCTGCGCCCCAATACTCACTTAGAGCTCAGCTCACGGAAAGGCATTCGCATCCCTGACCGGCAATCCCTGATCACGCGCAGAGGGGCGGCCCGGCTAGCGGCCAAGCCCTCTCGTGGAGTGATGTCGCGGTGCTAGTCTAAGCCCGCAGGCCTCGCCTCGCCGTCATTGATCTAGCGCGTGCGTTTGTAGAGGTGCAGCTTGGCTGCAAAGATGATGCCTTCGTCCCACGGGTGCTCACGCGTGTGGAATCGGAAATTCGCGTCTACAAGACGCTTGCGGCACCGCTCGAATACGCCGGGAACAATGTTGTCGTGCCACTCGATGCAGGCTGTTTCAACACTGGCGAGCACGGCGTCAGACGCGTTATCGAGGATATCACCTTCGGCTCCTTCGGTGTCTATCTTAGCATCCAGATCGGCGCGCGCCCCCATTCTTCCCAGACATCGTCCAGCGTGACCATCGGAACCCTTTGCTTCCTGGCTCCGGGGGCCGGCGCGTCGCCAAAGGCTGTCGACAACACAGTGGGCACATCAATCCAGAGGACGCCGTGCTGCGAAGCCGGGGCGGGGTGTGGCGATCACCTAAGCGGCCAAAACATGCAACGCATCGCTGACAACTGCCAGTCTTACGGGAACCGTTATGTGGAATGCGCTTTAAACCAATACTGCAACTTGGGCTCGTCGGTCATGCCATTGAAGAAGGACAGTAGAGGGCGCGAGCGGTCGAGACATCCGAACCAGTCGGCCCAGAACCCAAGCAAAAGCGTCGTGGGACAAGACAGACGAAACGACCTGAAGCCAGGTCTAGTTCCAAGCGAGATCGGCAGCGTCCCGGACAGTCCCGAGGACTTCTCTGATTATTACGACACGGCCCTGGAGATCGTCCGACGCGTGCGCTATCGTTCACATCTTTCTGACGACGAAATCATCGTTCTGGCGATGGTCGCCGCGCAGATGTCGCTGGCTCGATATATTGAGCCGCATCGCGCGCTGGACGCAGACGATACGCTCAACGCTATTCTCGACATCCTCGACCGGGGCGAAGTCGTTCAGGCTGTATCGAGCAAGATGCTCTGGCTGCTCAATAATCGCCCAAGAGCAAGACTGGACGCCCCGTCCGGGAAGATGCTGGACGAATTCGACTCGCTCGCCGATCCAGACGAGCCACCGTCTGATTGATGAGGGGCATTCGCATCCACACGCGCCGCGGTGATCGCCTGGGCTGTCGGAAAAGAAAGTAGGGCAGGGGATGGCTTGAGCTTGATGGCCTCCGACACAACCTGACGAGCCGCTACGATCTCTGGTCGCTCCTCCGCGCCGCAGTGCACTCTTGAGCAAGCCGGACGAGCGTAAGGCGCAATGCCAATGGCATCTGCGTGCCGTCGCGATCGTGTCAGAGTCCTCATCTACTTGCGGGTGTGCATTGCATCAAAGGTCAGTATGGCGCGGGTCCCCGGCTGCGCGTCTTGATACATCAAAGTTCCATGAAGTTGGGCGTTAAGCGCTTCGATCATACGACTGCCGAAGCCTTTCCGGGCCACACCTCGCCCGACCCCTTGGTCGGCTACAACCAGACGAAGCTTGTTTCCGTCCTCCGTTAGCGTGATGCGCAGCGGGCCCGGAGCACCAGCATAGGCGTACTTGTTCGCATTAATGACAAGTTCGGTGACAATGAGACCGAGCCCGATCGCACGGTCAGTCGCGAGCATGGCTGGCTCCAAGTCACGGATCATATGGCGGCCCCAATCCGCACCCATCGAGGAAGCGAGATCATCCAGCAATTCGTCAATATAGCGCGCCGCGTCGATGGCTTCGATCTGATCAGCTCGGTAAAGCCGCCGATGCACCAGCGACACAGCGGAAATGCGTCGGCACGCCTCGTCAATTGCACTGTTTAAGGCCGGATCATCTGAGGCGCGACCCTGTAGCCGCAGAAATCCTGAAACGAGCTGCAGGCTGTTTTGTACGCGGTGGTTCACCTCTCCCATCAAAAAGTCTTTTTGCTGAATAAGCGCATCCTTTTCCTGCAGCGTGCTCATAAGTTGACGGTTGAGTTCGTGTATCCGCCGGGTCTGCCATACCGAGCTCATGGCCAGCCGAAGCCGATTGGCTGCTTCGATCTCGGGCACAGTCCAGGCCCGGGACTGGCCGCGCACAGTCTCGACCCAAGCATTGAAGCTTGCTCGGGGTGTCAACCTTTGCTCTGGGCCAGTCGATACGCTCTTGTGAGGATTTCCCGCCCAGTTAATCACTTCGACTTCCTCGGATCTGAACCAAAGAACGATCCACGGCTCCGATGCCGAAATGATGATTCTCAACAAACCGGCTGCCAATGGAGCATCTGCCGTCGGCAAGGCGTAGATGTCGCCAAGCCGCTGCGTCGCGAACACCGGATCTGCAGTCTGGCTTATCGACCAAGCTGCAATTTTCCGCAGTTCAGCCTCCGACGGATGGCGTCCACCGACCACAAGGTCATCGCCTCGTAGGACGGCCACGCCGTCTCCCCCGAGGGCCCGCATGATTGCTTCAATATGGTTGGAAATCGCCTCGTTGAGAGGACCTTCACGCGAAAGTAGAGCAACCAGATCGTCTTCGAAACTCCGTAGTCGCACGCGTTGACGATAGGCATCCGTTTCGTCGCGCGCCTTGATCTGCCGCGACAAAGCGCCGGCCATTGCGCGGCAAGCCGCGCGGAGGTCGGCCGAAATGCCTCGTGGCTCGCTGTGGTGACAGGCGATAAGGCCCCACAGGGCGCCGTCCTTGACGATGGATATTGAAGCCGAAGCCGCAACATCCATGTTCTTCAAATACTGGATGTGAATGGGTGAGACGCTCCGCAGCACCGAGTCACTCATGTCCAGCGGGACTGGTTCAGTCCATTCCGGAATCAGAGGCTGAGGTCGATAGGACACGTCCGGGATGACCCGAACAAGATTTCGCAGATAGAGCGCTCTCGCTTGTTTCGGAATGTCGGACGCTGGGAAGTGATGATTGAGAAACGATCGGTGTCCTGGCGCGGCATCCTCCGCAACAACAGCTCCAGAACCGTCTTCACGAAATTTGTAAATCATCACGCGGTCGAAGCCGATCAGAACACGAAATTCATGAGCTGCTGTGTCCCACAGTTGCTGCATCGTGGCAGCGCGTTCGAACGCCGCTGCGGCGGACTCGAGCTTTGGAAGCAATCCTGCATGCGTCGAAGCACTAACGGCTGTTTCCAACTCGATAATCAGCCACCTATCGGATGTGTAGATGGTAGCGTCGAGCGGTCCGAACGCGGAAGGAAAGGTAAGGCGCGTTATTCCGCCCGGCGGGCTTGACCGACCAAATTTCATCGCCGAGGCCGCCGCTTCGCTGTCGATGAGGGAAGATAGCTCCTGTTGTCTCCAGTCCGAACGGCCAAGCCAAACCTTGGGATCACCGGCAGCATGTGTGACGACGCCTGCGTCGATGTTGACCACCAGCAACAGCCCGTGTTCCTGGATTGATCCTGGAATGTGTATCGGTTCTTGATCGCAGTTGGTAACATCCACGGCGTAGTCGTTCATGCCAAGGCCCCGCATAGGACGCGCGTCGCTTGTGCGAAGGCGGAGACCGCGCCTTTGCATGCGTCGGCTCGGAGTGCTTCGCTATGGGTCTCCCGCTCAAGAACCATCAGGAAGTCGCGCCACCGGTTACCGGCATCTGAGCCGTATGGGTCAAGAAAAGCGAGTGCCGCGCAATCCACACCTGCCTTGCGAAGGGTCCGAATGATGATGCGCCCACCCAGCGTCGATCCTTCGAGGACATAAAGCACTCCTAATGCCTCTGCGACATTTGCGGGGGCGGGGAATGACGGCAGTCGGTAGCTTCGACTACTCGGCGGGAACAGATCCGCTCGATTACGACGCTCCCAATCGAGATCCGGTATGGCTAAGAGGTGCGGCTTCAAGACCGCCTCGGCCGGCAACTGAAATGCGGCGAAACGGCGGATCAAATCTTGTCGGCGCCTTGGATCAGCAAAAGCCGCGATGGCATCTACCTGTTGTTCAAGGTCTCGGTGGGCGGCACTGGTGACGGCTCGGAGCTGCGCCAACGTGGAGGTTTCGTGGGCACGCGGCATGTCAGTATGCGGTATTTCCATTTGTGCCGTGAGGCGTCGATACAGGGCGACGAAACACGGCTCTGGTTCCCCGAGTTCGATTTCGAATTGCAGTTATGCCTACCACGTTCAGCTGCGATGGACGAATGCTCAGATCGTGCGGACCAGGGCGGGCCGAAGGCACTGCAACCCCGCCAGGGCGCTGGGCAAAGTCAAGAAGCCGGCCGGTGCTGCGGTGCTGAGCGTCAGGAACAGTGATGTGGCGACTTGATGTAGCCATACAGACTTTGGCGTCATTGACACATTTTGCGACTATGGTGTTTCCGCAAAATCGCGGAATGCTTTTCAACTGCGATATGTTAACAGCCATCACCGGTAAACGGCTTGAAACCGCCAATTTTCTTTAGACAGGCGAGTGGCGTCTGGCGACCGAAAACGGAGCTGCATCGTCCGCCCTTGGAGCCGTGTCCCCGCTGTCAGGTCGCAGCAGACGACGATAGCCGAACCTGCCGGCGTTGCGTGATGCCAGCTCCCGCAGCGTCGCACGCAAGTCCTCATCGGAAGTCCGCTTGACGCATAGCGATAGGTCTCCGGATCCAGGCCGACAAGCCTCCATGCTCGGCGCTGCGAATAGCCTCTGTCTTGGACTGCCCAGGTCACGGATTTTCTCCGCAAGCCGGCGTCAGAAGTTTTTTCCGAGCATCTCCTTCCGGGTCGTTACCTCCAGCATCGACTCCGCGAGGAGATTCTTCAGCTTACGCTTTTCGTCCTCCAGCGCATTCAGCTTCCGGGCGTCGGTGCTCCATCCCGCCAAACGCGAACGCCACTTGGAGAACGGCGTCGTGACTGGTGCCGTGCTTGCCGCACAGACCGCCTGCCGACATTCAGGCAGCGTGCCCTTCGTACCTTGATGATCTGTTCTCTCGGTGAATCCGCTCTACCGCATGTCCGTCTCCCGGAGGAGCGGCCTCTGCCCCAGAACGGGAGCGTCTGCAGGGAGCAGGTCAAGGCCCACAACAAGATGACGATGGGCGGCGTCCGCGACGCATTGAGCGAAAGGACTCGTCGCGGTGAGGAGTAAAGCCGCGGGCGCTTACTCGACGTGGCGCCTCGGTGCGTGGGTCCATCTGACAGACATCGGACCAAGAAAATGTTCTTGTTCAGAAACACTTAGGTGGCGAGCCCGCCGGGATTCGAACCCGGGACCTACTGATTAAAAGTCAGTTGCTCTACCGACTGAGCTACGGGCTCCTGGGACACCCGGAAGGGCAGACCCGGAATGGCTGGGGCGGCGATGTTCGGTTGGGCCGCGGGCCAGTTGCCGCGAACGGCGGGCCGAGACATAAGGCCTGTTTCCCGGCAGGACAACGAAAAAGTCTGCGCTTTTCCCGATTTGACGCGCCGGGTGGCGCACTCGAGGCCGCTCAAAGCGCGGTTGCCCGTTGCGCCGGGGCAGGATTTACTGGCGCGAATCCCCCGATAGCCCGGAGCCGCGCGCCATGCCGATCGTGAACCGTATTGCCGAGTTTCACCCCGAAATCACAGCCTGGCGGCGGGACTTGCACGCCAATCCCGAACTTCTGTTCGATGTCCACCGCACGGCGGCGCAGGTCACCGAAAAGCTCAAGGCCTTCGGCTGCGACGAGGTGGTGCCGGGGATCGGCCGGACCGGCGTGGTGGGCGTCATCCGGGGCCGGACCGACGCCGCCGGCGGCCGCGCCAAGGTCATCGGGCTGCGCGCCGATATGGATGCGCTGCCGATCGAGGAGGCGACCGGCCTCCCTTACAAGTCGACGGTGCCCGGGAAGATGCACGCCTGCGGCCATGACGGCCATACCGCGATGCTGCTCGGGGCCGCCAAATACCTCGCCGAGACCCGCAATTTCGGCGGCACCGCGATCGTGATCTTCCAGCCGGCCGAGGAGGGCGGGGGCGGCGGCAAGGAAATGGTCAATGACGGCATGATGGACCGGTTCGGCATCGAGGAGGTCTACGGCATGCACAATTATCCCGGCATGCCGGTCGGGCAGTTCGGCATGCGGGCCGGTCCGATGATGGCGGCCGCGGATTACGTCGAGATCGAGATCGAAGGGAAGGGCGCGCATGCGGCGCGGCCGCATCTGGGCATCGACCCGATTCTGGTCGGCGCTCAGATGGTCAACCAGCTGCAGTCGATCGTGTCGCGCAATGTCGATCCGCTGGAATCGGGCGTGGTCTCGATCTGCGTGTTCCAGGCCGGCACCACCAACAATGTCATTCCGCAGACCGCGAAGCTCGCCGGCACCATTCGCAGCCTGACCGACAAGGTCCGCGACCAGCTCGAGAGTCGCGTGAAGGAGGTCTGCGAGGGCGTCGCCAGGCTGCACGGCGCGACCGCGCGCGTTCGCTATCATCGCGGTTATCCGGTGACGGTGAATCATGAGGCGCAAACCGCATTCGCGGCCGAGGTGGCATCGGAGATCGCGGGCCCGGACAAGGTCGACGACGAGCTCGCACCGCTGATGGGCGCGGAGGACTTCTCCTACATGCTGAATGCGCGGCCCGGCGCCTTTATCTTCGTCGGCAATGGCGACAGCGCGGGACTGCATCACCCGGCCTACGACTTCAACGATGACGTGATCCCGCTGGGCTCGTCCTACTGGGTGCGGCTCGTGGAGAAGGCAATGCCGGCGCCATAACCGAGCGGCCGCCACAGCTCCGTGCATTCCCGCGCAAAGAGGGAATGCAACAATGCGTCACTCGGGATCCGCGCTTCCCACCATCGGAACGAAGGGCGAACTACTGCACCGTTTCGGGCCGTTCGTCGGCAGGCGCGGCCTGCACCTCCGCAATGGCACTCGCGATCGAGGGAGCCTGGGCCGCGATCTCAGCCGGGCGCTTGCGCAGCGCGAGCACCTTCGGCTGAAGCGATGCCCAGAACGCGAACTCGTTGAGGCGACGGCCTTCGATCGCCGCCAGCATCGCCGCCGACAGGAACGGCAGGCTCTGCACCATCAGCACGATCGCGAACAGATAGATTTCGGTGATCTGCAGCGGATTGTTCGCGACCAGCACGATCGCGCCGATGACCAGCAGCGAGCCGAGGATCAGCTCCCAGAAGCCGTCGAACTGCACCGGCTTGCGGGCGCGATTACCCTTGGCCGTGCGGTTGAAGGGCAGGTGGTCCTTGATGACGCCGTCGATCACCGCGCGCGCCACGGTGAGCTGGAGCGACATCGCCGCGAACACCGCGCCGAAGGTCTGCTTCTTCGGTATCGCCACGCGCAGCCGGTAGAGCAGGCTGAAATGCAGGATCGTCACCGCGAAGGAGGCAAGGATCGGAATAGTCAGGATCTTATCCGGGATGCCGATCTCGGCAAAGGCCACCACCGGCACCCAGATCAGGTTGGCGATCGCCACAACGACGCCAAGGGCCTCTGCGCCGAGCCAGTTCATCCAGCCGAACAGGAAGGCGCGCTTCTGCTCGCGGTTGAGGTTCGGCACGCCGGGCAGAAAGTGCCGCCAATGCTTCTTGACGATCTGCACGCCGCCATAAGCCCAGCGATGGCGCTGCTTCTTGTAGGCGCCGAAGGTGTCGGGCAAAAGACCGAAGCCGTAGCGGCGGTTGGTGTAATGCGTGCTCCAGCCGAGTTCGAGCATCGTCAGCCCGAGATCGGTATCCTCGCAGATCGTATCGCTTGACCAGTTGCCGGCCGCTTCCAGCGCCTCGCGTCGCATCAGGCACATCGTGCCATGCACCACGATCGCGTTCTTTTCGTTGCGCTCGACCATGCCGATGTCGAAGAAGCCGGAATATTCGCCGGCCATGGCGTAGTGCATGACGCTGCGGTCGCCGTCGCGATGCTCCTGCGGCGCCTGGACGAGACCGACCTTGGGATCGGCAAAAGCCGGGACGAGATCGGAGAGCCAGCCGGGCGCGACCACGTAATCGGCGTCAATGATGCCGATGATCTCGGCGTCAGGCGCGGTTCTTTCAAGCGCGATGCGCAGCGCACCGGCCTTGAAGCCCTCAACCTTGTCTTCGCGCAGGAAGATGAATCGCTCGCCGAGCGTTTTGCAATGCGCCTCGATCGGCTCCCAGTAATGAGGGTCCGGTGTGTTGTTGATGATGACGATGCATTCGAAATTCGGATAGTTCAGCCCTGCCACGGCATCGAGCGTGGCCTTCAGCATCTCCGGCTCTTCCTTGTAGGCCGGCACATGGATCGAGACTTTCGGCGTGTAGCCGGTCTCCGCGGGCGCAAGCGGCGGCGAGGCGACCTGCAGGAGGCGGCGCGGCTTGCGTCCGAATGCGATGGCGGCGATCTCTTCGATCCGGGCCATCGCGATCAGCACCAGCGGGACCAGCAGCACGACGCCGAGACCGAGCGCGAGCGCTTCGCCCCAGACGAAATAGTGTCCGTTCCAGAATGCGAACACGGCCGCGAACCAGGCGCCGACGACATGCGCGGCCGCAGCGAGCACCAGCGACTCGGTGAGCGTCACGCGCATCGCTAGGAGCGGCAGCGAGAACAACACCCCGAGAAGAACGGCGAGCAATGCGAGCTTTCGGAAATCCGGATCGGTGATGGCGCCGGTCCAGGAGAATTTCTGCTTCTGCGCGTCGTTGAACAATCCCCAATAGGCGCCGACGCTGCCTTCGGAGATTTTCCACGGCTGATCGAACGCCTCGATGATGTTGTAGTCGATCCCCATCGCAGTGGCGCGCGCGATGAAATCACGGATCACATGCGCCTGCTCGAAATGACCGGGCTGCGCCAGCTTGAAATTGTAGCCCGCGCTCGGCCAGCCGAATTCGGCGATCACAATGCGCTTGCCCGGATACATCTGGCGCAGCTGGTTATAGCCGCCGATCGCAGCGTCGACCGCCGACTGGTCCGGCGCGCCTTCCCAATAGGGCAGGATATGGACTGCGATATAGTCGACGGCGGCGACCAGTTCAGGATGATCGCGCCACACGCTCCAGATTTCGCCGGTGGTGACCGGCACCGAGACCTGGCGCTTCACGTCGCGAATGGCCTTGATCAGGCGGCCGACATTGATCCTCTCCTTGACCCGGGTCTCTTCAGCTTTCGAGACCTGCGCCGCCGCGCGGACCAGATTGACCTCTTCCGGCGACAGGGTCTCGTTGTCAAACAGGATCGTTTCGCCGCGGTAGATGGCCTCGTTGGCCAGCACCAGTCCTTCGATATTGGAGTTCTTCCGGGCCACCTCGATCACCGCTTGGAGTTCGGCGGAGTTGCGCGCACGCGCAGCAATCCGCTCTCGGTAGCGCTTGCCGTTGGAGGCGTCCGGCCCCTTGCCCTGCCATTCGGAGTCGTCGAGGCTTCCGCCGAGCCAGGCGCCGGCTGTGACGCGCAGTCCCGTCTGAGCCGCGAGCGGCGGGACCATTTCCAGTCCGTTGGTGGATGAATAGGTGCGCACCGCGCGTGTGTACGGCGCAAGCATTGCGAGGTCGGACCGAATCTCATCGGCCCCGACCTGCTTGTCCGGATGCTTACCGTAAGACACGCTCGCAAGCGGACCGTGGATCTCCGGAGCCGGAATTCGCTTTTCGGATAATGCCCACAGACCCGTATGCACGCAGGCAACGAGCGCGACGACGACCGCGACGAGGCGCATGGAACGCGAAACCAAGCGGGGCTGGGTGAAGGTCGCCGCCCCGTCCCCTGGGACAAGCGCCTGCTACGACAGTCAGATAGCTCAGGTGAGCTAGATTTTCAATCGCATCGCGGCATGGCGAATTGATGACGCTGACGCCGTTTCGCTCGACCTAAACGCTGTTACTGCGTGGTGGTTCCGGGAGCGGGCGTGTTTGACGCAGCGGCCGGCGCCGGCGGTGCCGCTGGATTAACCCAACATGAATGAACGCGCGCGAGGATGTTTTCCTGAGCCTTCGGATCAACGGTTGGACCCTGCATCACGACGCAGCGGAACGCGGCCTGGATGTGACCGCCGGGACATCCGAAACGGTCATACAGGTCCATGTGGCGGAAGGCGGTATCAAGATCGTCTTGAAACAGCCGATGCACCACGCGACGTCCGATCCAGACGCATTCCGGATTGCCGGCCGGGCCGGTCATCTGCTTTGCGACTTCGGCCAGATCGTTCAGCCGCTGCGCTTCCTTCTTTGCCTGCTCGGCGGCCTGCTGCTTCGCCTTGTCGGCCGCCTCGTTCTGGGCGATGGCCGGTGCGGAGCCGATGCAGACGGCGAGACAGAGGAGAGGCAGGGCTCGCGAGAAACGGAAAGACATGATGGCGAATTTCTCTGGCGCGTTCGTGTGATGGCGGTTGGCTGAAGGTCTGGAGTTTACATCGGATTCCGTCCGCAATACGGCTTCGGCCGACGGTGTGAGATTTCCGCCTTTCCGCAGGTTTGTCCAGCATGCTCAAGCGGTGGACGCTCGCGCGCGCATTGCGCGTTGGCGTTGGCCGCTGTTCATGCGAAGGCGAAGCAGAGACCACGGCCTGCAGCAGCTCGGACGTCGCCCAGATGCATGAACGTACGTTAACCGGGACCCTGATCCCCGCCTTGTTTCTGGTTGCAGTTGCAACATCGATCGCGCTGTTCTGGTGGTGGCTCGGCCGGCCGGTCGCGATGCCGGCATCCGACGCTGCGGGCGAGAAGCTGCAATGCGTCTCGTATGCGCCGTTTCGCGGCAATCAGTCGCCGCTGCAAGCGGATACCCATATCGGAGCTGCGCAGATCGAGGATGATCTTGCCCGGCTCAAGTCTCTGACCGACTGCATCAGGACCTATTCGATCGAGCACGGCCTTGATCAGGTGCCGGAGATCGCCCGGCGCCGCGGACTGAAGGTCATCCAGGGGCTGTGGCTGTCCAGCCACCCGGAGAAGAACCGCGAGCAGGTCGAAACCGTCGTCCGGCTGACACGGCAGTATCCGGACGTGATCCAGTCCGTGGTGGTCGGCAATGAAGTGCTGCTGCGGGGCGAGCTCTCGGCGGACAATGTCGCCGCATTTCTTCGCGAGGTGAAAAGCAGGACCGGCATGCCGGTCACTTATGCCGATGTCTGGGAATTCTGGCTGCGCCATCGCGACCTCGCCTCCGCCGTCGATTTCGTGACCATTCACATCCTTCCTTACTGGGAGGATTTCCCGATTCCGGCCGAGAGTGCGGCGGCTCACATTGAGTCGATCCGCGAACGGATGGCGGCTGCGTTTCCGGGCAAGGAGATTCTGATCGGCGAGACCGGCTGGCCGAGCGCCGGCCGCATGCGCGAAGGCGCATTACCATCGCTTTCGAACCAGGCGCGCGTGGTTCAGGAGGTGCTGGCGGTCGCCAAGCGCAACGGCTACCGCGTCAACGTGATCGAAGCATTCGACCAGCCGTGGAAGCGGCAGCTCGAAGGCACGGTCGGCGGTTATTGGGGGCTCTTCGATGACGCCAGCCGCCAGCCGAAATTCGCCTGGGGGCAGCCTGTCTCCGATCATGCCTTCTGGCGGCAGCAGGCGGCGGGCGGTATCGCATTCGCAGCGCTGATCTTCGCTGCGGCATTGTGGAGCCGGCGACGGGAGGTCTCACGGGCAGGATGGATCGCGATCGCGGCGATCGCCTTGGCCGGCGGCAGCATGGTCGGCTGGGCGGTCGAACTGATGTTCTATGAAAGCCTCGGCATCGGCGGCTGGCTGCGTTCGGCTGCGCTGGTCGCCGCGGCGGTCGTGACGCCGGTGATTTTTGCGATCCTGCTGGTTCGCGGCGAGGGCCTGCCATCCTTTGCGGACGTGCTCGCCGGGCGGGGTGAGGCCGTGATCTCGCGCACGCAATGGATGGCGGGCCTTCTGGTCGCTGCGACCAGCGTGATCGCCATTCAGGTCGCGCTCGGGCTGGTGTTCGATCCGCGCTACAAGGACTTTCCGTTCGCGCCCCTGACTGCCGCAGTTGTCCCGATTGCGCTCGTCGCCTACGCGGCCCGCAATGCCGAGAACGGCAGCAGGGCCGCCGAGCGGATCGCCGCAGCGACGCTCGCCCTGTCGGCGATCTACATTGTCTTCAATGAGGGCTTTGCCAACTGGCAGTCGGTGTGGCTGTGCGTGCTGCTGCTCGTCCTTGCGCTCAGTCTTGTTCGCTTTCGCTTGTCACGGGCCGCGCAAAGCTGAGGATCAGAAGCGCGGCGGCCAGCGCCGACAAGCTGACATTATAAAGAACGACGCCAAAGGCCGCGGCGGCGAGCGCTAGCGCGAAGATTGGAAGCGTCGGCCGGATGAGGTTCACGAGGGCCGCACCGAGCGCCACCCAGCCGAATACCGAATGATTGAATAGGATCATGACCAGCTTGCGCGTGGCGCAGAGCCAAGTCTGCAGTCCGCCCTGGCAGGCGAGCCCGACGCTGGATAGCTCGATCGTGAGATAGCGCAGGTAAAGCGCATAGCCGAGCGACACGAAGCCGAGCACGATCAGCCAGTTGGTCTGACGGGCGGTCGGCGCGAATAGCGGACGGGAGATCATGCACGCCACTATGCCGGCCGGGGCAGGCGGCAACAAGGCGCGCGTCAGCGCAAGGCGAGGCGCTGGCCGTCATACGTTGTCGGCTGGCAGGACAAGCCGGCGGCCGCGAGCGCGGCGCAAAGCCTCGCCGCACCGGCGGCGTCGCCGATCGGCCCGACGACCAGCCGCAGGTCGACCTGTCCGCTGCGGCCATCCCGCACCGCGATCACCGGCTGGAGGCCATCCAGCAGCTTGGCATGGCTGCGCCGGACACGGTCCCAGGCCGCGCGCAGCGCCGCAAGGTTCGGCCCGCCGCCCACATCGACCCCGAACGCGCCCTTCCTATCGACCGGCTCCTGAAGAGCGGGAGCGGCTGCAACGGCTGCGACAGCAGCAACCGGCGCCTGCGCAGGAACGGTCGCCGGCGGCGCGGCCGGAGCGCTTGCGGGCTCGTCGGGCGACGGCGGGCTTGCCGCTGGCGTCATCGGCTCGGTGGGCGGCCTCGCCGCGCTGGCGAGTTTGCCGATCGAGCCGGTGACATCTTCATAGTTGCGTTCGAGCGCGGCCATCCGCGCCAGCAACCGGTCGCGGTCCTTGGTGAGCGTGCGGATGGTTTCGGCGGTCCGCTGGGCGTCCTCGATCTGACGCCTGCGCTCGGCCGATTGCGGATCCTCGATGTCCGCCTGTCCGGTCAGCGCCACATAAGCGGCCGCGAGACGGGCCTGTCCGGTCTCGGTTCGGGTGGCGATCGCGGCCACCAGCAGGCATGCCGCCGCGGCACCGGCCCACAGCCCGAGATGAACGAGGACCCCGGAATCGGCAGCGCCGTCCTCCGCCAGCGGCGCGGCCGGCGCAGGAGAGGACGGTGACTTTCGGCCATCGCTGCGAATCATTTGGGGGAATCTAGCAGGAAGCCGCCGGCGCCGGTCCGCGAAGGCGGCTTTTCCGGGCTATCCGGGCGGGTTATGAGGCGGGCCGAACTTTCGGGGATCGGAATGACAGAGCGGACATGTCTGGCGGTGGTGCTGGCGGCGGGCGAGGGGACGCGCATGCGCTCGGCCCTGCCCAAGGTGCTGCACCCGATTGGCAACGAGCCGCTGCTGGCGCATGTGCTGCGCGCGGTCGCGGGGGCCGGGGCGGCCGACTGCGTGGTCGTGGTTGGCCCGGATCACGACGCGGTCGTGAAGGAGGCCGCGCGCGTGTTTCCCGACGCCGGCATTGCCAGACAGACGCATCGGCTCGGAACAGCCCACGCCGTGCTGGCGGCGCGGGACGCGCTCGAGCGTGGTTTTGACGACATTCTGGTGGTGTTCGCCGACACGCCGCTGATCCAGCCGTCGACATTGCGACGGCTGCGCGCGGCGCTTGCCGATGGCGCCGCGGTTGCGGTCGCGGGCTTCAGTCCGGCCGACCCGACCGGTTATGGCCGTCTCATTATCGAGAAAAACCGGCTGGTTGCGATACGCGAACATCACGATGCAAGCGCAGCCGAGCGGGAGATCCGGCTGTGCAATGGCGGGCTGATGGCGCTTGACGGACGGCATGCGCTCGCGCTGCTGGACCGTATCGGCAATGCCAACGCCAAGTCCGAATTCTATCTGACCGACGCGGTAGTGCTCGCGCGGGAGGCGGGGCTGCATGCGGTTGCCGTCGAAGTCGAGGAGGACGATGTGAGAGGCGTCAACACCAAAGCCCAACTCGCGGAAACGGAAAGCCTGCTGCAACAGCGGTTGCGGCAGGCCGCGCTCGATGCCGGCGTCACCATGATCGCGCCCGAAACCGTATTCCTGTCGGCCGACACCAAACTTGCGAGCGACGTCACGATCGAGCCCTATGTCTTTTTCGGCCCGGGCGTCACCGTCGAGGCGGGTGCGGTGATCCATTCCTTTTCGCATTTGACCGGCGCGCATATCGGAGAGGGTGCGGAAGTCGGCCCCTTTGCGCGGCTTCGCCCGGGTGCGCGGATGGGGAAAGGCGCAAAGCTCGGAAATTTCGTAGAGATGAAGGCAGCGGTGCTCGAGGACGGCGCCAAAGCCAACCATCTGGCCTATATCGGTGACGGTCGAGTCGGCGCGGGCGCCAATATCGGCGCCGGCACGATTTTCTGTAACTACGATGGTGCGGCCAAGCATCGTACCGAGGTCGGCAAGGGAGCATTCGTCGGATCGAACTCCGCCTTGGTCGCCCCGGTAACGATCGGTGACGGCGCCTATATCGGCTCCGGTTCGGTGATCACCGACGACGTGCCGGCGGATTCGCTGGCGCTCGGGCGGGTGCGGCAGGTCGTTAAGGAAGGCTGGGCCTCGCGCTTGCGCAGCCTCAAGGCCACGGGCAAGAAGGACCCGGGTTGAGCGTCCCGCCGCCGACCGGTTGCAGGTTCGAAATGCATTGTGATTTCCGCGGCCCGGCGGATGCTTGTCTAACGAGCGAGGGCATCGAGGGTATTGGGCGGGGGATTTGCACGGAATGTGCGGAATCGTCGGAATTCTTGGGCGTGAACCGGTCGCAGGTCAGCTCGTCGACGCGCTGAAGCGGCTGGAATACCGCGGCTACGACTCTGCCGGTATCGCGACGGTTGAGAACGGCCGCCTCGAACGCCGCCGGGCCGAAGGCAAGCTCAGGAATCTGCAGGACCGGCTCGGCCGCGAGCCGTTGTCCGGCCTCGCCGGCATCGGCCACACCCGCTGGGCGACACACGGCAAGCCGACCGAGAACAACGCCCATCCGCACGCAACCGAGCGCCTCGCGGTCGTGCATAACGGCATCATCGAGAATTTCCGCGAACTGCGCGCGCAGCTTGAAAAGCAGGGGGCGCGTTTTGGCACCGAGACCGACACCGAAGTGGTGGCCCATCTCGTCACCGAGGAGATGAAGAAGGGCAAGTCGCCGGTCGAAGCGGTGCGCGCGGCGTTGCCGCGGCTGCGCGGCGCTTTTGCGCTCGCCTTCATCTTCGCCGGCGAAGACGATCTGATGATCGGCGCGCGCAAGGGCTCGCCGCTCGCGATCGGCCACGGCACGGAAGAAATGTATATCGGCTCCGACGCGCTGGCGCTCGCCCCGTTCACCGATACGATCTCGTATCTCGAAGAGGGCGACTGGGCGATCATGCGGCGCGGCAGCGTCGAGATCTTCGATATCGACGACAAACCGGTCAAGCGCCAGCAGATCAAAACCACCGGCTCGGCCTTCCTGATCGACAAGGGCAACCATCGCCATTTCATGGCGAAGGAAATTCACGAACAGCCCGAAGTGGTCGCGCACACGCTCTCGCATTATCTCGACATGGCGAACGAGCGCGTCGCCTTGCCGGCCACGCTGCCATTCGATTTCAAGGCGCTCGAGCGCGTATCAATCTCGGCCTGCGGCACCGCCTATTATGCCGGCCTTGTCGGAAAATACTGGTTCGAGCGGTACGCGCGGCTGCCGGTCGAGATCGATGTGGCCTCCGAATTCCGCTATCGCGAGGCGCCGCTGCGCGAGGGTGACCTGACGATCGTTGTCTCGCAGTCCGGCGAGACCGCCGATACGCTCGCCTCGCTGCGTTACGCCAAAGAGCAGGGCCAGCATGTGCTGGGCGTGGTCAACGTGCAGTCCTCGACCATCGCCCGCGAAAGCAGCGTCATCATGCCGACGCTTGCGGGTCCCGAAATCGGCGTCGCCTCGACCAAGGCTTTCACCTGCCAGCTTGCGGTTCTGGCCTGTCTCGCCATCGCCGCGGGCCGTGCGCGCGGCACGCTCAGCGAAGCGGACGAGCGCAAGCTCGTGCATGCGCTGATCGAGGTGCCGCGTCACATGAACGAGGCGCTCAAGCTCGAAGGCGAGATCGAATTGCTGGCGCGCGACATCAGCAAGAGCCGCGACGTGCTCTATCTGGGCCGCGGCACGAGCTATCCGCTCGCGCTCGAGGGCGCGCTCAAGCTGAAGGAAATCTCCTATATCCATGCCGAAGGCTATGCCGCGGGCGAACTCAAGCATGGACCGATCGCGCTGATCGACGAAGCGATGCCGGTGATCGTAACCGCCCCGCATGACCTCGTGTTCGAAAAGACCGTCTCCAACATGCAGGAGGTCGCGGCCCGCGGCGGCCGGATCATCCTTCTGAGCGATGCCAGGGGGGCCGCCGAAGCGGCGATGCCGGGGGTTACCACCATCACGCTGCCGGATGTGCCCAATTCGGTGACGCCGCTGGTCTATGCGCTCCCGGTCCAGCTTCTGGCCTATTACGCGGCTGTCGCGCTTGGCACCGACATTGACCAGCCGCGAAACCTCGCCAAATCGGTGACGGTGGAATAATCGGCCACACCATCGCCGCAAAGCGCCGCGACTGGGCTATAGATGGCGGTCAAGGAGGCCGCCAAAACGCTCGCATGACCGAACAGACGCCTCCCGATATCATCGAAACCGACCTGCCGCCGCATGGCCTCGGCGCGCGGTTGCGCAACTACCTGCTGACCGGTCTCGTCGTCGCAGGGCCCGTTGCCATCACCATGTGGCTGATCTGGGCGTTCGTGACCTGGGTCGATGGCCTGGTGCGGCCGCTGATCCCGGAGGCCTACCGTCCGGAAACCTACCTGCCGTTGAAAATCCCGGGCTCCGGCCTTGTGATCGCGGTCATTGCACTGACGTTGCTTGGCTTTCTCACGCACAACCTCGTCGGCCGGACGCTGATCCAGCTCGGCGACCGTCTGATCGACCGGATGCCGATCGTGCGGCCGATCTACAAGACGGTGAAGCAGGTCTTCCAGATGCTGTTCTCGAAATCGGGGACAAGCTTTCGCAAGGTGGGGCTGGTCGAATTCCCTGCGCCCGGCATGTGGTCGCTGGTGTTCATCTCGCAGCCGCCGAGCGCCGAGATCGCGAGGCGCCTGCCGGGCGAAGAGGATCAGGTTTCGGTATTCCTGCCGTGCACGCCCAATCCGACCACCGGCTTCTTCTTTTATGTTGCGCGCAAGAATATTATCGAGCTCGAGATTCCCGTCGAGCAGGCGGCAACCTTGATCATGTCCGCCGGCATGATCCAGCCCGGCGCGCAGGCGCCTAACGGCAACCAGAATGAATTTGCCGCGATGGCGGCCGCCGCGCGCAGCGCTCAGTCTGCGCGCGACGACAAGACGAAGGAGCCTGTTGCGTAGTACCTGCGTGGTTTCATCAATGGGGGAGACGGGGCGATGAACTTCAGCGAGGCTATTTCTTCCGGCTTTCAGAATTACGCGAATTTCAACGGACGCGCTCAGCGTTCGGCGTTCTGGTACTGGGTCCTGTTCGTGTTCCTGGCAGGGCTGGTGACGGCAGGCATCGATTACGCGGTTTTCGGCGCCGAAAGCTACATGCCGATCAACTCGCTGTTCACGCTCGCGACCATCATTCCGAATCTCGCAGTTGGGGCACGCCGCCTGCATGACATCGACCGGAGCGGCTGGTGGCAGCTTTTGCATTTCGTGCCGCTGATCGGCACCATCGTGCTGATCATCTGGTGGGCTTCGCGCGGCACGCCGGGACCCAACCGGTTCGGTCCAAATCCGCTCGGCGAATAGTTCAGCCGGCGTCGATGAGCCGGATCGCGTCGTCGCGCTCGAACAGGTAGAGCAGGATCCGCAGCGCCTTGCCGCGCTCGCTGTCGAGCGCGGCATCGCGCGACAGGATCAAGCGGGCGTCGTCGCGGGCGGCCGGAAGGAGATGCCCGTGCGCCTCGGCCGAGGCGATGCGGAAGGCCGGCATGCCACTCTGGCGCGTGCCGAGCACATCGCCTTCGCCGCGCAGCTTCAGGTCTTCCTCGGCGATGCGGAAGCCGTCTTCGGTTTCGCGCATGATGGCGAGCCGCGCCTTGGCTGTCTCGCCGAGTGGCGCCCTGTAAAGCAGCAGGCAGGTCGACTTGCCGTGGCCACGGCCGATGCGGCCGCGCAACTGGTGAAGCTGCGCAAGCCCGAAGCGTTCGGCGTGCTCGATCACCATGACGGTCGCCTCCGGCACGTCGACGCCGACTTCGATCACGGTCGTCGAGACGAGCAGCCGGGTCTCACCGACCGAAAAGCGCCGCATCGCTTCATCCTTGTCGGAGCCGCGCATCTTTCCATGCACGAGGTCGACCGCATCGCCGAAACGCTTTCGAAGCGCCTCGAAGCGATCCTCGGCGGCGGCGAGGTCGCTGGTCTCCGATTCCTCCACGAGCGGGCAGACCCAGTAGACGCGCTGACCATCGCGCAGGGCGCGGCCGACTGCGTCCACGACCTCGGCCAGCCGGTCGAGCGGAACGGTGCGGGTATCGACCGGCTGGCGGCCGGCCGGCTTCTCGCGCAGTTCGGATATATCCATGTCGCCGAAATAGGTGAGCACCAGGGTGCGCGGGATCGGCGTTGCCGTCGTCACCAGCATGTCCACCGCTTCGCCCTTGCTGGCGAGGGCAAGCCGCTGATGCACGCCGAAGCGGTGCTGCTCGTCGACGATCGCCAGCGCGAGGTCGCGGAATGTGACGTCGTCCTGGAACAGCGCGTGGGTGCCGACCAGCGTCTGTATGTCCCCTGACGCGAGCCGGTCGAGCAGGGCGGCCCGGTCCTTGCCGCGCTCCCGGCCGGTCAGGATCGCCGCATCGATCCCGGCCGCCGCGGCGAGCGGTGCGATGGTGTTGAAATGCTGGCGCGCGAGGATTTCAGTCGGCGCCATCAGCGCGGCCTGACGTCCGCTTTCGATTACCGCGGCCGCGGCCAGCAGCGCCACCACGGTCTTTCCCGATCCGACATCGCCCTGCAGGAGGCGCACCATCCTTTCCGGTTTGCCGAGATCGCCGACAATGGCGTCGAGCGCGCGGTGTTGCGACAGCGTCAGCGAATAGGGCAGCGCCGCCATGATCGCCCGGCGCAGATGGCCGTCGCCGGCATGCGCGCGGCCAGCGCGCTTTCGGTTATGCGCCCGCATCAGCCCAAGCGCGAGCTGGCTTGCCAGTAATTCGTCATAGGCGAGCCGGCTATGCGCCACGCCTTCAGGTGCGATGTCGTCCATGGTGCGCGGCCGGTGCATGGTGGTGAGCGCCGCCGCGAAATCGGGAAAACCGTGACGGGCGAGGAAGGCACCATCCTGCCATTCCGGCAGCGCCGGCATTTTTGTCAGCGCCGCATCCATCGCCTTGACGATCATGTTCGCGGTGACGCCTTCGGTCAGCGGATAGACCGGCTCGATCATCGGCAGCGCGGCGAGTCCCTTCTCGTCGACCACGCGGTCCGGATGCACCATCTGCAGCATGCCATCATAGAAAGCGGTCGTGCCGGATACGTAGCGGGTTTCGCCGACCGGGAAGAGCTTTTCGAGATAGTCCCGGCGGGCGCGGAAATAGGTGATGACGAGATCGCCGGTCTCGTCGCTCGCATAGATCAGATGCGGAGCGCGATCCCGCCCCGGCGGCGCCGGACGGTGGCGGTCGACCGTGACCTTGACGGTCACGACAGTGCCGGGCTCGACCTCACGCAGTTTCGGGCGGGCGCGCCGGTCGATCGCACCGGATGGCAGGTGGAACAGGAGATCAATGATTCGCGGCTCCGCATCGCGGCCGAGCAGGCGACGATACAGCTTTTCGAGCTTGGGACCGATGCCCGGAAGCGTTGTGATTGCCGCAAAGAACGGATCGAGGATTGTAGGTCGCATTGGACTTTCGCCCGAAGCCGTTCGTCTCCAACGCAAGCGGGAGCGGACTTCCGCTTACGCCTCGGTGAACGCACAGGACAGCACAGGTTTGCAGTGAAAGCGAATGGGCTGACAGCCGCATTTCCCATGTCTATATACGCCCGCCCGGCCCGTCCGGGCTTTTGGCGTTTGCTGGTGGCGGACATGACCGGGATGACACGATCGAGCGAAGGATTGAACGAACGGCAGCGGCGGCTCCTGTTCCGCTCCTGGCATCGCGGTATTCGGGAAACCGATCTCCTCCTCGGCCGTTTCGCCGATGCGCATATCGCCGATCTCTCCGACGGCGACCTGGATGAATACGAAAGGCTGCTCGACGTGCCCGATTACGACCTCTACGCTTGGGTGAGTGGCGAATGCGAGGTTCCCGAAGACTATCGCTCGGAGCTGCTGCAGCGGATCAGCCGTTTCCATAACCGGGACGGCTGCTGATGGTGCGGTCTCCTGCCGAGCTGCTGAAAAGCGGCAAGCCGCTGACCCTGTCCGGTGTCGCCGATGGCGCCGAAGGCATGGTTGTTGCCGATCTCGCGCGGGCGGTCGCCGGCGGACGAGAACCGCCCGCTGTCAGCCTCGTGGTGGTCTGCCGCGACGGGCCGCGGATGGCGGCGCTGGCCCGCGGCCTTGCGTTTTTTGCGCCCGAAATCGAGCGGCTGGAATTCCCGGCCTGGGATTGCCTGCCCTATGATCGGGTGTCACCGCATGCCGGCGTGCTCGCGCAGCGCATGAC
>JBIQKQ010000015.1:0-34990 GCA_044506365.1 Hyphomicrobiales bacterium
GAGAACGCCGCATAGGCCGGCGCCGAGAAGTAGTGCAGGAAGATGAAGAACAGCGACCACGCCACCGACTTACGCGCTTCGCGCACCGACGGCGTGGTGAAGTAGCGCATCAGGATGTGCGGGAGCGACGCGGTGCCCACCATCATGCAGAAGATGATCGCGAAGAAGTTGAGCGGCGTATAGGTCAGCCAAGGCTGGATATGCGGCTTGAGCTGCCCCGCCGCCGCCAGTCCGTCCTTCAGCATCTGCTGTTCGCGCGCCGCGATTTCGGCCAGCGCCTGTCCGTAGGTCAGTTGCGGAAGCGGAATGCCGTACTGCTTGGTCGACAGGATCACGATCGGGGTCAGGTAGGCCACGATCAGCACGATGTATTGGGCGATCTGAGTCCAGGTGACCGCCCGCATGCCGCCCAGCATCGAGCAGAGCAGGATGCCGGCAAGACCGACGAACACCGCCACCTCGAACTGCATGCCAAGGAAGCGGGCGGCGATGATGCCGGTGCCGTAGATCTGCGACGTCACATAGGTGAAGGAGCAGCACACCAGCACGATCACGGCCAGGAAGCGGGCGAAGTTGCCGCCGAACCGGAAGGCCATGAAGTCGGGAACGGTATAGGCTCCGAACTTGCGCAGATACGGGCCGACCAGCACCGATACCAGCACATAGCCGCCGGTCCAGCCGAGCACCCAGGCGAGTCCGTCATAGCCGAGCAGGAACAAGGTGCCGGCCATGCCGACGAAGGACGCCGCCGACATCCAGTCGGCCCCGGTCGCCATGCCGTTATAGAGCGCCGGAACGCGCCGGCCCGCGACGTAATATTCGGAGACCTGAGCCGTTCGCGAGAGAATGCCGATGATGGCGTAGACCGCGATGGTGAAGAACACGAACAGATAGCCCAGCACTCTGTTGGGCACGCCGACCTGTTCGAGGATGGCAAGCAGGATCACGAAGGCGAGAAAGCCGCCGGTGTAGAGTCCGTAGATCTTGCCGAGATTGCTGATGAAGTCGTCAGCGCCGGTTCTGGTGGGAGTAGCCATGTTGTTTTCTCCCTCAATCGTCTTCGGCGACGCCGAATTCGCGGTCGATCCGGTCCTGCTGTTTCGCAAACACGAAAAGCTGGGCCACAAACGCGATCAGCGAACCTTGCGCGGCCATGTAGAAGCCGAGCGGGAAACCGAGAATCACGATCTTGTTCAGGACTGGCGCGAATAGGTGAATGACGTAGCCAAAGAAGAACCAGATCGCGAGATGCGTCCACATCAGGTTGGTCGTCTTCTGCCAATGAGCCTCGTCATTGGCGGACGTAACGTTGGTTGTTGTCTGCTGTGACATGGGTGGGTCGCCCTCCCTCCTGTAACCGGACGCGCGCATCCGGACGTGTCTGTTCGGGGAGAACCGGTTGTCCCGGCAATTGCGGCACCTCCCCGGCTTGCCGCTGGCCGGCGCGCGATCGTTTCGCCGCGCTACCGGCACGCTACGAAAAATTAACATTGAGTGAGGCCGCGCCCTTATAAGACTTTCGGCCAAATTGCGGCTTTTACCCTTCCGACTTGCTAGTCTTTGGTCGAACGGGTGCCTTCGCATGTGCGAGATGAATCGCTCCGGCGGAATGCACTTACGCGAAACCGCGGTTACGCGACGGAATGAACGAATGGGACTCTTCGATTTTTTGCGCCGCAAACCGCCGATCGAGACGCCAGATCAACTCGCCGATTTCATCGATGAGCAGGCGGCGTTTCTCGTTCAGAAGGGCATCTTCGACTATGCGCGTGCGCGGTCGGGACCTTATTCAAAGGTGATGCTGGCCGATGAGGGCTTCCAGGGCGCGCTCGATCGGTCGCGATGGCGCGCCTTTCCGCTCGGGCTCGCAATGATGGGCGAGACCGTTGAGGCGATCCTGGCGCCGCATAGCGGAGGCGATCGCCGCAGCGTTCTTGATCCGCTCATCAGTCTCGTCCTGTCGGTGCGGGACCGCTATTCGCGCCCCACCGCCCTGACTGAAGAGGAATGGGCTGCGGGCCGGGCCGACCTCTCGTTGCATCTGGAGCGGCTGTCCACCCATCCGCCCAAACGTGTCATCGACATCCCGGTCCCGTTTGCCGAGCGCTATTTCGAAATGATGCCGTTCGATAAGCCGTTTCTCACACCCGATGCGCCGACCGCGCGTGGCTTCATGCAGTTGCAGCTCGTCAAAGTTCACGAAGAACTGGGAAAGCGCATGGATGCCGCCGCGATGGTTGCGCAGTTGCGCGGCGAGACCTAGCATTTCGCAGGGAGCACGGCCATGGCCGCGGCCGCCAATGCCACCCCACTGATTTCTCTCGATGCGGTGGTCATCGACACCGAGACCACCGGGCTCGATCCCCGCAAGTCCTTCATCGTCGAGATCGGCGCAGTCAGGATGGTCAGGGGGCAGGTCGATGCAGGCCGCACGTTCCGTCGGCTGGTGCGGCCGCCGGTGCCGATTCCTCCACAATCGAGTGCAATCCACGGAATCGACGACAGCATGGTCGCCGATGCGCCTGACTTTGCGAAGGTCTGGCGGGATTTCACGGACTTTACCGGTGATGCCGTGGTCGTCGGCCACACGCTTGGCTTCGACTTTGCCATCATGCAGCGGGAATGCGCACGCAGCGGTGTTGAATGGAAACGTCCGAAAGCGCTCGATACTCAGCTCCTGATGCTTGTAGCGGAGCCCAATTTCGGCGGCCTGTCGCTTGAACAGCTTGCGAGCTGGCTCGGCGTCGAGATCACCGACCGCCACTCGGCGCTTGGCGATGCGTTGACGACGGCGCATATTTTCAATGCGCTGATCCCACATTTGCGCGGCAAGGGCATCCGGACCTTGGCCGAGGCGATGCAAGCTTGCCGCGCCCTCACCGATGTTCTTGAGAAACAGCATCGTGCGGGTTGGGCCGAAGTGGCGGACGCGCCGGTGCGCGAGCAGCCGCAGACTCCGCTCGAGCGGCTCGACACTTATCCTTATCGGCACCGTGTCCGCGAAGTGATGAGCAGCCCGCCGAAGATCATCGGCGCGGATCGCACGCTCGCAGATGCGTTGAGCGAACTGATTCGCAACCGCATCTCCTCGGTCTTTGTGGCGCAGCCCGGGCTCGCGCACGAGCGTCTGCCGGCGTCCGCCGCCGGCATCGTCACGGAAAGGGATATCCTGCGGGCGCTGGCGATCGAGGGTGAGGGGGCTCTCAAGCTCGCGCTCGAGCAGTTCGTCAGCAAGCCGCTGGCGGTCATTGCTGCCGACGCCTACGTTTACCGCGCCATCGGGCGCATGAGCCGGCTCAAGATCCGCCATCTCGGGGTGGTCGACAAGTCGGGCAACCTGGTCGGTGCGTTGTCCGCGCGCGACCTGTTGCGGCTGCGTGCCGGCGAGGCGGTGTCGCTCGGCGACGAGATCGACGAGGCGCGGGACGTGCCTGAACTCGGCCTTGCCTGGTCGAAGCTCCGCGATGTCGCAGCCTCATTGCTGGCGGAGAACGTGCCGGTCCGCGACATCGCGGCGATCATATCGCGCGAACTCGGCGCGCTGACGCGGCAAGCCACCCTCATCGCCGAGCGCAGGATGCGCGATGCCGGGCTTGGTAAGCCGCCCTGCGGTTATGCCATGACCGTGCTCGGCTCCGGCGGCCGCGGCGAGAGCCTCCTTGCCATGGATCAGGACAACGCGCTCGTCTTCGAACACGGCGATCCGGGCGGGAAGGAAGATGCCTGGTTCGCGACCCTCGGGCAGCACGTCGCCGACATCCTCAATGAGGTGGGGGTGCCGTACTGCAAGGGCGGAGTCATGGCGAGCAATGCGGCATGGCGCGGTTCGGTCGCGACCTGGCACGAGCGGATTGCGGACTGGATCGGCCGTTCGCGTCCTGCCGATCTGCTCGCCGTCGACATCTTCTTCGATATGCGCGGCGTTCACGGAAACCTGGCTCTGGCGGATGCGCTCTGGCGCCATGCCTTCGCTGCGGCGAACGGCAAGGTCGAGTTTGCAAAGCTTCTGGCGGAGGCGTCAGGTCACGTCGAGAAGGCGCTCGGCTTCTTCGGCGGCTTTCGCACCGAGCATGGCCGTATCGATCTCAAACGTGCGGGCCTGTTCGGAATTGTCTCGACCGCGACCGTGCTGGCGATCCGCCATCACATTGTCGAGCGCGCGACGCCCGCTCGTCTCCTTGGCCTTCGCGCGCTCGGCCTTGGCGGCGATCGCGACATCGATGGCTTGATCGACGCGCAGGCGACATTTCTGGAATTCATCCTGTCGCAGCAGCTTGAGGATATCCACGAAGGGCGGGCGCCGACCAACACCGTCGCGGTCAAGCGGCTGTCGGCACGTGAGCGGGAGCGTCTGCAATCTGCCTTGCAGGCGGTTCGTCATCTCGACGAATTCACGCGGCAAATGCTGTTCCGGCACTGATCCGGAACCTGTCGTTTCTGAGAAGAGGTCACGCGAAGAGGATGAATTGCCGGCCAAGCTGGCAATCACCGTTACACCTTGAAGCGCGGATCGAGGAAATCGCGCAAGCTGTCGCCGAATAGGTTGAATGCGAAAACCGCGAGCGAAATTGCCGCGCCGGGGAACAGGATCATCCACGGCGCCTCGCGGAAGAAGTCGGCGGCATTGCCAGAGAGCATCAGGCCCCAGGCGGCGGTCGGCTCGACCACTCCGAGCCCGAGGAACGATAGCGAGGCTTCCGCCAGAATCGCCTGGGCGATGAAGGCCGTAAGCATGATGAGATAGGGCGCCACCACGTTCGGGGCCATGTGCCGGAAAATGATGCGGCTGTTCGAATAGCCGGCTGCGCGCGCGGCATCGACATAAGGCATGACCCGAATGCCGAGTGCGGCCGCGCGCACGACGCGCGCGACGCGCGGGATGATCGGGATCGCGATCGCGAAGATCAGGTTGACGTCGACTCCGCCAACCACGAAACGCCGCAGCGCCGCGACCACGACCAGCGCGAGCACGATCAGCGGGAAGGCCAGCAGGATGTCCATGAACCGCTGGATCCAGTTGTCGATCTTGCCGCCGAAATAAGCCGACGCGATGCCGAGAATGGCGCCCATCGTCGAGCCGACAAACGATGAGGTGAAGCCGATCACGAGGGCGGTGCGTGAGCCATAGATCAGGCGCGAACAGATATCGCGGCCGAAGGCGTCGGTGCCGCACCAGTGTTCCCATGAGGGCGGACTGAGGATCGAGGCGAAGTCGATCGCAAGCGGATCATAGGGCGCGACATAGGGCGAGAAGATGCCGGCCAGCATCATGATCAGGATGATCACGAAGCTGACGGCGCCGAGCGGCTGCTGGCGGCAGAATTCCACAATCGGGCCGCGTGGCGCACGCGGCGCGGCTTCGGATTGTGCTGGCAGGACCATCGTCATGGCGGGTCACGCGTAGCGGATACGGGGGTCGAATACCGCATAGAGAAGGTCGACCGCGAGATTGACGAACACATAGAAGGCGGCGATCAGCATCACCATGCCCTGGATCAGCGTGAAATCGTTGCGCGCGACGCTCTGCACGAACAACTGGCCGATGCCGTTGAGATTGAAGACCTGCTCGGTGACCACAAGTCCGCCGATCAGGAAGGTGAATTCCAGACCGATCACGGTGATGGCCGGCAGCAGCGCGTTGCGCAAGGCGTGCCGGGTGATCACCAGTTTTTCGAACACGCCCTTGGCGCGTGCGGTCCGGATATAATCCTCGTTCAGTACCTCAAGAAGCGACGAGCGGATCATGCGCGCAACCACCGCGCAATAGCGATAGCCCACGGCGAGCGCGGGCCAGATCAGTTGCGTCAGATTGGCCACCGGATCCTCGTAAATCGGCGTGAAGGTGATGGGCGGCAGCCAGTTGAAGAAATATAACAGGCTCAGCATGATCAGCATGCCGAACCAGAAGGACGGGATCGACAACCCGCCGATCGTAATGATGCGCGTCAGGTAGTCGATCCAGGTATCGCGGAACAGCGCCGCCATGGTCCCGAGCGGAATCGCGATCAGCACGGCGATGATGGTGGCCATGATCGCGACCTGAAGCGACAATTCGAGCCGCAGGCCGATTTCCTCCATGACCGGCCGCTCGGTCCACATCGAGATGCCGAGGTCACCCTTGGCCATCCCGGCCATCCATCCGGTGAATTGCGTCACCAGCGGCTTGTCGAGGCCGAGCCGCTTGCGCTCCGCTTCGATGGTTTCCTGCGAGACCGCGCCGCCGTCGCCGCGCAGCTTCACTTCCACCACATCGCCCGGCACCACGCGCAGCATGAAGAACACGAGCAGTGCGACCCCAAGCAGCGTCGGGATGGTCAGCAGAACGCGGTGGACGGTATAGCGGAGCATTGTTCGGTCTCGCATCCGGGCGCAGCGCAGCGCGACTGGGTACCGCCGCGGAACCGCGCCTAAGAGGAAACGGGTCCCGGATCAGCGGTGCAGCCGCTCATGCTGCACCGCGTCCGGGACGAGGCTGTCATTCGTCGATCCACACCGTGGCGAGGTCGGCGCCAAGATTGTGGCTCGGCGACATTTGCCAGCCCATGACCTTCTTATGGCTCAGCACGATGCGGTGCCACCACAGCAGCGGCTGCTGATAGGCCTGTTCGAACAGCCGCTTTTCGAGCGCCTGGATATAGCCTTTGCGCTTTTCCACATCGCCCTCGCGCAACTGCTTCTCGTACAGCGCGTCAATCTCGGCGTCGTTGGCGCGCGACAGGTTCAGCGGGTTGTTCTTGTGCGACAGGAACTTGGTCAAGGCGAGGGTGGCGTCGTCGTTGAACAGATTGGAGAAATCGATCGCCACTTCGTAATTGCCGGCGCGAAGCGCGGCGAGATAGGGGGCTGTGTCGGACTGCTTGTGTTCGACCTCGACCCCGATCTGCCGCCACTGATCCACGAGGAAGATGCCGGCCGGCGTATAGGGCATCGCCAGATTGCGATTCCACAGCGTGAATTTCAGGTTCGGCACGCCCGCTTCGGCAAGCAGCTTCCTGGCCTCCTCGCGGGCCTTCTTGATGTCCTTGGAGAAGCCGGGAAGCTTGGCTAGTTCGGCCTCGGGCGTGGCAAGCGGCGAGCCGGGACGGATCACGCCGCCGACCGAACGCAGCGTCGAGATTCGCGAGAGACCCTTGCTGCCGCCCCAGCGGTCGATCGCCATCAGCAGGGCGCGGCGCACACGCACGTCGTCGAACGGCTTCTTCTCGACGTTGAACGCGACCAGCAGGTTCAGCGTCCAGCTCGATTCCTGGACCCGCAGCTTGTCGCCCATTGCAGCGACCATGCGGTCGCGCTCGGCCGGCGACACGCCGCGGAATTCACCGAGCACCTGGCCGCCCTGAAGCGCGTTCAGCATCGCCGCGGCCTGAAGCGTGAAGATCCCGCGATAGGAATCCAGATAGGGCAGGTCCTTCCTGAAATAGCTCTCGTTGCGCTTTCCCGAGACATGACTGCCCTTGACATGCTCGACGAAGGTGAAGGGGCCGGTGCCGTTGATCTTGGTGCGCGGGCTGGTCGGATCGGCGGCGAGATCCTTCGCTGAATAGATGCAGTTCCACGGGCTCGCGAAATGATCGAGCATGGAAGCGTTCACCGCCTTCATCTTGAAGACGACGGTCTGGGGATTCGGCGTCTCGATCGCGTCGATGTCGCTGAAGGTCGCCTTGCGGTTCGAGACGACTCCCTGCGGCGGATTGCGCAGGCGATCGTAGGTCGCCTTGATGTCGGCCGAGGTGAGCGGCGTGCCATCATGGAATTTCACGCCATCATGCAGCGTGAACGTATAGGTCAAATTATCGGGCGACACCGTCCATGACTTGGCAAGATCGCCTTCGATCTCGGGAAATTTGGGCAGGTTGTAGCGCAGCAGCGTCGAATAGAACGGTGACGAGAAATGCAGCGTGGCGTAGGTATCGCTGGCGTGGCAGTCGTAATGCGGGGTCTCTGCGCTGATCGCGAAATTGAGAGTGCCGCCACGTTTGGGCGTCTGCGCATCGGCCGTGACGGTCGCAAATGCGCAAGCCGCGATTGCGGCGGTCCATATACCCAGTCGTCTCGTCATGCTTTCTCTCCCTTGATGTTTTTTGTCGTTCGCCGTTGGACGGTCTACACTTTGATACACGCGGCGAAGTGGCCGGGCCGCTTCTCCTCCAGCGGTGGCACAATCTGACGGCACTCGTCGCTCGCCATCGGGCAGCGGGTATTGAATACGCAACCGGCGGGCGGCGACAAGTGCGACGGCAATTCGCCCTTGATCAGCCGCGGCTCGCGGCCCTTTTCGACGGTCGGGTCGGGGATCGGCGCGGCATCCAGCAGCACCTTGGTGTAGGGGTGCAACGGCTCGCTGTAGATCGTGTCGCGGTTGGCGACTTCCATGACGCGGCCGAAATACATCACGACGACCCGCATGGAGATGTGGCGCACCACGGCAAGGTCGTGCGCGATGAACAGATAGGCGAGCCCGAGCCGGCGCTGAAGGTCTTCCAGGAGGTTGATGATCTGGCCCTGGATCGACACGTCGAGCGCCGAGACGGCCTCGTCGCAGACGATGAAGGAGGGCTCCATCGCCAGCGCCCGGGCGATGCCGACGCGCTGGCGCTGTCCGCCGGACAATTGATGCGGATAGCGGGTCGCCATCTCCGGACGCAGGCCAACCTGTTCGAGCAGTTGCGCAACCCGCGCCTGTTCCTCCTTGCGTCCGGGGACAAGCTTGTAGACATGCAGTGGCTCGCCGATGATCTGTCCGACCGTCATGCGCGGGTTGAGCGATGAATAGGGGTCCTGGAAGATCACCTGGATCTTGCGGCGCATCGCCTTCATGTCGCCGGCGCTTGCATTCGCAAGGTCGAGGCCATCGAACCTGATTTCGCCGCCGGTCGGCTCTTCCAGCTTCAGCACCAGGCGGCCGACCGTGGTCTTGCCGCAGCCGGATTCGCCGACAAGGCCGAGCGTCTCTCCCGGATAGATGTCGAACGAGACATCCTGCACGGCGCGGACGGTCCCGCTGCCCCCGCGCAGTCCGCCGCGCACCTCGAAATGCTTGGTCAGGTTCCGCACAGACAGCAGCGCCTCACCGGCCGCGGTCGCGGTCTGGTGGGTGCCGGCTGCGGCCGCCGCCCAGACCAGCCTGCCTTGCGCGATTTCCTGGTGCCGGTGGCAACGGGTCAGGCCGCCGGTATCGGTCCGCATCAGTGCGGGCTCGGTCTCACAGATCGCGATCCTGTAGGGGCAGCGCGGTGCGAAGCGGCAACCCGGCGGTGGCGCCGCGGCGTTGGGCGGGAGGCCCTCGATGGTTTCCAGCTTGTCGCCGCGCGGACGGTCTAGCCGCGGAACCGACCGCAGCAGGCCCATGGAATAGGGGTGGCGGGGGCGGTGGAACACGTCATCGGCGTCGCCCTCCTCGACCAGCCGGGAGGCATACATGACGATGACCCGGTCCGCGTAGCGGGCGACCACCCCGAGATTGTGCGTGATCACGATCAGCGCGATATTGAGCTTGCGCGACAGGTCCTTCATCAATTCGAGGATCTGCGCCTGGATGGTCACGTCGAGTGCCGTCGTCGGCTCGTCGGCGATGATCAGCTTCGGATTGCAGGCCAGCCCGATCGCGATCATCACGCGCTGGCGCATGCCGCCGGAGAACTGGTGCGGATATTGCTCGAGCCGGCGCGCGGGGTCGGGAATGCCGACGAGCCCGAGTAGCTCGATGGCGCGGTCGCGCGCCTGCCGCTCGGTCATGCCGAGATGGATGCGGAGCGGCTCGGTGATCTGCAGCCCGATGGTGAGGATCGGGTTGAGCGAGGTCATTGGCTCTTGGAAGATCATCGAGATATCGCGGCCGCGCAGCTCGCGCATCTGCTCTTCCGAGAGCTTTAGTAGGTCGCGGCCGTCGAAGGTTACGCGGCCTTTCGGGATGCGGGCGGTCATTTTCGGCAGCAGCCGCATGATCGACAACGCCGAGACGGACTTGCCGGAGCCCGATTCGCCGACGATCGCGACCACCTCGCCGGGGTCGACGTGAAACGACAGCCCCTCCACCGCGCGGACCACCCCGCGCGAGGTCAGGAACTGGACATGGAGGTCTTCGACCTCGAGCAAGGACGAAGCCGTCGTAACGCCGGCTCCCCCCTGCGTTTCCACCCGCTGTTCGATGGTGCCCACCGATTATTCTTTATTATCCCCTCCCAGCCTATAGCTGATCAGAGGTTTAACGACCACCTCGAAAAGCGACGGGCGCGGGACCAAATCTGCTAATAACCGGGCGGGAAATCGTCGCACCATCTTTAGGTATCTGGACCTCCATGAACGGCGCATTTTTTGGGGACTTGCTGCAAACAATTTCAGATCGCGGAAAAAAGCTTCTGACGCGGCGCACAAATGCCGTCACGCGTTCCGCCGATTTCGTGGTGCTGTGCGAAGATCTGCTGTCGGGCCGCGGCGAGGCGTCCGGCGTTGCCCTGGCGCGGGAAATCCTGAACCGCTATGCCGCGCTGACGATCGGTCCGCGCATCGCCTTCTTTGAAGCGCTGGCGCAGCAGTTCGGTCCCGACCGCGCGCGCATGGAGCAGGCGATCTCCGCCTGGCAAGCCAACCCGACCGACGCCACCGCGTCCGAAGTCCATCTTGCTGCCGAGCCGCGACGGCAGGAATTGTTCCGGCGGCTCAATCTCGCGCCGGGAGGAACCGCGGCGCTGGTGCGCATGCGCGAACACTTGCTCGACGCCATGGCGCACCGCCGGGACCTGGCGGTGGTGGATACCGATTTCGTTCACCTGTTCTCGTCGTGGTTCAATCGCGGGTTCCTGGTGCTGCGCAACATCGACTGGTCGACGCCTGCGAGCATTCTGGAAAAGATCATCAAGCACGAGGCAGTGCACAAGATTCGCAGCTGGGACGACCTGCGCCGACGGATCGATCCGGACGACCGCTGCTGCTTCGCATTTTTCCATCCGGCGTTGAACGACGAGCCGCTGATTTTCGTCGAGGTGGCGCTCACCGCTGGTATTCCGACGGCGATCGCGCCGATCCTGGCCGCGGATCGCGAATCGCTGGATGCAAATTCGGTCGACACGGCCGCATTCTACTCAATTTCCAATTGCCAGCGCGGTCTTGCCGGCGTGTCGTTCGGCAATTTTCTGATCAAGCAGGTGGTCGAGGAGATTTCGCGTGACAATCCGCGCCTCAAGACGTTCGTGACCCTGTCCCCGGTCCCGGGCTTTGCGGCCTGGCTCAAACGCGAGCGCCAAACAAGCTCGTTGCGCGCACTGACGCGGGAGGATCTCGAGGCGCTGTCGGCGCTGGACGGCGAAGAATGGTGGCTGGCCGATGAGGCCCGCGAGGCCTTGGAGGAACCTTTGAAGCGCGCGGCGGCGTGGTATCTGCTGCATGCCCGCAATCCGCGCGGACTCCCCGCGGATGCCGTCGCCCGCTTCCATCTCGGCAATGGCGCGCGGCTGGAGCGCATCAACTATCTTGCCGACACCTCCGAAAACGGATTGCAGCAATCCCATGGCATCATGGTGAACTACCTGTATGACCTCGATGATATCGAGAAGAACCACGAGGTTTACGCCGAGAACCGCATGGTGGTGGCAGCGAGCGCGGTGAAAAAGCTGGCGCGGCCGGGTCCCACAGGCGATCTCATTCCCTTGTCTAACAACGCCTGAAGTCTCACGTCATGAACTTGTTCGAAACGATCCGTTCGCGTATCGCGTCTCCGGCGCAGCGCTTCATCATCAAGACCGACGGTCAGACGCTGTCCTACGGCGACATGCTCGACCGCACCGCGCAACTGGCCAATGCCCTGGTGCTGGCGGGCGTCGAGCCGGGCGATCGCGTCGCGGTCCAGGTGGAGAAATCGGTCGAGAACTTCTTGCTGTATCTTGCGACCCTGCGCGCGGGCGCGGTTTACCTGCCCCTCAACACCGCCTACACGCTTGCCGAACTCGATTATTTCATCAGCGATGCCGAGCCCAGGCTCGTGGTCTGCGATCCGGCCAAGCGCGCCGGTTTGACCGAGATCACGACCAAGCGCGGGGCTTCGGTCGAGACGCTGGACGCCGCCGGCCACGGAAGTCTGATTGAGGCTGCAAACCGCGCGACGAAGGACTTCGCCGATGTGCCGCGCGAAGACGACGACCTTGCCGCAATCCTCTACACCTCTGGCACTACCGGTCGCTCCAAGGGCGCGATGCTGACGCACCGCAATCTTTCCTCGAATGCGGAGACGCTGCGTGAATACTGGCGGTTCTCCGATGCTGACGTCCTGCTGCACGCACTGCCGATCTATCACACCCACGGTCTCTTCGTAGCCGGAAACACCGTCATGTTCGCCGGCGGTGCGATGATCTTCCTGCCGAAATTCGACGCCGACGAGGTGATGCGCCATTTGCCGAAGGCAACGTCGATGATGGGCGTGCCGACCTTCTACACCCGGCTGCTCAAGCATCCGGGGCTGACGAAAGCCGCCTGTGCGCATATGCGGCTGTTCACCTCCGGCTCGGCGCCGCTATTGGCCGAGACGCATGACGAATTCCGCGCGAAGACCGGCCACGCCATTCTCGAACGCTACGGCATGACCGAGACCAACATGAACACCTCAAACCCCTACGACGGCGACCGCATCGCCGGCACCGTGGGATTCCCGCTTCCGGGGGTGGAGGTCCGCATTGCCGACGCTGACGGCGGCAAGATCCTGCCGCAGGGCGAGATCGGCGTGATCGAGGTGCGAGGGCCGAATGTGTTTCCCGGCTACTGGCGCATGCCGGAGAAGACCAAGGCCGAGTTCCGCAGCGACGGCTTTTTCATCACCGGCGACGTCGGCAAGTTCGATGAGCGCGGTTACGTTCACATCGTCGGGCGCGCCAAGGATCTGATCATTACCGGCGGCTTCAACGTCTATCCGAAAGAGGTCGAGAGCGAAATCGACGCATTGCCGAACGTCGTCGAATCGGCGGTGATCGGCTGCCCGCATCCCGATTTCGGGGAAGGCGTGACCGCGGTGGTGGTCCTGAAAAAGGACGCAATCGCCGACGAGAAGGCGATGATCGCCGATCTGGAAAGACGGCTCGCCAAGTTCAAGTTGCCCAAGCGCGTGATCTTTGTCGACGACCTGCCGCGCAACACCATGGGCAAGGTGCAGAAGAACGTCTTGCGGGAGCAGAACGCCAAGCTCTACTGCTGAGGGGACGAAAACGCGGCATGCGTCACCTGCTTCTCGGATTTGCAATCGCAGTCATTGCCATCCAGGGCGCGGTCGCGCAGGACACGCCGGCAAAGCCTTCGCCCGCGAAGGCGCAGGCGGACTATCAAAAGAAGCTCAAGGAATGCACGGCGGCGCGTGCCAAGCACGAAGCCGTGGCTGCGCCCTATTGGTCACGTGTCGGTGAGAAGCGGAAGGCCCGGTTTGCCAAGCGCCGTCAGGGCGCGCCGGTGACGCTCGATGACTATGTGCTAGAGCAGCCGCCGGTCTATGCCGGGCCGCCCTGTCCGCGCGATCCATCGGTCCGTCAGGAAGACCAGCCGGATGACAAGCCCGAGTTGCCGGTGGTTGCCGATTTTCTGCGCAACGCAAGGGAGCATTTCGGTTTCGAACCCGAACAGGTCAATGAAATCGACTTCAAGCGCGCCTACGTGAGAGTGGCGTCCGCAGCGGGCATCACGCGCGCTCAGGCCGTGCGCGTCTATAGCTTCGAGACTGGCGGCAACGGCCGGTACGATGCTCAGGCCGGACTCATCTTCGACAAGCCCGGGGCGCGCGCGATCTCGACCGCGCTCGGCTACAACCAGCTTCTCACCGCCAATACGGCGAGCTTGCTTGCGACCAAGGGCGAGCGGCTTGTCAGGGCATTGCAGGAGCGCGCCGCCGCATCGCCGGCCGAAGCGCGCAAGAAGCTCGAGCGGAAAATCGACGTTCTGAAGCGAATGGTGGCGTTCAGCCGGACGGTGCCGGTGCAATGGGTCGAGCATGTCAAGCTCGCGCGCACGCCGCGCGGGATCGCGCTGCACGCGCTCAATCTCGACATTGACATCGGCCCGCTGCTGCAGACCCAGAAACTGCTTGATTCAATTTGGTTCGCGCGCGCAAAGGGGATCGACCGCGAACTGACTGCGGCCGAACTGGAGATGATGAACCTCACCGGCGACGGCAACGGTTTCGACATGCTGGCGCTGTCGCCGGAGATGCGCGCGCAGGTGCCGACCTCGAACTATTTTCAGCGGCTGGGCTATGAGCGCAATCCGATTGCAGGCCGAACCAAGGTCGTCGAGAAGCTGATTGCGGAAACCGACGCCGTGATGGACAGTCGGAGCCGGGCTAGCGGCGCGAAGGACCTCGCACGGCTGTTCGAATAGGCCCGATGGCGGCGGTCGCGCCACGAAAAAACCACCCGCATCGTTCGGGCCGCTTTTCGTCGGAAGGACCGATCCGTTGAGCTTAATGCCGGCCTTTTTGATGACGTCGTCCAGACCTTGTATTTCGCCGGCCACCAAGGCGCGGGTCGATTATCGCGTCTTCGAACTTGTTCCCGTCACGGATTGACCGTCTGGCGCTCTGAGACTATGTCGCTCGCGCCGAAACTGTCCCGCATCGTGGGTGTGCCGGCGTCCGCTCCGGCCGGGAACGCTCTTCCCCTCGGGCAAGGAGCCACTACATCGGCCGCTGCAGGACTCTCATGCCATCCGTCATCTCCATTCAAAATCTCTCCAAGACCTACGCCACAGGCTTCCAGGCGCTGAAGAATGTGTCGCTCGACATCCGCAAGGGCGAGATCTTCGCGCTGCTCGGGCCGAATGGCGCGGGAAAGACGACGCTGATCGGCATCGTCTGCGGCATCGTCAATCCGAGCGCGGGCAAGGTCACCGTCGGCGGCCATGACATCATTCATGATTATCGCGCGGCCCGTTCGCTGATCGGACTTGTGCCGCAGGAACTGCATACCGATGCCTTCGAAAGCGTCTGGGCCACGGTCAGCTTCAGCCGCGGACTGTTCGGCAAGCCGAAAAATCCCGGCCATCTCGAGAGGATTCTCAAATCGCTCTCGCTGTGGGACAAGAAGGATTCAAAGATCATGACCCTGTCCGGAGGCATGAAGCGCCGGGTCATGATCGCCAAGGCGCTGTCGCACGAGCCGCGCATCCTGTTCCTTGACGAGCCGACCGCCGGCGTCGATGTCGCATTGCGCAAGGACATGTGGCAGGTGGTGCGAGACCTGCGCGATTCCGGCGTCACGATCATCCTGACCACGCACTATATCGAAGAAGCCGAGGACATGGCCGATCGCGTCGGCGTAATCTCGAAGGGCGAGATCGTGCTGGTCGAGCAAAAGGCCGAACTGATGCGCAAGCTCGGCCAGAAGAAGCTCATCCTCCAGCTGCAGAAGCCACTCGACGCGGTTCCGGCGATGCTTGCGAAATACGGACTTACGCTTGCGAACAATGGCGCCGAGCTGGTCTACGTCTACGACACCAAGGGCGAGCGCACCGGCATCACCGCGCTCCTGTCCGATCTCAACGCCGCGAATATTCGCTTCAAGGATCTGCAAACCGAGCAATCCTCGCTGGAGGATATCTTCGTCAGGCTGGTGGAGCGCAAATGAACTGGCGGGCAATCCTTGCGATCTACAAGTTCGAAATGGCGCGGACTTGGCGCACGCCACTCGGCAGCATCCTCTCGCCGGTGATCTCGACCTCGCTCTATTTCGTGGTGTTCGGCGCCGCCATCGGCTCGCGCATCCAGGAAGTCAATGGGGTGGACTATGGCGCATTCATCGTGCCCGGACTGACGATGATGATGCTGCTGACGCAAAGCGTGATGAACGCATCCTTTGGCATTTACTTCCCGCGCTTCGTCGGCACGATTTATGAAATCCTGTCGGCGCCGGTCTCGTTCGTCGAAATCGTGATCGGCTATGTCGGCGCGGCGGCCACCAAGTCCATCATGCTCGGCGCGATCGTGCTCATCACCGCGGGCTTCTTCGTGCCGCTGAAGATCGCGCATCCGGTCTGGATGTTGTCGTTCCTCGTGCTGACCGCTGTGACCTTCAGCCTGCTCGGCTTCATTATCGGCATCTGGGCCGACGGCTTCGAGAAGTTGCAGGTGGTGCCGCTGCTCATCATCACGCCGCTCACCTTTCTCGGCGGCAGCTTTTACTCGATCGACGTACTGCCGCCGTTCTGGCAGACGGTGAGCCTGTTCAATCCGGTCGTGTATCTGATCTCAGGCTTCCGCTGGAGTTTCTTCGAGGTGGCCGACGTAAGCGTGGCGATCAGTATCGGCATGACGGCGGCATTTCTGGTCATCTGCCTCGTCACGGTGTGGTGGATCTTCCGCACGGGGTATCGGCTCAAGAATTGAGCCGGCTAGCATAAGTCCCGCCCGCGTAACGGGATCCGGCATTTGCGTCCCCGCTTTCGCGGGGACGAACGCGGAATGGTGCGTCCTCTGACTACCGCGTTGCGGTCCAGTCGGTGTCCTTGCCGCCCGTGCTGGCCTTTCCGGTGATCGCCTGGTCGGTGACCGTTCCCGAATAGCGGGTCGCGCCGGCAGTAAAGGCGATCTTATCGCCTGTCAGCTTGCCGTCCCTGATCGGTGTGATCACGTTGCCGTTCTTGAGCGTCCCTTTCACGTCCTGATAGGTCTGTTCGAGCGTCAGTTCGCCTTGCGGCGTCTTCCATACGCCTTGGACCTTGGCCGGTACGATCCAGAAATAGGCCGTACAGTGCGAACTGCAGGCATCGCCACCGTTGAGCGAAACCGTTTCGTCCGCGCGCCAGTCGCCCATGTCGAACGAGTTCGACACGATCCGGGTGCCCGGCTTCATGTCCAAAATCTTCGGGCGCAGCCTGATGTTGAGCGAGGGGAGAAGAAACATCGTGACCACGGTCGCCTTCGAGAAGTCACTCTCGAAAATGTCTGCCTTTTCGAAGGTGGCCCTGTCCGAAACGCCTTCCTTTTCGGCATTCTTTTTCGACAACGCGACCATGTCGGGATTGTACTCGATGCCGTGCGCTGTCGCGCCGAGCTTGGCCGCGGTGATGACGGTGCGACCGTCACCGGAACCGAGGTCAATCACATGATCCTGCGGCGTCACCTTGGCCATTTGGAGCATTTTGTCGACCAGTTGCTGATTGGTCGGTACCCAGACGACGTCCTTGCCGCGCTGTCCAACCTTGGGCTCGAATGTGGGGGAGGGCTGCGCGACTGCGTAGTTGAACGCGAGCGCCATCGAAACACAGGAGCCTGCGACTATCCGCACGGGTGATTTCAACGCATGCATTACCGTCTCCTTCTGCGGTCAGTTGCCGCGCCTCGCTTTCCAGACAGCGCCTGACCTTGTGGTGCCTTCGATCGAATCGCCATTGACCTTTCCGGTATAAGCGTCGCCGGCGGCGGTGAAAGTCAATTCGTCACCGGCAAGTCGGCCATCGGTGACGGGTATGGATGCGCCGCCATTGCTCACCGTGCCGGAAAATGTCTGGAATTGCTGCTTCAGCGATAGAATTCCTGCTTTCCCATCGGTCTCGATCGCCCATTCGCCCGCGATCTTGGCGGGGACGATCCACAATAACGCCTTGCAGAAGAAAAAGTCGCACTCCTCACGCAGCGATACGACCTGGTCGGGCAGCCATCCGCCCATCTCGAACGTGTTCGAAACCACCCGCGTACCCGGCTTCATGCTGAGGATGGATGGCCGCAGCCTGATGTTAAGGTCGGGCAACAGAAACAGCACCACGACGCTGGCATCGGAAAAATCGGTGGCGAATATGTCGGCCCGCTCGAAACGCGCCTTGCCGACAACGCCTTCCTTCTGCGCGCTCGCTTTCGATATCGCTACGAGGTTCGCGTCGAATTCGATCCCGAGGGCGCTGGCGCCGCGTTTGGCCGCTGCGATCACCGCGCGCCCGTCGCCGGAACCGAGATCGACCACCTTGTCCTGCGCCGTGACCTTGGCAAGATCGAGCATCAATTCGATCAGGGCGTTCGGCGTCGGCACCCAGATCGCGTCCTTGCCTTGCTGTCCGACCAGCGGCTTGGCCGGTTTGTTCGCGGGCTGCGCCAAGGCAGTCCGCGTAAAGCCGGCTTCGCTTGCCAGACAGGCGACAAGGCACGCGGCTGCAGCGATCCGCGCGCCCTGCGCCAAGGTCATCGGGAGTGTGCGCACGCTCACGCGCGCCTCGCTCTCCATTTCCGGCCGGACTGGGTGACGCCCTCGATTTTCCGGCCATTCACCGTGCCGGAATATTCGATCCCGCCAGCCGTGAACGTGATGGCATTGCCATTCAGCCGGCCGTCGGTGATCGGGGTGACGACCTTGCCACGGTGGATGCTCCCGCTGAAGGTCTGGAATTTCTGCTTGATCGTCACCCTGTCACGGCCCATGCGCCAGCGTCCCTCGACGCGGGCGGGCACGATCCACAGCAGAGCCTTGCAATAGGTCTGGCAATCCTCCTCGACTTCAGCGACCTGGTCGGGTTCCCAGTCACCCATGTCAAAGCTGTTCGAGACGACACGCGTGCCTGGCTTCATCCGCAGGATGGTCGGACGCAGCCGCTCGTTGATTTCGGGCAGCAGGAACAGCGTCAGCACATCCGCATTCGAGAAGTCGGTCTTGAAAAGATCGGCCTGCCGGAACGTCGCCTTGTCTGCGACACCGGCCTTCTTGGCATTGAAGCGCGACAGTTCGACCATCTTCGGGTTGTATTCGATGCCGAGCGCGGCAGAGCCTCGCTGCGCGGCGGTGATGACGGTGCGGCCGTCACCGGAGCCGAGGTCGATCAATCGGTCCTTCGGCGTCAGCTTGGCGAGATCCAGCATCTTGTTCACGAGCGTGTTGGCGGTCGGCCACCAGACGACATCCTTGCCGTCCTGGCTGACTTCCGGGACGAATGGCGGATTTTCGCCGTTCGACTTCGCCGTTTTGGGTGTTGTCGGGGCGGCAGGCTCCGCGGTTGCCGGCGGCGCAGACGTCTCGAGGCCGGGGGTCTGCGGCGCCCGCACGGGTGCCTCGGCTTTCGGCGCGGGTGCCTCGGCTGTTGCGGCGCCGGGCGCGCGCTTGGCCTGCCAGGTTTCACCGGACTTCGTGGTGCCGGCAATCGTATCGCCATCAACCTTGCCGGAATATTCGACGCCGGCCGCGATGAAGCTGATCTCGTCGCTCTTCAGCTTGCCGGCGGTGATCGGCGTGATCACGTTGCCATCGGCGATTGTGCCGGAGAAATTCTGATAGTCCTGCTTGAACGACAGGGTGCGCGACGATGCGCCCTGATCGATCGTCCAGGCGCCGTCGACACGTGCCGGCACGATCCAGAGCAGCGCGCGGCAATAGCCTCTGCAGTCCTCGGTGACCGTTGCCTCCTCGTCCGGCTTCCAGTCGCCCATCGAGAATGAGTTTGAAACCACGCGGGTGCCGGGCTTCATGCGCAGAATGGTCGGACGCAAGCGCTCATTCAATTCCGGCAGCAGGAACAGCGTGAGGACCGTGGCTTTGGAAAAATCGGTCTGGAAAATATCGCCCTGGATGAAGGTGGCCTTGTCGCCGACGCCTTCCTTCGCGGCATTCGCGCGCGAGAGCTCCACCATCTTCGGGTTGAACTCGACTCCGACCGCGGTTGCGCCCCGCTTGGCCGCGGTAATGACGGTGCGGCCGTCGCCCGAGCCGAGATCATAGTGGACGTCGTCCGCTGTGAGCTTGGCCATATCGAGCATCTTGTCGACCAGGGCCTGTGGCGTGGGCACCCACACCACATCCTTGCCCTGCTGTCCGACCATCGGCTCGTACGGCTTCTCTGCCTCCGCCGGCTGCGCCAGTGCGAAATGCAAAGTTACCGCTGCGGCAAGGGACGAAAACGCCGCGAGACGCGCGGCAGATGTCATGACAGTCATGTTGCCCATTCTCCGTAGGGTCAGGCGCCGCGCTTGGCCTGCCACTTTTCGCCCGACGTGGTTGTCCCCTCGATCGTCGCGCCATTGACCGTGCCGGTATATTCTGTCCCTCCAGCGGTGAAGCTGATGGCTTTGCCCTTCAGCTTTCCATTGGTGACCGGCGTGACCACGTTGCCGTTTTTCAGCGTTCCGGTGAAGGTCTGATAGGTCTGCTTGAGCGCCAGCTCGCCCTTGTCCGTAGTCCAGGAGCCGTCGACCTTGGCTGGTACGATCCAGAAATACGCCTTGCAATAGGACGAACAGCCTTCGGTCACGACCGCTTCCTCGTCGGCCTTCCAGTCACCCATGTCGAAGGTGTTGGACACAACGCGCGTGCCCGGTTTCATGTCGAGGATGGTCGGCCGGAGCTTGGTGTTCAGGCTGGTGAGCAGAAACATCGTCACGACATCGGCATCCGAGAAGTCAGTCTTGAAAATGTCGGCATTCTCGAAGGTGGCCTTGCCGGCGACGCCTTCCTGCTCGGCGTTGTATTTCGACAATTCGACCATCTTCGGATTGAATTCGATGCCGCGCGCGGTAGCGCCGCGCTTGGCCGCGGTGATGACGGTGCGTCCGTCACCCGAGCCGAGGTCCACTACCTTGTCGGCGGCGGTCACCTTGGCCATGTCGAGCATCTTGTCGACCAGCGCCTGCGGGGTTGGCACCCAGATCACGTCCTTGCCGTCCTGACCGACCGTCGGCTCGTACGGTTTCTGCGCCGGTTGCGCGAGCGCGGCATTCATCGCGACGGCCGCGGAAATGCAGGACACCATCGCGGTGCGCGAAATGAAGGTCAGCACGGTCATACAGTCTCTCCAGGAGCTTCAGTTCGGTCCGCGGCATATCCGCGGAGTGAGGCGGGAACGGGTCGGCCGATCATACCGGCCGGGCGTCGCGGTTTATGAGCGACCATAGACCGGAACGATCGCGCCTCGCGTGACCGCATTTTCAGGTGATGCAAGGAAAACGATGGTTTCGGCCACCTGTTCGACTTTGGGCCAACGGGCATGATCTGCTTTCGGCATGGCTTTGCGGTTCGCCGGCGTGTCCATGACGGAAGGGGCCACCGCATTGACGAGAACCCCATCGCTTGCGACTTCTTCCGCCAGCGCGATGGTGAGCGCGGCAACCCCCGCCTTGCCGATTGTATAGGCTGTCATGCCCGCGCCGGTGCGCGGTTCCAGCGCCGGGCGCGCGGCCACATTGACGATGCGCCCGCCGTCCGCGCCGAACGCCCGCAGCGCGGCACGGCAGCACAGAAAGCAACTCACGAGATTGGTGTCGATCTGGGTCATCAGGTCGGACTTGCCGCTGGTCCTGAGCTTCTTCGCGGCAAAGCCGCCGGCCAGATGGATCGAAGCCCACAGCGTGCCGACTTTGGAATAGAACGAATCCGTCTGATCCTGATCGGCGAGATCGACCGACGGATAAAGCTGCACGCGCTCGTGGGAGCGGTAGGGAAAGCTGTCCGGACATGTGTCGCCATGAAGCGGGATGTGACATGTGGCGTTGCGCTTCAGCAGCGCTCCGACCACCGCCGTGCCAAGCGCTCCGGTCCCGCCGGTCACCACCACATGGCGATCAGGGACATCCAATGCCTACTCCCGTCCACGCTGGCTGCGCGTCGGCAGCACCTGATGATGGATCCAGTTGCGAATCTCGCGCGTCCTGAAATTCTTGTCGAGCACGGTCGAGTCGAGACCCAGCCGCCACGCCAGGGGCTTGTTGTTCGGCGTCTCATGCAGCATCGCGACCGTCTCGGCATAGTCGTTCAATTCGTCATGGTCGTTGAAGAATCTTTCCTCGATCAGGCGCTTGCCGTGCCTGCGGAAGCTCGCGGCAATGTCGGCGAGGGAATATTCCGGATGATACTGCACGCCCCATGCCGTGCAGCCATTGACCTTGACCTCAGCGGCCTGCACCGCGGAAAACGCGTTCAGCGCCAGCACATGCATGTTGGGCGCAAGCGTTTCCACCTCATCGAGATGGATCGTCACGGCGTCGAACACCTCGTCCTTGCCGGCGAAGACGGGATGACCGCGCCCGGCTGGGGTCAGGCGGATGCGGCGTCCGAAGCCGATCTCTCGTCCTTTGGGATTGCGGCGCACGCTGCCGCCCGCGGCGGTGGTGATCAGCTGCAGACCCCAGCAGCTTCCGAACAGCGGCGTCGAGGATTCGAACACCGCGCGCGTCAACTCGATCTGAGGATCGATATGCGGCCCGCGATCGTAGACGTGCAGGGCGGAGCCGGTAATGACCACGCCGTCATAGGATTGGAGACCGGCGCTGTCGGGCAGGTTCGCGCCCGGATCAGCGGGATAGCAGATGTCCACATTGGCCTGCGGCAAGAACTCGCGCAGCAATTCGGCATAGCCCTCGCTCGGAGCCTCGCCGCCGGCTGCCCTGAGCAGGCTACGTCCGTCGGCGGTGTTTCCCTCGATCACAAGAAGGCGGGGGGCAGGCATGAACAATCCGTGGCGAGCCTGCGAGGGCTGCAGCAGGCGGTCCCTTATATAGCGATTTGCGGCCATTTTGCGAGGCCGCCGCTTGGCGGCCGCGCTTTCGCGCGTCATGCTGCCCCTTCGAAGCCGATTTTAGAATCGGGCCGTTAAAGGGACGGAAACAGCAAGGATGGCCGATTTCGATCTCGCCATCATCGGCGGCGGCATCAACGGCGCAGGGCTTGCCCGTGACGCGGCTGGGCGGGGCTTGCGGGTGATCCTGATCGAACAGAACGATCTCGCCTCTGGCACATCCTCGGCATCGACCAAACTGATCCATGGCGGGCTGCGCTATCTCGAGCACGGCGCCTTCCTGCTGGTGCGCGAAGCCCTGAAGGAGCGGGAGGTCCTGCTGCGCAATGCGCCGCATATCATCCGGCCGCTGCGCTTGCTGCTGCCCCCGGAGCCGAAGATGCGCTCGCCGCTGCTGCTGAGGCTCGGTCTGTTCATCTACGATCATCTTGGCGGGCGAAAAATCCTGCCGCCGACGCGCACCGTCGACCTGACCCACGATCCGCTCGGCACGCCGCTGAAGCGGAGTTACCGGTCCGGCTTTCTGTATTCGGATTGCCGGGTCGATGACGCCCGGCTGGTTGTGCTCAATGCGCTCGACGCCGCCGAACGCGGGGCGTCCATCCGCACCCGCACCAAATGCGTGCGCGCCGAGCGCGGCGAGGAATGGCGCCTGATACTGAATGCGCGCGGCCGCCGCGACGTGGTCAGCGCACGTGTGCTGGTAAACGCCGCCGGGCCCTGGGTCGGCTCTGTGGCCGAGACGATCATTCGCGTGCCCGGGCCGGCACGCGTCCGCCTCGTGAAAGGCAGCCATATCGTGGTGAAGAAGCTGTTCGATCACGACACCGGCTACATCTTCCAGAATCCGGACCGCCGCGTTGTGTTCGCCCTGCCTTACGAGGGCGACTACACCCTGATCGGCACGACCGACGAGAATTTCGGAGGGGACCCTGCCGGCGTCGGGCCCTCCGGCGCCGAGATCGCGTATCTGTGCGAGACCGCCTCGCGCTATTTCCGCGCGTCGGTCGAACCGAGCGATATCGTCTATGCTTTTGCCGGCGTGCGTTCGCTGTACGACGACGGCTCAAAGCGCCCGGAGGACATAACCCGCGACTATTATCTCGACTTCGACAAGAGTTTCGGCCATGCGCCGCTGCTCACCGTCTATGGCGGCAAGATTACGACCTACCGCAAGCTTTCGGAAGCCGCGATGGCAAAGCTCGGCGAGATTTTTCCGCCTCATCGCGCCTGGACCGCGCGCGTGCCGCTGCCCGGCGGCGATTTTCCATATAACGGCGTGGAGGTGCAGGTGGCGAAGGCGCAGCGCGCCTGGCCGTTTCTGGAAGACGATCATGCCCTTCGTCTGGTGCGCGCTTATGGAACGCGGATCGGCGATATTCTTGGCAAGGCCGACAGCTATGCCGCGCTCGGGATCCGCTTCGGCGCGGATCTCACCGAAGCCGAGGTGCGCTATCTGATGGCGAAGGAATTCGCGATCGACGCCGACGACGTATTGTGGCGGCGGAGCAAGCTGGGCTTGCGCTTTTCCGATGTCGAGCGGGCGGCATTGCAGCGCTTCATGGCGCCACTTCCCGCCGTGAGGCTCGTCACGTAAATGGCGGTCCTTGGGATAGACCAGGGCACGACGTCGACCCGCGCGATCGTGTTCGATGCAAAGCTGCGGCCGCTCGCGACCGCCCAGCAGGAATTTCGACAAATCTATCCGGCGCCGGCATGCGTCGAGCATGATCCGGAGGAGATTTGGAAGAGCGTCGTCGCCACCACGCAATCATCCATCGCCGGGGCAGGGCTTGCAGCAAAGGATATTGCCGCGATCGGCATCACCAATCAGCGCGAGACCACGCTGATCTGGGATCGCGCCACCGGCAGGCCGATCCACAATGCCATTGTCTGGCAGGATCGCCGCACCGAGGACGTCTGCGCCGCCCTGCGCCACCGGGGCCATGAAGCCGCGGCGGCCGCGAAGACCGGCCTCGTGCTGGATCCGTATTTTTCCGCGACCAAGATCGCGTGGCTGCTCGACCACATTGCCGGCGCGCGCGATGCCGCGGAGGCGGGGCAACTCGCCTTCGGCACCATCGACAGCTACCTGATCTGGCGCCTGACCGGCGGGCGCGTCCATGCGACCGACGCCACCAATGCGGCACGAACGCTGCTGTTCGACATCCATCGCGGCCAATGGGATCCCGAACTCCTGGACCTGTTTCGCGTCCCGCTGGCGCTGCTTCCGCAGGTGATGGACTGCACGGCGAGTTTCGGAACGACCGACATATTCGGCGGCGTGATCCCGATCCGCGGCGTCGCCGGTGATCAGCAGGCCGCTACGATCGGGCAGGGCTGTTTCACACCCGGCATGATGAAATCGACCTATGGGACGGGGTGTTTCGCGCTGCTCAATACCGGCGAAAGCCCGGTCGCGTCGCGTAACCGTCTGCTCACCACCATTGCCTACCAGATCGGCGGGAAGCGCACTTACGCGCTGGAGGGCGCGATCTTCGTTGCGGGCGCTGCGGTCCAATGGCTGCGCGATGCGCTGAAGCTGATCGCCTCATCCTCGGATATCGACGCATTGGCGGGGCGTAGCGAACCGGCCGAGGAGGTCTATCTGGTGCCGGCCTTTGTCGGGCTGGGCGCCCCATATTGGGACGCGCAGGCGCGGGGAGCGATTTTCGGTCTGACCCGCAATTCCGGCGCGGCCGAGTTCGCGCGCGCGGCGCTCGAAGCGGTCGGGTATCAGACCCGCGATCTGATCGAGGCGATGCATGCCGACTGGCCCGCGGCCGCTGGCACCGTTCTGCGCGTGGACGGCGGCATGACCGCCAGCGACATTGCCATGCAGTTCCTTGCCGATATCCTGGATGCACCGGTCGATCGCCCGAAAATCATGGAGACGACGGCCTTAGGCGCAGCCTATCTCGCCGGACATGCATCGGCGCTTTACCCCGATTTCGACGGGTTCGCCGGCGCCTGGCAGCGCGAGCGCCGGTTTGAGCCGCGGATGGAGGCGGTGACGCGCGATCGCAAATGGCAGGGCTGGCGCGACGCCGTGAGCCGTACCTTGACGAAGCGTTGACGAAGCGCAACCCCGCGCGGGGTTAGTCATTTCAAATTGTAACAGCGTGCTTCAGGCGGTCGAAACCCGCAAATGCTCTGATAAAGAAATTCAAATCCCGGCAGAGACTGATGAGCGCGAAGTTACTGAGATCGAAGAGCATTCAAGAACTTGTCCAGTCGACCCGCGTGTTGATCGTCGACGATGACTACTACATGCGCAAGATGATCCGCAGCCTTCTGCAGGCGAACGGCATCAGGACCCATTACGATGCGGCCGACGGGGTCAGCGGTCTGGAAGCGATCATTACCCTCAGCCCGGATGTGGTGATCCTTGACTGGGATCTTCCGGACATCAACGGCGCGGAATTCATGCGCATCGTCCGATCGCCGCTGACATTTCCGGTGCCGGCGGTGCCGATCATCATGCTGACCGGCCATGTCGAACGCGAAACGGTGATCGAGGCGGTGCGGCTCGGGGTCAACGAGTTCGTCTGCAAGCCGGTCTCCGCGAAGACGATTTTCGAGCGGATCGTCGCCATCCGTGTCAAGCCGCGCGAGATGGTGCGGATCGGAAGCTATTACGGTCCTGCGCCGCGCAAGGTCGCGGCCAACCTTGAAGCCGTCGAGGATCCCGCGAGCCGGTCTGGACTGACATAGCGGAACTCGCCGCGCGGCCGATCCGCGCGCGGGATGAGCCTCCGAAGTTCTTGACCTGTGGCCGAAGCGGACTAGCTTCCGACCCGGACGGAATCGTCGTTCGTTTTTCGGAACTCATCATGCCCGACCACCCGGCCAGTTCTCCGGACCGGCCCCAATCGACTGTGCCGATGGTGCGCTTTGCAGGCGTGAGCAGGCGCTTTGGCTCCTTCACCGCCGTGGACAATGTGTCGCTCGACATCGCGTCGGGCGAGTTCTTTGCGCTGCTCGGGCCGTCAGGCTGCGGCAAAACCACGCTGCTGCGCATGCTGGCCGGCTTCGAGACGCCCGACCAAGGCGAAGTGCTGCTCGACGGCCAGAACATCGTCGGAGTGCCGCCCTATGAGCGGCCGGTCAACATGATGTTCCAGAGCTATGCGCTGTTTCCGCATCTGACGGTCGCGGGCAATATCGCCTTCGGCCTGCGTCAGGAAGGCTGGACCAAAGCGGCTATCGACGCACGCGTTGCCGAGATGCTGGCGCTGGTAAAGCTTGAACAGTTCGGCCACCGCAAGCCGCACCAGTTGTCAGGCGGGCAGCGGCAGCGCGTGGCGCTCGCCCGCGCGCTCGCGAAATCTCCCAAGGTGTTTCTGCTGGACGAGCCTCTCGGCGCGCTCGACAAGAAACTGCGCGACGAGACCCAGTTCGAATTGATGGCGCTCCAGCAGCGGCTCGGGCTGACCTTCATCATCGTGACCCACGACCAGGAAGAGGCCATGACGATGGCCGACCGGCTCGGGGTCATGCATGCCGGCAAGCTCGTCCAGGTCGGTACTCCGGCTGAGGTCTACGAAAATCCGGCGACCCGCTGGGTCGCCGAGTTCATCGGCGAGGTGAACCTGTTCGAGGGAACGGTCAGCGGTCATCAGGGCGGGCTTGCCTCCGTCGACACCAAGGCCGGGCGGCTGGTCGTCACTCGCAAGGACGGTATCGGCGACGGACAGAACGTCTCGGTCGCCGTGCGTCCGGAGAAGATCGACATCGTGCGTGAGCCCGCAACCGGCGCCTCGAACATGCTGTACGGCCATGTGGTCGACATCGCCTATCTCGGCGATCTCTCGATCTACAAGATCCGCGATCGGCACGGCCTTGTCGTAAAAGCATCGGTCACAAACAAGGATCGCAGCGCCTCGACCCTGCTGCATCGCGGCGACGAGGCCTGGCTCACCTTTGCGTCGGATGCCGGCGTGTTGCTCCGGGACTGACAATGGCCGGCCCCGCAAAGTTCGATCGCTGGTATCGCCGCGCCGTGATCGGCATTCCCTATGCGTGGCTGATCGTTTTTCTCCTGATCCCGTTCCTGATCGTGCTGCGCATTTCGGTGTCACAGACCGAGCTGGCGCAGCCGCCCTACAGCCCGGTGCTCGATCTCTCGGCTGGCTGGCAGGGTCTGAAGGATTTCTTCGGGGCGCTGTCGTTTGAGACCTTCAAGCTGCTGTTCGGTGACTGGCTGTATGTGTCATCCTATTTGCGCAGTCTCACTTTTGCGGCGGTGTCGACCCTGATCCTGCTCGCGATCGGGATTCCCGTCGCCTATGGCATGGCGCGCAGCCCGCAGCGGCTGCAGCCGATCCTGCTCATCGCCGTGATCCTGCCGTTCTGGACCGCCTTCCTGATCCGCATTTACGCCTGGATCAACATCCTTCAGCGTGATGGCCTCCTCAATGACGCGCTGCTTGCGCTCGGCATCGTATCGGAGCCGGTGACCTGGCTCGCGACCGATACCGCGATCTTCATTGGAATCGTCTATTCCTACCTGCCGTTCATGGTGTTGCCGCTCTACGCGTCGTTCGAGCGGATGGACGAGACGCTGCTGGAAGCCGCGGCCGATCTCGGCTGCCCGCGATGGAAGGCATTCTGGCTCGTGACCCTGCCGCTCGCGTTGCCGGGCGTGATTGCCGGCTCGCTTCTCTGTTTCATTCCGATTGTCGGCGAATTCGTGATCCCCGATCTGCTCGGCGGCTCGGACGCGCTGTTCATCGGACAGACCATGTGGGCCGAGTTCTTCTCCAATAAGGACTGGCCGGTCGCCTCGGCGCTCGCCACCGTGCTGCTGGCGATCCTCCTCGTACCGATCGTCTTCTATCAGGCGGCGCAGGCGCGCACGCTGGAGCGCAAGTGAGAATGCCATTCCGACACATCCCGTTCATCGGCACCAAAGCCGGAACTCAGCGCCGCATCCGCGATGCTGGCCGTAAGGAAAACCGGATTTCTGCTTCCGCCGGGATGAGCGGATGGCGGCCCGGCGTGACGGGCGGAGAGGGCGGCGTGCCATGAACCGCGGCGCGAGCCCCTTCAACATCGTTTCTGTCGCGCTCGGCCTCGTGTTCCTGTATGTGCCGATCGCGATCCTTGTCATCTATTCGTTCAATGACTCGAAGCTGGTGGCGGTCTGGGGCGGCTGGTCGCTGCGCTGGTACCGCGCGCTGCTCGACGATTCGGCGATCCTACAGGCGGCGTGGGTCAGCATCCGCATCGCCTTCATGACGGCGTGCCTTGCCACCATTCTCGGCACACTCGCGGCACTCGCGCTCGTGCGCATGGGCCGCTTCCGCGGCCGCCTGCCGTTCTCGGCAATGGTTTACGCGCCCATGGTTATGCCGGAAGTGATCATCGGGCTTGCGCTGCTGCTTCTGTTCGTTGCCATCGACATTGAGCGCGGCATGATCACCACGACGCTCGCGCATACGACGCTAACCATGTGCTTCGTTACCGTGATCGTGCAGTCGCGCCTTCTCGCCTTCGACTGGAGTCTCGAAGAGGCGGCCATGGATCTCGGTTGCCCGCCGTTCCGCGCCTTCCTGACCGTCACGCTGCCGCTGATCATGCCGGCGGTGCTCGCCGGATTCATGCTGGCCTTCACGCTCTCGCTCGATGACCTTGTGATCGCGAGCTTCACCACCGGGCCGGGAGCCACCACGCTGCCGATCCGGATCTATTCAGAAGTCCGGCTCGGTGTGAAACCCGAGATCAACGCCATTTCCACCCTGATGATCGCCTTCGTCGCAGTCGTGGTGGTCGCTGCCTCGCTGCTCACCAAGCGCTACGCGGCGGCGGAAAAGGGCGAGATGCAAGGCGCGCCGCTTTGAAACATCCGGCGGCTCAGCGATAAGCACGCGTTTCGAACTTCGAGACGTTCCGGGCGTTGATCTTTCGCACTAGCAACGGAGCGGAACATGTCGCCCGAGGATGAGGCCGACATCAATCGTCGGATCGAGCAACGGATGCAGTCACTTTGGCGCGGCGCCGGGAAAATAGGAAGCGTCGAAGACTACAGAGAGCAGGCGCGTCTAATCGTGGCGACTGAGGACACGCAACACACAACGCTGGTGCCTGCGGAGCCGCCCGGACCCGAACCGACGGAGCCGATGCGCAATCTCGGCGAGTTCCCGACACTGACCGATCAGGACGAGGGCGAGGCCTTTCCCAGCCGCGAGTTCATTCCAAAGAAGGGCTGACCAAAAGCGCATGCTGACCAGAATTCGCATGTCGAGCGGCATTGCGCCGGCGATTGAACGCGGTCTGCCCCGGATGTGTCTTCGACAGCAGAAGCCAAGCAAGCAGCCTTACTGTTTGGTGGACGGGCCGGACGAGCGGTTTGCCCCGGTCGGGTCGCCGGCCCTTGACTTGGCAGGTGCCTTTGCCCCGGTTGGATCGCTGGTCGCGGCGCCCGTGGTCGCTGGGCGGTCACCGGACGGTTCGGCCGTGCGGTCGGCATTCATTCCGCCCACCATGGCAAGGACGAAACCTCCCACGATCAGCAGCGCCAGAATCCCCAAAAGCCACGGCATTGTGCTGCGCGATTGGCCGATGCGGCTCGCGTCGGCGCGGTCACGCGGATTCTGCCCGGCATGATATTTGGGCATGTCAAATCTCCCGTTTCTGCGGAATAAGCGCGGGCGCCTAACGACGTTCCCCACTGACGGGAAGATTCTCTGGCGGGACGATTCTGATGGATGCGGCGAGGCAGCGACGCCACGACACCGCAATCTACCCCTTGCGCATGCACTCGGCGCGCAACTCCCGTGCCGAACAGCCGAAACGTCCCCGGAAGATGCGGCTGAAATGGGCGGCGTCATTGAAGCCCCAGCCGAAGGCGATGTCCGTGATGGTGCGACCGGCGAGCGCCGGATCGCACAGGTCGCGCTTCGCGCCATCGAGACGCTGGTTCCAGATCCATGCGCTGAGAGAGACGGGCTCGCCCGCGAAAGCGCGATAGATCGTACTCGGTGAAAGACGCAGATGCGCGGCGATGGCGTTGACCGACAGGCGCGGGTCGCGCAGGTGCCGCAGCGCATAAGCCTTGATCTGGTCGCGATGATAAGCGGTGAGTTGCGACACCTCAGGATCGGCCGCGCCTGGCAACGAGCACAGACCCGCGACCAGGATATTCTCGACGCTTTCGGCGATCGCCGCGACCGAGCCGGCTTCCAGCGTATCGATGTCTGCAGCGAGCGTGTTGATCATGCCGATCATCAAATGGCCGGCGCCGCGGTCGCCGTAAACCTTGCGCGCAGTCAGTGTCTGCGTGTCGCGCAGCCGGCCGCGCAAGATAGCGCCGGGCAGTTGCAGGACATGCTGCTGAAACGGCTCTTCGAAGATCAGTTCGTAGGGCCGTGTTGAGTCGTAAAGCGCGAAGTCGCCGGGCGACAGTTCCGCAATCCGCCCGTCCTGTACGATCTTGCCACGGCCTTTGGTCTGGATGCTGACGATGAAATAGTCTTCAGTGGCACGCGCGATCTTCGCCGGCGTGCGCCGCACCCATTGCGGCGACGCTGTCACCCGCGACAGCCCAAGCGTCGCAAGCTGGTTCGCCTCGATCGTTCCGCGAAATGCGCGCTCGCGCTGCCGCGCTTCGCAATCGAGCTGCACATAAGTGTTGCACACCGCCTCGACCCAATAGGAGAGCCGGTCCTGCGCCTCCACAGTGTCTGTGGACCACAGCTTGTGCATGCCCCGAGCGTATCAAGCCGGCCGGCGCTGTCCATTGGGAAAATGAGACACATCCGCGCCATTGCGTCCGCGCCATTGCGACTCTCAGTCAAGTCCGGCGCGAGTCCGGAACAAGCGGGACCATCCAGCCTCTGCTTACCTCTTCTCAGAGATGCGGCGAAAGGCCGTCAGAGGAGGAGATGTCACCATGTCCGTCACCCACCCGAAGTTCAAGGCCGCCGCCGTGCAGGCCGCGCCGGTCTTTCTCGATCTCGATAAGACCGTCGACAAATCGATCGCGCTGATCGAGGAAGCCGCCGCAAACGGCGCCTCGCTGATTGCCTTTCCGGAGACTTTCATTCCCGGCTATCCGTTCTTCATCTGGCTCGATTCCCCGGTCTGGGGGATGCAGTTCATCCAGCGCTATCACGACAATTCGCTGGTCTATGGCTCGCCGCAGGCGGACCGCATCGCCAAGGCTGCGAAAGACAACAACATCATGGTCGTGATGGGCCACAGCGAGAAACAGGGCGGCAGCCTCTATATGGGGCAGTGGATCATCGGCGCGGACGGCAACACCATTGCGATGCGTCGCAAGCTGAAGCCGACCCATGTCGAGCGCACCGTGTTCGGCGAGGGCGACGGCTCCGATCTCTCGGTGTTTGAAACGCCGCTCGGCCGCGTCGGCGCGCTGTGCTGCTGGGAGCATCTGCAGCCGCTCTCGAAATACGCAATGTACGCGCAGAACGAGCAGGTCCATATCGCGTCCTGGCCGAGCTTCTCGCTTTATCGGGGCGGCGCTTATGCGCTCGGGCCGCAGGTCAATAATGCCGCGACCCAGATCTATGCCGTCGAGGGCGGCTGCTTCGCCATCGCGCCCTGCGCCGTCGTGTCGAAAGAGATGGTCGACATGATGTGCACCGACGACATGAAGAAGCAGCTTCTGCTCCAGGGCGGCGGCTTTGCGACCATCTATGCGCCGGACGGGCAGTTGATGCACGCGCCGTTGCCTGAGACCGAAGAGGGCCTGGTTTATGCCGATCTCGATCTCGGCATGATCTCGCTCGCGAAAGCCGCCGCCGATCCGGCCGGACATTATTCGCGCCCCGATGTCACGCGGCTCGTCCTCGACAAGACGCCGGGCGACCGGGTGGTGCTGAAGCAGCGCAGCGGCAGCGAAATGACGCGCACCGGTGCGGACGCGCCCGCGGCCGCCGCTGCAACCCGCAGCGACATCCTCTCCTTGGTGAAGGACGGGAGCGAGGAGGCGGCCTGATGGAATCGGCGATCCCCGCTCATCTGAAGACCGCGCGTAGCCGTCACACTCGGTATGGCGACGATTATACGCCGCCATATCCGGCATTCGTTGCGCGGCACAAGCCGAGCGTGTCGCGCGTCGTGATGGCGTATTTCGGTCTCCAGTTTCGCACGGCCGACGAACCCGGCGTGTCAGCGCCGCTGGCAGCGCTTGCCGAGGCATTCAAAGCGGATAACGGTCCCGGCCACTGGGACCGCGCGCGCTATACCGACGAGGCCGGTTACGAGACAATCATCAGCATCGCCTATTGGGACGACCCCGCCCGCTTCGATGCCTGGTTCGCGGCGCATGGAGCGTCCTGGGCGGGCGAGGATAAGCCGGGCGTCGGCACCTTCACCGAAATCCTGCGGCCGTCGATCACCCGCTATGAGACGCTGTTCTCTTCGGTCGGTCGCATGGAGGGCGTTGCCGCCGTCGCCGACGGCCTGAGCGACATGGTGCGCGAGCACGCCTACTGGGGCGGCATGCGCGATCGCATTCCGCTCAGCCAGACCGACGCCATGGCAGCTAAGGGTGCGCCAAGAGCCAACGGTGCGAACGGTCATGTCCGGATCGTGCCACATGAGAATCTATGCCTGATCCGCTCCGGCCAGGACTGGTCGGACACCGATGACGCCGAACGGCGCATGTATCTCGACGACGTCGAGCCGGTGCTGCGCGCGGGCATGGAGTTCCTGCGGGACGACGGCCTGTCCTGCGGCTGCTTCGCCAACCGCTACATGCGGGTCATTGGCTCCGACGGGCAGCCGGTCGAAAAATCCTTCGGCATGAGCTGGTGGAAGAGTCTGGATGCGCTCGAACGCTGGTCGGAGTCGCATCCGACCCATGTCGCGATCTTCGGCGCGGCGATGAAGTATCTGATGAAGCTTGGCCCGGCGGCGAAGCTACGGCTCTATCACGAGGTCACGGTCGCCGCCGCGGATGAGCAGTATTTCGAGTACCTCAATTGTCATGCGAAGACCGGCATGCTGCGGGCGGTCTGAAGCGTGATGATTCGCGAACGGTGATCTGGCATTGCGGGGAGGGTGGACGACGAAGTGAACCCGCGATTGACCTGCCGCTCGCGTTTCGGGACGTGCACGGTTAGCGTTCCGAAACAGCAGGGGAAAGGACGACTACCCCGCGGCCTTGATCAGCCGTTCGGCGGCGGCGCGAGCTTCGTCGGTGATCTCGGCCCCGGCGAGCATGCGGGCGATTTCCTCACGGCGGCGCTCGGCCGCGACTTCGCTCACGCGCGTCGCCACCCGCTTGCCCTTGTCGAGTGATCCCTTGGCAATCACGTAATGCCGGTTCGCGCGCGCCGCGACCTGCGGCGCGTGTGTCACCGCAATCGCCTGAACGCGGGAGGCGAGCTTTGCGAGGCGCAGTCCGATCGCATCGGCGACCGCCCCGCCGACGCCGGTATCGATCTCATCAAACACCAGTGTCGGCGCCGAACCTTTGTCCGCCAGCACGACTTTGAGGGCGAGCAGGAACCGCGCGAGTTCGCCGCCGGAGGCAACCTTCATCAGCGGCCCCGGCCGCGTGCCGGGATTGGTCTGAACCCAGAATTCCACGCGGTCGAAACCGTGCGGACCGGCGGCCTGTTGATCGGCGGCGAGGGAGGTTGAGAATACGGCGCGATCGAGCTTGAGCGGTTTGATCTCGGTGTTGACCGCCTTGTCCAGCTTCGCTGCGGCCTTCTTGCGGGCGTCCGACAGCGCGGCCGCGGCCGAGCGAAAGCGCGCTTCCGCGGCGGCCGCCGCCTTTTCCAGCTTGGCGAGCCTTTCCGCACCGGCATCGATCAGCGCAAGGTCGCTCGCGTAACGTTCGGCGAGCGCGGACAGGGCGTCCACCGGCGTGTTGTATTTGCGGGCCGCGGCGCGCAGCGAGAACAGGCGCTCTTCAATTCGCTCGAGTTCCGCGGGATCGTAATTCGCGGCGCGCAGCGCGTTTTCAAGATGTGCGCGCGCTTCCTCGATCGCAGCGAGTGCCGCATCAAGGGCTTTGATCGCCGGATCGGCAAGGCCCCCGACTTGTGCGCTGCGGCGTTCCAGCCTGCGGATCGCGGAGGCAAAGCCGGGCACCGGCGAGGCGTTTCCCGCCACCGCCTCATAGGCATCGCGCAGGTCGCCGGCGATTTTCTCCGCCTGCATCATCGCCATACGGCGCTCGGCGAGCGTGGTCTCCTCGCCGGCCTCTGGCCGGAGCGTCCCGAGTTCTCCGACTGCATGGCGCAGGTAATCGGCCTCGCGTTGCGCGCGCGCCACCTCGGCGCGGTGCGTTTCCACCGCCTGCTCTGCATTACGCCGCGCTTCCCACAGTTGCGCGACATTCGCGGCATCGTCTTCAAGCCCGGCATAGGCGTCGAGCAGCGCGCGGTGGGTCGCTGCATCGACCAGTGCGCGGTCATCGTGCTGACCGTGAATCTCGACCAGCGCGGCTCCGAGGCTGCGCAGGCTTTGCACCGAAACCGGCTGATCGTTGATGAAGGCGCGGGTCTTGCCGTCGAGCGACTGGACGCGGCGCAGGATCAGATCGTCCTGCGCCTCGATC
>JBIQKQ010000187.1:0-1213 GCA_044506365.1 Hyphomicrobiales bacterium
CACCTCGCGCAATTCCTCGCGTGCGGACTGCTCGCGGCTTTCGCTGTCGCGCAACGCCGCGGTGACCGTCTCGACTTCTGCCTTCATCCGGCTGATGAGCTGGTTCTTCTTCGAAAGGTCGGTCGCATGTGCGACGGCTTTTTCCCTGAGCTTTTCGATTCTGATTTCCAGATCGCGCGTGGCGGCCGCGAACCCGGCGCGGATCGCGTCCTTCTCAGCGCGGATTTCCTGCATCGACAGCGGCAGGTCGTCGTAACGTTCGCGGGCGAGGCGGGCTGCGCGATTTTGTATTACGGGCATCACCATCAGTGCGGTGAGCCAGGCGAGGCAGAAGCCGATGCCGCCGAACATCAGATATTCGAGTGGGATTCCAAACATGACCGCGTTCGCCAGAGATGGTTCGGAGAGCCGTCGCATGATGGCCCCCCGGCTTCAAGCGGCGCCCGGCATTAACCTGAACGTGAGGAACGGGCCGGACGGTCCATTTCCGCAGGAATTCGCTTATCGTGCAGCCACCGGAGCGAACAATAGAGCGAGGCATCATGCGCTACGAGCTTTATTACTGGCCGCAAATCCAGGGGCGGGGCGAGTTCGTGCGGCTCGCGCTTGAGGAGGCCGGCGCCGACTATATCGATGTCGCCCGCGGCCCCGGTGGCGAGGACCGGATGATGGCGCTGATGCAGGCGCCCGATCTGAAAACGCCGCCATTCGCGCCGCCTTTCCTGAAGGCCGGGCGGCTGGTGATCGCGCAGACCGCCAATATCCTACTGTACCTCGGCGACCGTCACGGGCTCGCGCCGAAGTCCGAAAGCGGACGGCTGTGGGTGCACCAGCTGCAGTTGACGATCGCCGATCTCGTGGTGGAGGTGCATGATACCCACCATCCGATCGGATCGGGTCTGTATTACGAGGACCAGAAGACCGAATCCGCGCGGCGCGCCGCTGATTTCCGCGCCCATCGGGCGCCGAAATTCTTCGACTATTTCGAGCGGGTGCTGACGTCTTCCGCTGGACCGTATCTCGCCGGCGGTCGCGCGACCTATGCCGACCTGTCATTATTTCAGACGATCGAGGGCATGCGCTACGCTTTTCCGCGCCTGAGCAAGCGGCTCGCGAAGACGCACCCGCGCATGACCGAACTGCACGCCCGCGTTGCAGCGCGACCCCGCATCGCAGCTTACCTCAAAAGCGAGCGGCGCATCCCTTTCAACGA
>JBIQKQ010000187.1:1313-5048 GCA_044506365.1 Hyphomicrobiales bacterium
GGGCACGCGCTTTCTGCGCGAGGCGCAAGCTTTCGCGAAGGACCAGCAGGGCAAGCTGTCGACGATTGCGGCGAGCGAGATCGTCTATCATCCGCCAGTGCGCAGGCCGTCCAAGATCTGCGGCGTGGCGCTGAACAATTCGGCCAGCAACGAGCGCAAGATATCGGCGCCCGACCATCCGCTGTTCTTTTTGAAGCCGGCGTCGTCGCTGGTCGGTCACAACCAACCGATCGAGGTCTATGATTATTACGGCTCGGTTCATCCCGAGCCTGAATTGGCCGTCATCATCGGCCGGACCTGCCGGCATGTCGATGCGAAGAATGCGCTCGATGTCGTCTACGGCTATTCGATCCTGAACGACATGACCGGCAATTTCATGCGCTCGCAGGACATGGTGCATTATTATGCGCTGTATCCTTCGAAGGAGGACCCGAGCAAGGTCGAGCGGCGGGAGCAGCACCTGTCCTATACGGCGCGCTATAAGGGCTCCGACACTTTCGGCCCGTTCGGCCCGTATCTCGTCACGAAGGACGAGGTGCCGGATCCGCACAAGCTGGACGTGCTGGCCTGGCACAAGGACGAACTCATCGCCGAGGATTCGACCGCCTATTACTCCTATTCGGTGCCGGAGGTGATCGCCTATATCACGCGCTATCATTCGCTGTGGCCAGGCGATGTGATCTCGATGGGTACCGCGTTCCGGCCGGGTGGCGCGCGGCGCAGCCTGCATACGGCGAATATCACCGTTTTTGGCGGGCCAGTCAGCGTGGCGATCACCGGGCTTGGCAAGCTGGTCAATCCGGTGCGCAAGATGGACGAGGTTTCGACGCACGCGGCGCAGTAACGCGCAAAGGAGCGGACATGACAGCCTGGCCGGCCTTGCCCTATCCGGAATGGAAAGAGAGCTGCGCCACGTTGCAATTGTGGACGCAGATCGTCGGCAAGATCCGGCTGGCGCAGACCCCATGGGTCAACCATTCGTGGCACGTACCGCTCTATGTGACCGCCACCGGACTTACCACGTCGGTCATCCCTTCCGGCGATCGGGCGTTCCAGATCGACTTCGATTTCATCGACCACGTTCTATGGATGAAGACGAGCGAAGGGCATGCGCGGCAGGTCATGCTGCGGCCTATGCCGGTCGCGGAATTCCACGCCGCGGTCTTCGAGCAACTCGACGATCTCGGCATCGCGGTGAGCATCGACAATCGTCCGAACGAGATTGTGGACGCGATACCGTTCACCGAGGATATGGCGCATCACGCCTATGACCGCGATGCCGCGCACCGGTTCTGGCGCATCCTGTTGTCCAGCCATCAGGTCATGTCACATTTCCGCTCGGCCTTCCTCGGCAAGGTGTCGCCGGTGCATTTCTTCTGGGGCAGTTTCGATCTTGCGGTGACGCGCTTCTCCGGGCGGCCGGCGCCGCTGCATCCCGGCGGCATCCCGAACCTGCCGGACGCGGTGACACGGGAGGCGTATTCGCACGAAGTGTCGAGCGCGGGGTTCTGGCCCGGCGGCGGCGGGGTGGTGGACGAGCCGACCTTCTATTCGTACGCCTATCCGGCGCCGCCCGGCTTTGCAGAGGCGAAGGCGCTGCCGGCCGAAGCGTCTTTCCACAAGACCCTCGGTGAGTTCGTCCTGCCTTATGAGGCGGTGCGCAAGGCGCGCGACCCGCAAGCCGTCCTGATGGAATTCCTGCAATCGACCTACGTGGCGGCAGCCGATCTCGCCCAATGGGACCGCACAGCGCTGGAATGCGAGCGCGGTGTGCCGCGCCGGCCGCGAGCGCTTTAAGCATCCACCATCCGCTCATTGCCGCGCAGGACGGGAATAGGGGACACAGGCCTTCAGTACTTCCGCGCTTTGCTTTCGCGGGACCAACGATGGAAAAGTCTCGTCCCGCTCAATCGTCCGTGCGTCCCTCGGCAATAGCGGACAGCCGCGTCAGGTCGCGGATGGCCACGCGCTGGCGCCCGCCTTCGACAAGGCCGGCAGCCTCCCATGCGCTCATGATGCGGCTTGCGGTATGCAGCGTCGTGCCGGTCATCTCGGCGATGTCCTGCCGGCTGAGCGGGAAATCGAGGTCCATGCCCTCGCGATCCTGGTTCGCCTCCCGGGCGAGGCGCAGGATCGCATGGGCGACGCGGCGCTCCACTTCCTCGGTCGAGATTTCGCGCAGGCGCGTATGCGCATCCTGCAGGCGGCTGCCGATGACGCGCGTGACATTCACGGCGAGCGCCGGATAGCGCGTGGCGAGTTTCGGCCAGATTTCGGACGGCCAGCGCATCGCGATGCTGTCCACGACCGCGACGGAGGTTCCCGGATAGGTGTCGCGGCCGATAGCGATGGCGACGCCGAAAATGTCGCCGGGATGTACGAAACGGACCACGATCTGTTCGCCGGTCGGCGTCGTCTGCGTGACCCGGAGCCGTCCATGCAAAAGCAGGAAAAACGACTGGCCGGGCTCGCCCTGTTCGAAGACGGTGGTCCCCTTGCCGTAATGCTGGGCGCGGGCGGCTGCGAGAATGTCGTCCAGCGCCTCCGGAGCCAGCGACTCGAACACCGGCAGGTCGTCGATCAGCGAGCGGTCGAGAGCAAAGGGCAAGGCCAGGTCCGTTCGTTGCGAAGGGGCATGTTAGTCATCCCGCTGGACGCCACAAACGAAATCGGCCCCCATATGGGGGCCGATTGGCAACTTTCGTGGGTGAGGTCAGTGGCTCATCGACTGGGCTGACTTGGCCGGGTCGTAGTCCTTGAACACATCGTGGTTTTCCTCGCCCTCGACCTCCAGCACGCCGGCCAGTCCCTTTTCCACGCGGCTGAGCGCGTGGTCGACCAGCATGTACTTGCCCGGCACTTCGAGCTTGAAGTCGACCACCACCGCGCCGCCCGGAGGAACCGTCGTGGTCTGCACGTCGTTCAGCGGCCGGGTGGTGAGCGAGCCCAGATTATAGACCCGGTCGAAAATCTCGCCGATCACATGGAAGGACGAGGTGTAGTTCGGGCCGCCGACGCCGAAGTAGATGCGCACGGTTTCACCGACCTTGGCCTTCAGCGGCTTTTCAGTGGTGAGCGCGCCGACGGCGCCGTTGAACAGGAAGAATTCCGGCCGCTCGTTCACGAGCTTGTCGTGGCTTTCGGTCAGTTCTCCCTTCGCACCGATCTTCTGCTCGGTATAGAGTTCGCCCTGCATCACATAGAACTCGTGATCCACTTTGGGCAGGCCTCCCTCCGGTTCGACCAGGATCAGCCCGTACATGCCGTTGGCGATGTGCTGGGCCGCCATCGGCACCGCGCAATGATAGACGTAAAGGCCCGGATTGGTGGCGGTGAATTCGAACCCGCGCGACTCGCCCGGCGCAGCGTCGGTCGCCTTGGCGCCGCCGCCGGGACCCGTCACGGCGTGGAAGTCGACATTGTGCATCAAGGCGCTGTCATCGTGGTTGTTCAGCCGCACCTCCACGGTGTCGCCGACCCGCACCCGGATGAAGGGTCCGGGCACCTTCTGGTTGAAGGTCCAGTAACGGTAGGTCGCGCCGTCCGCGAGCTTGCCGGTCACCTCGACGGTGTCGAGATCGACCTTCACCCGTGCCGGGCCGCGCTTGCCGATCGGCTTCGGCAGGTCGGTCGGATCGCGCACGATCGAGACCGGATCGTCGGACTTGACGATCTTCGACACATTATAGGCGTGCAGGACGGGGCCGCGCGCGGGCCGGGCGCGGACCGGCGCAT
>JBIQKQ010000188.1:0-5027 GCA_044506365.1 Hyphomicrobiales bacterium
TCGTCCTGTAACAAGCCAGGGAGCAAAAGAGCTTCGCCAAGCAGCGGGCATCAGAGGTTCGAAAATGAAAGACCCAGAAGCCGATGAACAGCAGCAAGAGCGTCGCGATCAGACCGATGACACGGTGTACCGCGCGCCGTTCGACATTTCCCGCCTGAACCAGGTCCCTCGTGCCAGAGACGACGACCCGCCCTACCGCAGCTGGTGGGTGGTGACGGATCCCGACAAGCGCTGAACGCGCAAAGAGGGAACCCGTTCTGCCGTCCGGACTTAAAGAGGACCGAGGTTCCGCCCAGGAGATTGTCATGGCCCGAAGCACGAAATCATCCGGCTCACAGGATCTGGTCGGACGCATCAGCGACACCATCGCCGAACATCCGCGGGTGAGCGCCGCGGCTGCGTTTCAGATGGGTGTGCTGCTCGGTCAGGCCCTGCAGAATACCGGCGCGCTCAAGGGACTGGGCCGCAAGATGGCAGCCGCTCCTGGCGCGATCGCGGCCAGCCTCCCGACCTTCGGTCTGTTCGACGGCGAACCCGCTGCAGCTTCCGACGCAAAACCCGCACGCCGCTCCAGCTCCGGCCGGCGCAAGGGGGTCAGGGGCCGCAAGCGCGCCCGCCGCGCGTGACGCGCCGCTCGTGGGCGCAACCGAGCCGCGCGTATTGCGGATCATCGCAAGATGAATGCGGCCTGAGCGCAAATCGCAAATGAAGTCTGCCTTGCCGGCCACCACCGCCATTCTCGCGCTGATGCTTGTGGCGAGTCCGCAGCCGTCCTGGGGTGCGGACAGTTCGGTGCGGGTTGACGCTTTCGGCACATTGCATGACGAAGCTTCGTTGCATGACGAAGCCTCGTCGGTGCGCAAGAAGCCTGCCCAGAAAAAGCCGTCGCGCAAGACAGCACGGCGCTCCGGGACGCACGTGCCGCGAGCCTTCGCACCCGCGCCGGTTACGTTGCACCGCTGGCGACCCGCCGATCCCTCATTTGATCAGCACGGGCGACCGTACCAGCCGCCACCCGGCCTGCCCTGCCCTATCGACCTCGGCTATGGCCGCTGGACATCATGCTGGAACCGGTGATGCGTCGCGTGCATCTTCGGCAGACACGACGCCAAAGAAAAGGCCGGCCATGACGGCCGGCTTTGACGTTCGATGCGCAATCAGCGTCTGACATATCTCGGCTTCGGGCGGTCCCAGCCGTAATAATCGAATGCGTTATTCATCCACCAGCCGCCGATCACCGGAAGGATGCAATTGGCGGTGGAGACGAACACTTCGCGCTGTGTCAGTTCGCGCTGCGTGACGATCGTACCGATGATCGGCGAAACGGCGGCACAGGCCGCGCTGGTCACCGCATAAGCGCCGACACCGCCATGGATGCCATGATGGACGTGCTTGTGACCGGACCGCAGCGCGAAATACGCGCCAGTCGCTCCGGCCCCGACCGCCAGATTCGACCGCGCAAGCTGCGGATCGCGGACGGTCCAGGGCATCGTCGCCCACCATCCATACCACGGCGCGGGTGTGACAACGACCTTCGCGCGGCGCTGCGCTTCGGCGGTTCCGCCGGTGAACAGAAGCGCGGCAGCCAAGGCCGCCAGCACAAGCCCTAATCTTCGCATGGACACCATCACATCCCCCCTCGGCTGCTGATTTTTCCGAAACGTCACCGGTCTTCGAATCGAAGCCCGGGGCGTTTACATCGGCCAGATTCGCATCATGGGCATCCTACGGCCCGAGTCGAGGCGCGCGCCGGCGTTTTTCCCAAGTCATGCAGGGATGTTGCGAAGAAATCACCAGAACGGACGCCCGTGTTGGGCGTGTTGCGCGGCATTGTGCGCTGCGTTCAAGCCACGCTGTGGCCGGCGCGCTTCAGGCGCACGACCGCGAGATCGAGCGCGGAAAGGAAGCTCGACCGATCCTTTTGTGCGAAGGGCGGCGGGCCGCGGGTGATCGCTCCGGCCGAGCGCAGATCGTCCATCAGATTGCGGGTCGCAAGCGCCATGCCGATCGAGTCTTCGGTGAAAACGCGGCCGTTGGGCGCAATCGCCACGGCACCCGCCCTGACACAGCGGTTGGCAAGCGGGACGTCGGCGGTGATAGCGATCGCGCCGGGCCGCGCCTGTTCGGCGATCCAGTCGTCGGCCTTGTCCATTCCGCCGGGCACCACGACCCGCTCGACCAGTGGATCACGCGGCACCGCGATCGGCGCATTGGCGACCACGAACACGCGCAGTCCATGGCGCTCCGCCACGCGATAGATTTCAGACTTGACCGGGCAAGCATCGGCATCGACCAGAATGACGATCGGCATGCGCTCGCCGGCCGGTCCCATCGCTTGCGTCTCCCCTCGCAACGCGCCTTCAGGCGCACGTTGCAGGCGACTTAAGCGCGCTGCGGAACAAGGTAAAGCGCGCCGCTGCAGCGGCTGGGCCGTTTGGAGGCGAACGCATGGGCATCATGTCGCCATGCCGCGGGCTGGAACGCGCAGGAGCGGACTGTTACAAGTCCAGACTGTGAGCCGCCGCATTCAGGCGGGGCCGTCGACAAGACCGGTTGGGAACAAGCCCGGACGAGGAAAATGCAGTCAAACCAAGCCGATCGTTCGTTTCCGTACAACGCCTGGTACGTTGCCGCGTGGGATTACGAGATCAAGCGCGCACTGATGCCGCGCACGATCTGCGGCAAGAAGGTGGTGATGTATCGCACGGCCTCGGGCCAAATTGCTGCGCTGGAAGACGCCTGCTGGCACCGCCTGGTGCCGCTGTCGAAAGGCTGGCTTGACGGCGACGATGTGGTCTGCGGCTACCACGGGTTGAAGTTCGATCCGAACGGACGCTGCACCTTCATGCCCTCGCAGGAGACCATCAATCCGTCGGCCTGCGTCCGGCGCTTCCCGGTCGTCGAAAAATACCGCTTCGCCTGGATCTGGATGGGCGATCCCGCGCTGGCCGATCCGGCAACGATCCCCGACATGCATTGGGTGGACGATCCGGCCTGGGCCGGTGAAGGCAAGCTGACCCCACTCGCCTGCAATTATCGTCTGGTGATCGACAATCTGATGGACCTGACGCACGAATCCTTCGTGCATCGTACCTCGATCGGCAATGCCGCGGTCGCCGAAGCGCCGTTCGAAGTCACGCATAGCGAGCGCACCGCACATGTGACTCGCTGGATGATCAATATCGAGCCGCCGCCGTTCTGGGCGTTTCAGCTTGGCGCCACCGGCCCGGTGAAAGTCGACCGCTGGCAATACATCAATTTCGAGGCCCCGGCCTCGGTCGTGCTCGACGTCGGCGTGGCCCTGACCGGGACCGGCGCTCCGCAGGGCGACCGCTCGCAAGGCGTCAACCTGCGGGTTTGCCACTTCATCACCCCGGAAACCGAGCGACGCTGCCACTTCTTCTGGGTGGTCCGGCGCAATTTCAAGCTGAACGATCAGCGTCTCACCACCGAGACCCGCGATCGTAACGCTGCGATTATCGGCGAAGACGAGGCGATGCTCGAAGCGCAGCAGATCGCGATGGAGGAAAATCCGGATGCTGTTTTCTACAATCTCAATATCGATGGCGGCGCGATGTGGGCCCGCCGCATTCTTGAGCGCATGATCCGCGACGAAGCGCCTGCCGCGTTGCGGGCCGCCGAATAGGAAAGCGCAATGCGTGTCGTAGAAACCTGGACCACCGCGCGCGTGCGCAGCGCGCGTGACGTCACACCCAGCATCAGACTGTTCGAACTGGTGCCCGCTGAAGGCAGTCCCGCGCAAATTCCGCTCGGCGGCCATCTCAACGTGACGGTTATGGTCGGCGATCGCGCCGACACGCGCTCCTATTCGCTGATCGGGCCGGCTCTGCCCGACGCTTATCGCATTGCGGTGAAACTCGGCCCCGAAAGCCGGGGCGGCTCGGCCTATATGTGGTCGCTCAAACCGGGCGCGCAGCTGTCGATATCGAGTCCCCGCAGCCATTTCGGCATCGATTTCGACCGGCCGGACTATCTGGTGATCGCTGGCGGCATCGGCATCACGCCGATGGTCGGGATGGCGCATGCGCTGGCGCGCGGCGGAGCGCCGCTGCGCATGATGTATTGCGCGCGCACGCGCGAGGAACTTGCCTTTGCCGGCGACCTGCAGGCCGTGCTTGGCGAGCGCCTGCAAACCTTCGTTTCCGCAGAGGGCGAGCGGCTCGATCTTCGCGCAGTGCTGTCCTCGCTCGCCCCGGGCGGGATCGCGGCGGTGTGCGGTCCGCTGCCCCTGCTTGAAGAGGCGCGGCGCATCTGGCGCGAGCTCGGCCGGCCGCATGCCGATCTTCGATACGAGACATTCGGATCGAGCGGCGCTTTGCCGACCGAGCCGTTCCGGCTGCGCATCGCGCAAAGCGGTCAGGAGATCGTGGTGCCGGAAACCCAATCAATCCTCGACGCACTGGAGGACGCCGGCATCGGCGTCATTTCGGACTGCCGGCGCGGCGAATGCGGCGTCTGCGCGCTCAACATCGTCGATGTCGATGGCGCGGTGGATCACCGCGACGTGTTCTTCAGCGACGAGCAGAAGCACGAGAACAGCAAGCTTTGCGCCTGCGTGTCGCGGGCCATCGGCACCATCACGATCGACCCGCTGCTGCGGCCCGCTCCGGCAAGGCCGACGCGGTGAAGCACGCCTGACGCCAATCTGAGTCGGACCGCTTGCGGGATTGTGCCCGCGCGACCCGGTTCAACAAGCGTTCGACGGAATGCTCGATGAATATCGGACGAATTGTTTCCAAAGGATCGAAGCAGCAAAGACGAGGGGATAGAACCTAACGCACCAGTTCCCGCATCGCGCCATCGAGCCCCTCCAGCGTGAGCGGATACATCCGCCCGCTCATCAACTGGCGCATCATGCGGATCGATTGGGTGTAGTCCCATTCGCTTTCCGGCACCGGATTGAGCCACACGCAGGCGGGATAGGTCCGCGTGATCCGCTCCATCCAGACCGCGCCCGGCTCCTCGTTCATGTGTTCGACCGAGCCGCCCGGCATCGCGATCTCGTA
>JBIQKQ010000189.1:0-4949 GCA_044506365.1 Hyphomicrobiales bacterium
GTCGTATAGATGCGTCCGCCCGCCGTGCGCATCACATGGAACGCGTCGCGGAAACGATGTTCTTCGGTGTAGAGCCGGGCCAGCTTGTGCAACGCCTCGATCTCGGTCTCGTCGCCGCGCCACACGGTGGTCAGCACTTCGAGCTCGGCGATGAGGTCGGCGCGCTTGAGATCGCCATTGTCGTAGCGCAGCGACACACTGCGCAACTGGCCCTGCGCCGATGAAGGTCGGTCTTCGGATTCCGCAGCCTGACGATAGTAACGCAGCGCCTCGGCGGTCTTGCCGAGCCCCTCGGCGAGCCGGCCTTGCAGGATCGCCAATGCCGGTTGCATGCCCGCCGGCGTGCCGATGGTCTGGAATTCGCTGATCAGGTTTTGCGCGGCCTCATAGTCGCGCACCTCGATTGCGGCGCGCAGCGCCTCCAGCAGCACGGCGCGTTGCAATTCCATCGGCAGGGTGGCGATCGCGGCCTGCGATGTCTTGAAGCCGCGTCGCGCGTCCTCCCAGCGCCCGAGACGCGCCTGAGCGAAGGCACGCCATAACGGCGCATCGAGCTGGTCGCCGAGCATCGGGTGGTCAAGTTCCTTCAGCGCCGCCTCCGGGCGGTTGAGCATGATCGAGGTGATCGCGCGCAGCACAAGGGCGGACGGGTCTTCGTCCGACGGGCCTTCCTCCGCCAAGGCGACATCAAGCACGCCGCGCGCTTCCGGATACATCGCGCGCGCCAGATAGAAGCGCGCCAGTTCCAGCCGCGGCGCAGTGCGCCTGGTCTCCCCCGCGTCGGCAGCAGCGCCGATCAGCGCATATCGCCGCTCGGTCGGATCCGACTGGCGGTCGTAGCCCCAGACTTGCGGATCGAACAGCATCGGGCTTGAGCGGGAGGACGAACGCACGGCAGCCCACGGGCCGGATAATGTCAGTCCGCCTGGGCGGGCAATCACCACCTGATCCGGCGCAAGCTCCACCTGCACATCGTCGGCGAGCGGCTGCACCGCTACGCCATGAGTCGAGGCAAGCGCCCGGAACTCCACGAATTCCTGCGGCTTGATGAAGCCGCGCGCCGGTCCTGGCGCGGTCACCACCAGCAGGCTGTCGCCCATTTCGGGATCGGCGATTCGGTGCAACTCGCGAGCTTTTTCAAGCGGAATCGCAATGCTCGGCCGAGGCGCATTCACCATGCTGCGATCGATCGACAGCGGAGCGGTCGGATCGCTGATGGTGTCACCGATGGACACAGTCCAGGTGCCGCCATGCGCTGCCGCGCCCACCAGCCGCGGCCGATCGAGCATCAGCCGCACGACATAGCCGTCAGGCAAGGCGGTGCCGAGGGCATGGCGGATCATGCCGCCGGATTGACTCGCGAGCGCCGGCAATGTGATCGCGCCGCGCGTGTCGAACACCATCCACAATGTGCCGGCGCGCCGGAAGATAGCGGCCGGGGTCGGTGCCGCGAACGGAAATGTCAGGCGCACGCTATCGCCATGGCGGCGGATTTCGGCGGCGACCGTGCCGGCCTCCTTGGGCGCGACGCCAAGTGCCGGCGTCACGGTCGCCATCTCCTTCTTTTCTGTGCGGACAGGCGCGGGCTGGACCACATGCTCGCGCGGCTCGACGGCCGGAGCGGCGCGTTCAACGGATGCCGCCGCTGCGGCAGCCGCTACGGGCCCAGCATTCGGTTCGGCAGGCCTGGAGCCGGACACCGATGGCTGCCCCGGCTGTGACGCGGGCTTGAGCGGCTGAGACGAAGCTGGCGGAAGGGTTTGCGGCGGAGCGATACCGGCAGCAAGAGCGTTCCCTGGGGCGACTTCGTCCATCAGACGTGCAAGGTCGTCGGTCCGATCGGACGCCACCGGCTCCTTTGCATCGGCGCTGCCGATGTCGAGGACGAAGTTCTTGTCCTCGCGAAACGTCCGGATGTCGGCCTTGCCGGTCAATGCGAACCGCACCGCAACGGATTCACTCTGGTCGAAGCTCTCGACCGCTTTCACCGTCGCCGGCAACGTGGATTTCACAGCGCCGAAATCGAATTTCAGGCGGCTGCCGAAGGTCAGCGTCACGTCATCGTCGCCGCGCGCAGTGAAAACCGGAATGACGTCCGGCAGTTCGAATACATAGCGGGTGAAAGTGGGCTGGGTCGCGACCCGCACCCGTGCCGACCATTCGTTGCGTCGCGCTTCATCGCGATGCGCGCGGACGGCGCGCTCGGCTTCGCGTGCACGACGCGACAATTCCTCGATCACCTCTTTTGGAAGCCCGGGCGCAAGACCCCGCCAGGTATCGGGCAACAGATCGATATACAGCCGCTCCCCGGCGGCCATCGAATTCACCATGACCTTGCGGTTGAGTGCGATACGAAAGCCCTTGCCGTCCGGATCGCGGCGCGCGGCGCCGACATAGGCGGGGAGCGCCTGCGCCAGCTTCTCGATCCCGAGATCGACCGGCCGCCGGAAATGCACGACGACGATGGCGCCCGCATGATTGACCTCGGATTCGACCGATTCGGAAAGATGCAGCAGGACGCGCGCGAATCCCTGCGAGGTCTCCACATGCACCTCGCCGGATACCGGTTGCGCCTGCGCGGGCGTCTGGGCGGCAACAGCGACGACAAGCGCACAAAGGGCAGCGCGCATCGCACGCAGCCGCTCGAACCGCGTCAATCGCCGGGTCGCTTCGAAAACCGTCATCTACGCTCGCGCGGGTACCAAGGCACAGCCGGGATCGGACCCTAACCGCGCGGACTTTAAATCAGCGTTAACGATGACGCGAACTTGCAGACCGGCGCCACAGGCGCACGACAAGAAGATATCGAGGCAAGCGAAGGCTGCGCAAGCGTCACGATCCGCTTGAGCGCCCTTCGATCTTGGGCAGATCCTGCGGTGTCGCCGACTTGTGGTCGTCTTGCGCACGGCGGGCGAGTTCCACCGTCAGCTTTTGCGCGGCTTCGGGCGTCATCTGCGCCAGGATGTCGGACATGCGGCGTGGCTGGATCATCCGTGCGACCTCGGTCGCGAGCTTGGTGTCCAGGCGGTCGAAAATCTTGGCGGCGTCCTTCGCCTTCATGTTCTCGTACATGACGACGAGATTTTTCAGCCGCTGCAGCTCCGCTTCCTCTTTCTGCTGAGTCGCGGCAACGATCCGCTCTTCGGCCCGCTTCAGTTCGTCCAGCCGCGCTTCGAGCTTCTTTTCGGCAGCCTTGAGCAGAGTGTCGCGCATGTCGAGCTCGCTCTGACGCTTCTCCAGCTCCCTGCGCCGTTCCGACAACCGTTCCAGCAGCGCGCGTTCGGCCGGCGAGATTTGCGGCGCATCGAGCTGCACCACCCTGCCGCCCGGTCCTTTCGCCGACGGCGCCTTGGCGAATTTGGGATCGACCGGCTTGTCCGCCGGGGCCGCGTCCTTCTCCGGCGCGGCGGCCTCGTTTTGTGGCGCCGGCTGGCTCGCGCCGACCGAGCCGGTCACATCCGGATAGCCGAACATCTCCTGCGCCCATGACAATCTGCGCGCAGGCTCCGCGGGCGCGGTCTGCGCCGGCCGCGTGATTACTGTGGCTTCCTGGAAGGCGCGATCGGTCTTGGCCTGATAACCGGCGCCCAGCGTATAGCCGCCATCGATAATGATGCCCGCAACCTTGAGCAAAAACAGCCCCGCGGCGGCAATCAGCACGATCGGGATGAGACGGATGCGGTGGAACAGCGCGCTCATGCCGCGCGGCCCTGCGCGCGGGCGCGCGCCCGTTCAGCGAAAGCCTGGGCGGCCGCCGCGACCGTCTTCGCATCGGAGCCCTGAACCTGTGGAGCCGGCGACGGCTCCGGATCGGATGCCGGCGCCGCGCCACCCAGCAGTCCGTTGGCATAGGCGACCTTGCGCAATCGGCCCAGCACATCCTCGCCGGCATTCAGGCTGGTTGCCATCGCCTTGCAATAGGCTTCGGCCTCACGCAGCCGCGCGCCGAGCGTGCTCTCTGCCTCGCTCGCCGTGATCTTCAGGCCGGCAATCGCCCGTTCTGCGCGTTCGGTCGCCATGATCAGTTCGGCGACGCTCGCCTTCATAAGCTTTTCGTCGGCCTTGAGTTTCTCGATCTGCTTGTTGAGCCGTGCGCAATACAGAATCGTCAGCAGCAGCAGGATCGCCACCAGCGACTCGATCGTCAGTCCGAATCCGTAGCTCACGGCGCCTCCACGCGGTTCTTGGCTTCGTCCGCATTCTCAAACATGGCGTAGGTCATCTTGGGCTTGCGCAGGGGCTTGGCCACCCGGACCGACACGCGGTCGCCGACCCGGCCCATGCGACCCTCGGTCAGGGACACGTCGCCGCAACGCAGCGTGATCATCGTATCGGGACGGATTTCCAGCGGCAGCGTATCGCCGACCTTCAATCCCATCATCTGGCGCAGCGGCAGCCGCGCTTCGTATAGCACGGCATCGACGCTGACTTCGGCCAGCCCGATCTCGGTCGCGAGATGCTCCTCCCAGATCTGGTCGCGCCCGAATTTCTCGCCCATGAACATCTGCAGCAGCACGCCGCGGATCGGTTCGATGGTCGCATAAGGCAGCAGCAATTCGGCATGTCCGCCGCGATCTTCCATGTCGATGCGCAGCCGCACGAGGATCGCCGCATTGGCCGGGCGGGTGATCGCGGCGAAGCGCGGGTTGCTTTCGATGCGGTCGATGTTGAACCGCACCGGCGACAGCGGCTTGAAGGCCTGTTCGGCATCGGCAAGGATGACCTCGATCATGCGCTTGACGAGGCTGGTCTCGATGGTGGTGTAGGGCCGCCCCTCCACCCGCATCGCCGCCGATCCGCGCCGCCCGCCGAGCAGCACGTCGATCATCGAATAGATCAGGCTGGAATTGACGGTGAACAGCCCGAAATTGTCCCATTCCTCAGCCTTGAAGACCGCGAGGATCGCCGGCAGTGGAATCGAATTGATGTAGTCCCCGAACCGCACCGAG
>JBIQKQ010000190.1:0-4933 GCA_044506365.1 Hyphomicrobiales bacterium
CTGGCTCGTTACAGGACGAAATATTCCGTTACGTCGTTGAAAATGCCTGTAGCCCCGGGTTGTTCCGCGGCCGAAGGAGGAAAAACTGACAGGAACATCGCCACCGCTGTCACGTTGGCCCGGCGGGACGCGAAGCGCGTCCGGACGAATTCGAAAGACGCAAAAAAAGGAGCCGCAGATGGGCCTGTTTTCCGCCGACATCAAATCAATGAACGATCTCTACGTGCACCAGCTTCAGGACGTCTATTATGCTGAAAAGCAGATCCTGAAATCGCTGCCGGACATGATCAGCAAGGCGACCGACCGGGACCTGAAATCGGGGTTGCAGAAGCATTTGCAGGAGACTGAAAATCACGTCGCGCGGCTTGAGCAGGTGTTCAAGCTGCATGACATGAAGGCCAAGGGCGTGGATTGCCCGGCGATCGACGGCATTATCGACGAGGCGCAGGACGTGTCCGCCGAGGTCGAGGACAAGGACGTGCTGGACGCTGCGATCATCGCATCGGCCCAGGCTGTCGAACATTACGAAATCGCCCGATACGGGACCCTGATCGCCTGGGCTCACCAGCTTGGTCGGGACGACGCAGCCGCCATCCTCCAGAAGACGCTCGATGAGGAAAAGGCTGCCGACAAGAAGCTGACCACGGTCGCCGAAAGCAAGGTCAATCGCAAAGCCGCCAGCTGATTGCCATCACCTCACGCAACGGAAAAGAGCGCCGGTTCCGCCGGCGCTCTTTCTCTATGGGCATCTGGCTCTATGAATATTGGCCGCGCGTCAGCACGCGCCGGTGCCGGACGTGATGCACGGGGTCTGCCCCGGCTGAGTGACAATCGGCGAACCGCTGATATTGGGCACGTTCGGCCTTGAGGCCGCGTTCGGATTGCCCGGGCTGACCGCTCCCGGAATCGCCGGCTGTGTGGCCGACGGTGCGGCGCCGGTGTTCGGTCGCAGGGTCGATCCGGAGCCGGTGGTGCCCGACGGGCCGGGTGTCGCCGGGGCGATCCCCGGAGCGGGTGCGCCGCCGGGCTGCGTCGGCGCCGTTCCGGTTCCGGTCGCCGAACTTCCGGTCTGCGCCTGCGCGGTCGTCGCCACAAAAGCCGCTACGCCTGCGGCCAGCAGCATTCTCGCAATCGGTGTCATCATCTCGGTCTCCGCGCTGTTTCCTCAAAACCCAACGGCCCATGGCAAGACCCGTTCCCGGAGTTCCACAGCCGGTGCGTTCGGCCGGCTTCGTGCTAAGAGGGCGCCGCGAGGAGACAAAGATGAACGAGCCGGGCGGGGCCGACCCCGACATCCAATACGCCTACAAAGCGTCGCTCCTGGGCGCGCCTTGGGTGCTTCGGCTGGAGCCCGATGCCCTGCACTGGACGGGCGGAGGCGTCTCTGGGCGCATACCCTATGCGGAAATCCGCCAGATCAGGCTGGCATTCCGTCCGGTCACGATGCAGTCCTACCGCTTCCTGACCGAAATCTGGTCGGAGCGAAGCCCGAAAATACCGATCGCCTCGGCCTCATGGAAATCGATGCTCGAACAGGAGCGGCTGGACGAGGCCTATTCGCGCTTCGTCAAAGCGCTGCATGCCCGGATTGCGCAGGCCGGAGGGACGCCGCGGTTGCTGGCCGGTGCGATCCCGTTCCTGTACTGGCCCGGCGCTGCGATTTTCCTCGGGATCTGCCTTGCGATGGTTGCCCTGATCGGGCGCGCGATTGCGCAGGGCGAGACCGGCGCCACGCTGTTTCTGTTGGGCTTCTTCATCGTCGTCCTCTGGCAGCTCGGCATGTTCTTCAAGCGCAACCTGCCGCGCCGTTACACACTCGACGCCATCCCTGCCGACGTTCTTCCCAAGTCGAAAGGCGCGACCGGGGCAAAGACACCCTAGTTGCGCAGCACCAGCACCGAGCAATTCGCGTAGCGCACCACATGGCCTGCATTCGAACCGAGAAAATAGCTGCGCATGTCCGGCCGATGCGAGGTCATGACAATGAGATCGGCGTTCATCGCTTTGGCCTCCTCGATCACCTCGTGATAAATCCCGCCCTGGCGCACGACGCCCGAGACGCGGTCCGCACTAAGGCCGCATTCGGCGGTGAACTTCTTCATGGCTTCTTCGGCAGAGATTCGCTGCTGCGCGTCGAAATCCGGCGGCACGTATTCGGCAAGCATGACAGGCGTCATCGGCAGGACATGCACGATGCGAATGGAGCCGTTCGCGTTGTGCGCCATGGCGCAGGCGGTATCGATCGCCGGACGTGCGAGCTCCGGCTCGGCCAGATCCACCGGCACCAGGATCCGTTTGAACATGCTTGGTTCCTCCCTGTTTTGGTGGCCAGCTTAGTCGGTCGCCGCGCGGAGGGCACGCGGTGTGACGAAGCATTGCAGATGGCCGCTGGCCGGCCGGATGTCCGCCCATGCGTCCATGTCGAAATCGATAACAGCGAGCGCCGCAGTCGGAAATTTGTCCAGGAGACTTGCGCGCAGGCGCGGCTCGCCCGATTCAACCAGAAGGTTTGCGGTCTCGTGCAATCCGGGATTATGTCCGACCACCAGCAAGGATCGGGGGGCGGCCGGCGCTTGTGCAAGGGCCGCCAGAATGTCGCGCGGCGAGGCTTCATAGATGCGGTCATCGAAATCGGCGGGCGGATTGTGCGGGAACATGTCGGCCACAAGGCCCCAGGTTTCGCGCGTGCGGACGGACGTCGATACGATCGCCCGATCGGGAATCAGCGCATGATCGGCCATGTAGCGTCCGATCAGCGGGGCGGCCTTACGGCCGCGGGCGGCGAGGCCTCGCGCATGATCGCTCTGCCCGGATTGCGACCAGTCGGATTTGGCATGTCGCAGAAGCATCAGACGGCGCATGAGTTAGTATCCGCAGGGCAGGGGGCATCCGGTGGACGAGCCTAACACGGCCCTCGTATCAGACGAGCCGCAACCGGATACGCCACAAGGCGCCGCCGCCGCAGCGCCACATGCCGTCTATGGCCAGACATGGTTCACCGCCGCCGGCGATGCGGCGCCGGTCCGCGCGCCGCTGACGCAGGATCTCGACACCGATGTCTGCATCATCGGCGGGGGTCTGGCCGGGCTGACGACCGCGCTCGAACTGGTCCGCCGCGGCTGGTCGGCCGTGGTGCTCGAGGCGCGGCGGATCGCCTGGAACGCGTCGAGCCGCAATGCCGGTATCGTGCGCCCCGGCTTCGCTCAGTCCGTGGACAGGATCGTCGCGCGGGTCGGACCCGACCATGCCGGCGAATTGTGGAGGCTCTCGCAGGCGGGCGTCGATTATCTGCGCCGCTCGGTCGGGGAGGGGGGCCGGAGCGATATCCTGCAAAGCGAGGGCTTTCTGCAGATTTCGCAGGTCGACCGCGCGCGCGAATTGTCCGACGAGGCCGAGCTGCTGCGCGGCTTCGGCGCCGACATCGAGGTCTGGCCCAAGGAACTCGTGCGCGCCAAGGTCAAGTCGCCGAACTATTTTCAGGCGATCCATTTCCCAACCGCGTTCAGCCTCAATCCGTATGACCATGCGCTCGGTCTCGCCCAGCGCGCCGAAGCGGCGGGCGCGCGCATTTTCGAAGACACGCCCGCGCTCTCAATCGATCCCGCCGGCGTGCGCAAGCGCATCGTCACCCCGCATGGGCGCATCCGTGCTGCGCGCATTGTGCTGGCCGGCAATGTTCATCTGGGATCGCTGGTCGAGAAAGTGGCGCACACGCTGGCGCCGCTGCATAGCTTCGCGATTGTGACCGAGCCGCTCGGCGAGCGCCTGGCAGACGCCATCGAATATCCGGGTGCGGTGAGCGACGCCGCTTTCGGCGGACATCACTATCGTATCGTCAGCGGCGACCGATTGATATTCGCCGGCCGCTTCGCAACGCGCGAGGCCAATCCGCGCCGCTACGGCGCGAGGCTGCGCGCCGATCTGAAGGGCCGCTTTCCGCAGCTCGGCTCGGTCGAGATCGCGCATGCCTGGGGCGGCGCAATCGGTCTGACCGTCCACCTGATGCCGCAGATCGGCGAGCTCGCCCCCGGGGTGTGGCTTGCCAGCGGCTTCGGCGGGCATGGCCTCAACACGACCGCGATGGCAGGCACCCTGATTGCCGGCGCCATCGTCGAGGGTGACGATCGCTTGCGGCTGTTCGAGCCGTTCGAACTGATCTGGGCTGGCGGGCGGATGGGGCGCAGCATCGCCAAACACATCCACACGGCCTTCCGGCGCTATGAGCAATGGGCGTCGCATCGCTCGCGCAAGCGCGAAGCCTGGTGGATCGCCAATGAGCCGCGGCTGAAGAAGGAAGCGGAGGAGGCGGCGGAGCGGGCGCGCATTCGCGCGCAGGAGGCGGCCATTGCCGAAGCGTCGCGGATCGAGCGCGAGAAGATCGAGGCCGAACTGGCGGAGGCCCGGCGGATCGAACGCGAGCGGATCGCTGCCGAGAAGGCTGAGGCGAAGCGCATCCGCGCCGAGCAGAAGGCCGAAGCGAAAGCGAAGGCGGCGCTGCTGAGAGAGGAGCAGCGGGCGGCGGCGCGCGCCGAGAAGGAGCGGATTGCGGCGGAGAAGGCGCAAGCCAAGCGCCTTGCGGCGGAGCGGCTGGCGGCCGAGAAGGCCGAGGCTGCGCGGCTTGAGGCCGAACGGCGCGCTGCGGAAGAGGCGCAGGCCGCGCAACTCGAAGCGGCCTATCGCAATGCCGAGCTGGTGGCGCAGAACGCTGCGCTCATTGCGGCAGGAGAGGCGGCGCGGATGGAGGCTGCGCAGGTGCAGGAAGAGCAGCTTCAGGAAGAGCAGGCGCAAGCCGTGCGGTTCAACGAAGCCGCCACCGATGCCGAAGCGCCGGTCGCAGACTATCAGGCCGATGCGCCGCAGGTCATCGCACCCGAGCCGGAACCAGAGCCACGCCCACAACCAAAACAGAAGTCGCGGCAGCGGCGCGGAGGCA
>JBIQKQ010000016.1:0-33186 GCA_044506365.1 Hyphomicrobiales bacterium
CAGCGTCTTGCCCGAGCCGGTCGGACCGATCAAAAGAATGTTCGACTTCGCAAGCTCGACGTCGTTGTGCTTGGTCTGGTGATTGAGCCGCTTGTAGTGATTGTGGACCGCGACCGAGAGCACCTTCTTGGCATGGTCCTGGCCAATCACATAGTCGTCGAGAACCTTGCGGATTTCCTTCGGCGTCGGAATGCCGTCGCGCGACTTCACCAGCGAGGATTTGTTCTCCTCACGGATGATGTCCATGCACAGTTCGACGCACTCGTCGCAGATGAAGACCGTCGGCCCGGCGATCAGCTTGCGGACTTCGTGCTGGCTTTTTCCACAGAACGAACAATACAGGGTGTTCTTGGAATCGCTGCCGCCGACCTTCGTCATTCCAGTCTCCGTATCAAATCGCGTGAGCGACCAGCGCTCACATTCCTAGCACCTGACGGGCGGCCAAAGCGTGGCACACCGGGCACAGCCCCGCCCTAATCGCCTCCCCTTCCACTAGCCCCAGCGATACTCTAGCCAAGCATGCTAGGGCCCCGACAATCAACAATCCATTAACGATAATCGCCCCTGGTCCGTAGACGTGCCCCTTGCGCCTCGATTCGTGAACCCCGGCGAAGACCGAGAGAGCTGGATCGCTGAAATCACGATTTCGCGCACCAGAGCCAGGACTATTGTCTCATGGCCTCGCTGATGGATCTTCGGAAAACCAGGGCGACAATTCCTTAACCCCGGACATTAACTCTTAGCCGCGGTCACTGGATCTTCCATACGCTTGTCGATGACCTTGTCGACCAGCCCGAACTCCTTGGCGCCTTCCGCCGTCATGAAATAGTCGCGCTCAAGCGCGTCCTCGATTTTCTTCAGCGGCTGGCCCGTATGCTTCATGTAGATTTCGTTCAGCCGCTTCTTCAGATTCAGGATCTCCTGGGCGTGCAGCATGATGTCGGTTGCCTGCCCCTGAAATCCGCCCGAGGGCTGATGCACCATGATGCGGGCATTCGGAAGGGCGAAACGCAGATCCTTGTCGCCGGCGGCAAGCAGCAAGGACCCCATCGAAGCGGCCTGCCCGATGCACAGTGTCGATACTGCCGGACGAATGAACTGCATGGTGTCGTAGATCGCCATACCCGATGTCACCACGCCGCCCGGCGAATTGATGTACATCGAGATTTCCTTTTTGGGGTTTTCCGCCTCCAGAAACAGCAGTTGCGCCACCACCACGGTGGCCATCCCGTCCTCGACGGGGCCGGTGATGAAGATGATCCGCTCCTTCAGCAGCCGCGAATAGATGTCATAGGCGCGCTCTCCGCGATTGGTCTGTTCGACCACCACCGGCACCAGATAGTTCATGTAGGTATCGATCGGATCTCTCATCGCATTCTCCTGCGCCCGCGAATCGCGGCGCGCGCTCCAACACCGCGCGCCAGCGTGAGGCTGCGGGGTTTCGCTTAAGTAAACCGGACGGCGATTTTCGCTAGGGCCGGCTTACGCCGCCTTCTCATCGTCTTCGCTGCGATACAACTCCTCGCGCGACACCTTCTTGTCGGTCACCTTGGCGAGCGCGAGAATGAAATCGGTCACCTTGTTCTCGATCAGCGGCGCGCGGATGCTCGCGATGGCTTCCGGGTTGGTCCGGAACATCTCGATCAACTCTTTCTCGCGGCCGGGATATTGCCTGACATGCTCCATGACCGCGCGGCGGACCTCGTCCTCGGAAACGGTGATCTCGTTCCTGCGCGCGATCTCATCAAGCAGAAGCCCGAGACGTACCCTACGGTCTGCGATCCGCCGGTATTCCTCGCGCTCCTTTTCCTCGCTGGTGTTCTCGTCCTCGAAGCTGCGGCCGGTCTGCTGCATTTCCGAGGTGAGCGTCTTCCATAGATTGTCGAATTCCTGTTCAACCAGCGCCGGCGGCAATGGGAATTTATGCCGCTCGTCGAGCGCGTCGAACAGTGCCCGCTTGACGCGCTGCTTCGACACCGAATCGTGCTCGCGCTGAATCCGGTCGCGAACCGCCGCCTTGAGCTTGTCGAGCGATTCCATGCCAAGTGACTTGGCGAAGTCATCGTCGATTTTCACTTCGCCCGGCGCCACAATCGACTTCGCTGTCACGTCAAAGACCGCCGCCTTGCCCGCAAGGTGCGGCGCCGGATAATTCTCCGGGAAAGTCACGTCGATCTTGCGGTTCTCGCCGACCGCAATGCCCCTGAGCTGATCTTCGAAGCCGGGGATGAAGGTGCCGCTCCCGATCAGCACGGCAACATCTTCGGCGGACCCGCCTTCGAACGGGACGCCGTCGATGGTGCCAACAAAGGAGACGGTGACGCGATCGTCTTTCTCAGCTGTCGCGCCCTCGGCCTTTGCGGCGTAGGGGCGATTCTGCTCAGCAATCCGCTTGAGACCCTCATTTACCTCATCGTCCGTGGCATCGGCGGCCAGTCGCGTTAGCTCCACGGTCTTGAAGTCGATCACCTCGATCGGCGCCAGGATTTCCATGGCCACCGTGTAGGAAAGGTCCGACTTGCCGGCGATGACGTCCTCAACCGCCTTCTCGTCCTCGGGCAGCGTCACCTTCGGCTGCAACGCGAGGCGAAAGTCATTGTCCGCGACGATCTTTGCATTCACATCGCGCATCGCAGCCTCGATCGCCTCGGCCATGGCGGAACGCCCATACAGCTTGCGCAGATGCGCGGCCGGCACCTTGCCGGGCCGGAACCCATTGACGCGGATGCGCCCCTTCAGCTCATCGAGGCGTTCGCTGACCTTGGTGTCGAGCTCGCTTGCAGGGATGACGACACGGAATTCGCGCCGCAATCCGTCGGTCAGGGTTTCGGTCACTTGCATGAAAACTCTTCGCTCCTCGTCGCCGCGCCAACGGCTCTGGCTGACTGTCTGAATTCGGCTGGCCTCAACCTTGGTGCGGGCGGAGGGATTTGAACCCCCACGACTTGCGTCACTGGAACCTAAATCCAGCGCGTCTACCAGTTCCGCCACGCCCGCGCGTTTGGGCATCGCGCGGCATGTTCGGCCGAGCGGCGCGGCTTATATCACGGTGCTTGCAATCCGCACGAGAAAAATGGTGTCGCGGCCCAACGGATTCAACTCGGCGGGACGAGCGCCAGACGCTGCGAGCGGCGCTTTCTAGAGTGTCGAGAACAGGCGCCTGTAGACCACCGGCAGCACCTCGGGGAGATCCTCCGCGATCAGCCCTGGGCCGAACGCGCTCGCCGCCTCGCCGTGTAGCCAGACCGCCGCCGCGGCGGCTTCGAATGCCGCCATACCCTGGGCCCGCAGCGCCCCGATAAGGCCGGCAAGCACATCCCCGGAACCGGCGGTCGCGAGCCACGGCGGCGCGTTTTCCGAAATAGCAGCGCGGCCGTCAGGCGCGGCGATCACGCTGTCCGCGCCCTTCAGCACCACGACCGCGCCTGTTTCATGTGAAGCAGCAAGCGAGTTCTTAAGTTTTAGTTTAACTGAAGTTTGTTTCAATAAAAAATTGAAAATTCTTGCAAATTCACCTTCATGGGGGGTGAGGATTGCTGTGGACATCCTGTGATTCGTCAGGATTGTAAAGAGCTCCACTGGATTTTCCCCAAAGCTTGTCAGCGCATCGGCGTCCAGCACGAGGGCGCGCCCACCACCCGCTGCGGCTCGTACCTTGGCCCGCATATCGCTCCCAACGCCGCCTCCGGGGCCCAGCACCACAGCATTGATTCGCGGGTCCGCCAGCAGCGCCGCCAGCCCCTCCGCTCCCTCCGCCTCACGGACCATGACGGCCAGGCTCGCCGCGGCATTGACCGCAAGCGCGTTCTTTGGGCTGGCAATCGTCACCAGGCCGGAACCGGCGCGCAGTGCCGCTCGCGCGGCGAGGCGGGCGGCGCCGGTGCTTGCCACGTCTCCAGACAGGACGAGCGTATGCCCGCGCGAATATTTGTGGCCGGCCGCCTGCGGCACCGGAAACCTGGCGCGCCAGAGCTCCGGCGCATTGACGAACAGGTGCGGCTTGATCGTTGCGAGGACGGCGTCCGGGATGCCGATATCGGCAACCGTGATTCGGCCGCAATGGGTGCGGCCCGGCAAGAGGAGGTGTCCGGGCTTCCGGCGAAAGAAGGTCACCGTATGATGGGCCTTGATGGCAGTCCCCATCACGGCACCGCTGTCACCCTGGATGCCGCTCGGCAAGTCGACCGCCACGACATGCGCGCCCGAGCGGTTGATGGCGGCAATCAGCGCAGCCGCGTGGCCCTCGACGGGACGTGACAGCCCAGCGCCAAATAGGGCATCAACGATCGTGGCCTGAGGATCGAGGTTCTCTCCCCTCCAGGATTCGGCAGGGCCGGAGTATCGCATCGCCATCTCGGCCGCGTCCCCGCTGAGAGCCTCGTGGTCGCCCAGCAGCAGCAGGCGGACCCGGCAACCGCGTGTTGCCAGGAGGCGAGCGGCTGCAAAACCGTCGCCTCCATTATTGCCGGGACCGGCGCAAACAACGACGGGCCGCGCGGTTCCGGACACGGCCGTCACCGCATCGGCGACAGCCTCACCGGCACGCTCCATGAGATCGAGGGACGGAATGCCGGCGGAAACCGCCGCCGCATCCGCGCAACGCATCTGCGTCGTGGTGAGAAGTTCGATCATGGCTCGCTCCAATGATCAGTCCAGAACCGCAGCACATTGGGATTGCACAAAAAATAGGCCATAAGCCTAAATGTTAATCTCATGAGCGCACCCAATTGTGCACGGGCCTACGGGAACCGCGCCGGCGTGTCGGCTCCACACGCGGTTTTGCGATCGCAACGGTTGGCATAAGACCTGCTAGCAAACGGCCGGCTCTGCCGGTTGGCCCCTGACCTGCGGAGCGAAAGAGGATTCGCATGAAGAAAATCGAAGCGATCATAAAGCCTTTCAAGCTGGACGAGGTGAAGGAGGCGCTTCAGGAAGTGGGATTGCAGGGCATCACGGTCACCGAAGCCAAGGGATTCGGACGCCAGAAGGGGCACACCGAGCTCTATCGGGGGGCCGAATACGTGGTGGATTTCCTTCCCAAGGTGAAAATCGAAATCGTGCTCGGCGACGACATGGTGGAAAAGGCCATCGACGCGATCCGCAGAGCGGCGCAGACCGGCCGCATCGGAGACGGCAAGATTTTCGTCTCCAATATCGAGGAAGCAATCCGGATCAGAACGGGGGAATCCGGATTGGACGCGATCTGACATCGCTCACATTCACGACCCGTAAAATCAAAGGAACGCGTTCAGATGACGACCGCCAAAGACGTTATGAAGCTCATCAAGGACAACGACGTGAAATACGTCGATTTCCGGTTCACCGACCCACGCGGCAAGTGGCAGCACGTAACGTTCGACGTCTCGATGATCGATGACGACACGTTCGCCGAAGGCGTCATGTTCGACGGCTCCTCGATCGCGGGCTGGAAGGCGATCAACGAGTCTGACATGAACCTCATGCCCGACCCCGCGACCGCCTGTATCGATCCGTTTTTCGCCGAGACCACGCTCGTGCTGGTCTGCGACGTGCTCGAGCCAACCACCGGCGAGCCCTATAACCGCGATCCGCGCGGCATTGCCCGGAAGGCCGAAGCGATGGTGAAGTCGATGGGCATCGGCGATACCGTGTATTTCGGACCGGAAGCAGAGTTCTTCGTCTTCGACGACGTGCGCTACTCCGCCGAGCCGTATCATTGCGGCTTTCGGCTAGACTCGGTCGAACTGCCGACCAACTCTGCCACCGAATACGAGTCCGGAAATCTCGGCCACCGCATCGGCTTCAAGAAGGGATATTTCCCGGTTCCACCGCAGGATTCCGCGCAGGATATGCGCGGCGAAATGCTGGCGGCCATGGCCAAGATGGGCGCCAAGATCGAGAAACACCACCACGAAGTGGCGTCAGCCCAGCACGAGCTCGGACTGAAATTCTCGCCGCTGACCTACATGGCCGACCAGACGCAAATCTACAAATACTGCATCCATCAGGTCGCCAATATCTACGGCAAGACCGCCACCTTCATGCCGAAGCCGGTCTATGGCGACAACGGTTCGGGCATGCATTGCCACCAGTCGATCTGGAAGGATGGCAAGCCGGTCTTCGCCGGCAACAAGTATTCCGATCTGTCGGAAACCTGCCTTCACTATATCGGCGGCGTGATCAAGCATGCCAAGGCGGTCAACGCCTTCACCAACCCGACGACGAACTCCTACAAGCGTCTGGTCCCGGGCTATGAGGCGCCGGTGCTGCTGGCCTATTCCGCGCGCAACCGCTCAGCCTCCTGCCGTATTCCTTACACCACGAACCCGAAGGCGAAGCGCGTCGAAGTGCGCTTTCCGGACCCGCTGGCCAATCCGTATCTGTGCTTCGCGGCGCTCTTGATGGCCGGCCTCGACGGCATCAAGAACAAGATCGATCCCGGTCAGGCGATGGACAAGGATCTCTACGACCTGCCGCCAGCCGAACTGAAGCAGATCCCGACGGTGTGCGGCTCCTTGCGTGAAGCGCTCGAAAGCCTCGACAAGGACCGCGCCTTCCTCAAGGCGGGCGGCGTGTTCGACGACGATTTCATCGATGCCTATATCGAGTTGAAGATGACCGAGGTGATCCGCTTCGAGCACACGCCGCACCCTGTCGAGTTCGAGATGTATTATTCTTCGTAAGGCTGTGCTCCGCCGCTCATGGAGCGACAAACTAGAAAGGGCGCCCGATGGGGCGCCCTTTTCGTTGGCGCCGGCAGCGCCGTCACTTTCGCTATTGGATGCTCATTTTCGCGGCCTTCGCGATCTTTGCCCACAGGTCGTATTCAGACTTGATCAGGGCCTCAGTATCCTTGCCACCGGCACCGATGATGTTGACATCCTGACTGGCGAAACGGTCGCGTATCTTGTCGGTCACGAGCGCTTTGCGTGCCTCGCTTTCAAGCGTGGCCCGAATTTCGTCCGGCACGCCAGCCGGCGCCATCAGGATGAAATAGGTCAGGAAGTTGAAGTCTGGATAACCCGATTCAGCGATCGTCGGCACATCGGGCGCAAGCTTCGAGCGCTCCTTCGACGACACGGCGAAGCCTTTCAGCCGACCGGCACGCACATGCTGGATCACGCCCGCCGTGGCCACAAACCCGACCTTGACCTGTCCGCTGATGAGATCGGTGACCAGCGGAGCGTTCCCGCGATAGGGCACGGGTGTCATGGCCGGCAGACCGGTCTTGAGCCGGAAATATTCCATCGCCAGATGACCGGGGCTTCCATGCCCGGCATGCGCGTAGCTCATCGGTTCCTTCTTCGCCAACGCGATGAATTCCGCCAGCGAATTGACCGGCACGGACGGATGGACCACCAGCATCTGGCTGGTCGATGCCATGTTGAGGACCGGTTTCAGATCCTTGCGCATGTCCACCTGCATGTTGGTGTAGACATGCGGATTGACGGTCACGATCGTTCCCAGCGCTGCCAGTAGCGTATATCCGTCGGGCGTAGACTTGATGACCGCCTCTGCACCGATATTGCCGGCCGCACCGGGCTTGTTCTCGACCACGACCGGCTGCTTCAGCGACTCCGAAAGATTTTCCGCCATGGCGCGCACAACGAGATCGATCGGACCGCCGGGCGTGAGCGGCACCACGATCCGCAGCGGCTGCGCCGGGAACGATTGAGCCGCAACGCCCGTGACCGACAGGGCCAGCGCACAGGTCCCGACCGCAACCGATAGCAACTTCCTCACAACCATCCTGCTTTCCTCCCCTCGGATATTATCTCGTCGCGCGACTGACTTCGTTCAGGTGGGCCAATAGTCGATCCCGGCCCGCTACCACCTGACCACGATATTTGCGCCTGCGTCCAGGAAAGTGTGCCGTGAGGGCCTTTTCCTTTCAGATTTCGATCAACTTCCTCCCGGCCGCTATTGCGCCTGCATGTTCGCGGCCTTAGCGACGTCTGCCCACAGGTCGTACTCGGCCTTCATCAATGCGGCAGCCTCGGAGGCCGTCGATGCAATGAAGGTGATATCCTGCGGCGCAAAGCGGGCCTGAAGGTCGGGCGCCTGCAAGGCTTGCCTGACCTCCTTCTCCAGCAGCGCGAGAGTCGTGTCCGACATCCCAGCCGGACCGAGAAGCAGGAAATAGGTTTCAAACTTGAAGCCCGGATAGCCGATTTCGGCAACGGTCGGCACGTCCGGTGCCAGTGCCGAACGCTGTTCCGAAGACACCGCGAAAGCGCGCAGCCGCCCGCTGCGGACATGCTGAACGACGCCTGAGGTCGACACAAATCCGGCCTTGATCTGTCCGGCAATCAGATCGGTGACCAGTGGCGCATTGCCGCGATACGGGACCGGCACGGTCTTGATGCCGGTCTTGAGAGCAAAATATTCCATCGACAGATGGCCTGGGCTGCCGTGACCGGCATGCGCATAGCTCACCGGCTCCTTCTTTGCGAAAGCGATAAACTCCGCAAGCGAATTGGCCGGGAACGAGGGATGCACCACCAGCATCTGGCTTGCCGAAACCATGTTAGATATCGGCCGCAAGTCCTTCAGCACGTCGATCGGCATGGTCTTGTAGACATGCGGGTTGACGGACAGCGTGGTGCCCAGCGCCGATAGCAACGTGTGACCATCCGGATCGGACTTCGCCACCAGTTCGGCACCGATATTGCCGGCTGCACCCGGCTTGTTTTCAACGAGGATCGGCTGCTTCAGGGTGACCGAAAGCTTTTCGCCAAGGGCGCGCACGACAAGATCGAGCGGCCCTCCAGGCGACGTCGGAACAATGATGCGGATGGGACGCGACGGATAGGATTGTGCATGCGCCGGCTGGTGAGCCATCGCACCCGTTATGAAAGCGGCGACGGAAAGGGTTGCAACGATGCGTATCATTTCCACTCTCCTTCGCTCTTGGCGATGATTGCTATTCGACCACCGCCCCGCTGGCTTTGATCGGACCGGCCCATTTGTCGATCTCGGATTTCACGAACTGGCCGAGATAGGCGGGCGTCGCGCGCTCGCCGGATACGATGCTCGCGCCAAGCTTCTGCAATTGCTGGCGCACCTGCGGATCGGCCATGGTCTTGAGCGCGGCGTCATGCATCTTCGCGACGATGGGCGCAGCCACGCCCTTCGGAAACAGCAGCGCAGTCCAGGTATAGGCCTGGATATCCTTAAAGCCCTTCTCGTGGGCTGTTGGCAGGTCTGGCAACACCGGCGAGCGCTCCTTCGACAGTGTCGCGATTGCCTTTACCGTGCCAGCCTCGATCTGCGGCACCGCAGTCACGATGATTTCGCACAGGAAATCGATGCGTCCGGCCTGCAGGTCCTGCATCGCGGGTCCCGTGCCCTTGTATGGGACGTGCTGGATGTTCGTACCGAGTGCCTGGTTGAGCAGGATGCAGCCGAGATGGGTGGCCGACCCGGCGCCGGCCGAACCGTAATTCATCTTGCCCTGGTTGGCCTTGGCATAGGCGACGAACTCCTCCAGCGAGTTCACCGGCAGATCCTTGCGAACGATTAGCACGAGCGGAATCTCCGCGATGAGGTTCACCGGCGTGAAGTCCGTCACCGCGTTGTACAGAGGCTTTTTGTAGAGCGTCTGCGAATGTGCATGCGTCGCGATCGTGCCGAGGATCGCGGTGTATCCGTCGGGCGCCGCCTTTGCGACCCGGTTGCCACCCATCATGCCGCCGGCGCCTGGGACATTCTCGATCACCACCTGCTGGCCGAGCACCTGCCCCATCCGTTCCGCCATGATCCGGCCGAACACATCGATCGGTCCGCCGGCCGCGGCCGACACGACCATCGTCACCGGGCGCTGCGGCCACTCCTGAGCATGGGCATTGCCAAGCATGGCGCAGGCCACGAGGCAGAGCGCGGCAGTTCTTACAATCATTGCTCAAGGTCCGTCCCGAGGTTCAGTCGGCGAACTCAATCATCGGTCCGCCGCCGGCGCAAGTGTCGGCCTTTCTGAAGCGGGAGCGACCTGCCGATGGCAACGATGCGCATCACGCGTTCGGTGTCCGCCTCGAGTAACGTGCGGGAGCTGCTGATCGGCCTCGTCAAGGCGATAGGGTTGATCGATGATACTGACGAACGCCGACACGCCCGGATCGCCAACGGAGCCTGCCTATTCCGCCACGCCCCTCGGCCATAGGGCCTGCGGCGCTCAGGCCGGGACCGCGGCAAGCTCTGGCGCGGTCACATCCTCCGCAGGGGCGGCGGGCGCCAGCGGCGGCGCCACCAGAGCCGACTTATGTGCATCCGTGTCGGTGCAGACGCGGTTACGGCCCTTCGCCTTGGCGGCATATAGTGCCCGATCCGCGCGCGCCAGCATGGTCGGGATGTGCGCGACATCGGGCAGCGACTGCGTGACGCCGATGCTCACGGTCGCATTCATGCCATGGCCGGCAATCTCGATGCCCCGCGTTTCGAACGCCGCGCGGACGCGCTCCGCGACCATCAGGGCGGTCTCGGTGCCGCCCGGCAGGATCGCGGCAAATTCCTCGCCGCCAAGACGTCCGATGACATCGTGTATGCGCATGTTGCTGCTCGCCGTAGCAGCAAAGGCCTGCAAGGCCTCGTCTCCGACCTCGTGTCCGAACCGGTCGTTGATCGACTTGAAGTGGTCCAGATCGAACATCATGACCGTGACCGGCTGGCCGCTGCGGCGCTGACTTGCAACCAGCTTGTCGGCCGCGTCCAAGAAGCCGCGCCGGTTGAACAGACCCGTCAGATGGTCGGTCATCGCCGCGGTCCTGTGAACCAGCGCGGAATGTTCCTTGGCCATCACCACGACAATGAATGCGGTGCCAACGACGTAAAGCAGCGTCAGCAGCGCAAACAGCGGAAAAAACCCGTTGGCTGCGACCGGCGCCGCGCTCGAGAACAGCGTCGTGGTCAAGATCGGCGACAGAAAGATCGCCCCATGCAGCACCGGGATCAGCAGCGCGCGAGCCCTTGCGCCCGCCCCCGTCTTCGGCCTGCGACGCTCGCGGCGCAACTCGATCGCAGTCAATACGGCATAGACTGTGATGATCAGCGACGAGATCACCACGCGCGCGTTATCCCACGCCAGCAGTTCCGGCATGCGGGTCGCGACCAGCCAGACCAGGGCGCCGGCGATCGCAAAGCCGGTGGAAGCATCGCGTCCGTGGAATTTACGCGCGCCGCACCAGATCAGCCCGCAGCAGGTGAACAGGAGCGCGCTGGCAAGATCGGCCCCTGCTGTCGGCAACCCATTGGGGCTGACGACCCACAAGGCGACCGCAAACCCGCCGATCAGATAGGCCGAGGCCCAGTAGCCGAGCGCACGCACCGAGCGGTCCTGCAGCCACAGCACGAGGAGGAAGACGCCAAGCAATCCGGTAATGCAAGTGGAGACGAAAAACAGGGTCGGGATATCGAGCAACATGCAACTTTCTCGCATTCTGCGACGTTGTCGCCGATACGCCGGCGTAACGGTTATGAACCATCGGTTTAGAAATACCCGACCGGGTCTTGTCGGGGGCTTTCGCGCGCGCCCTGCATTTTCGGTAAAAGAGCCAATAAAAAAGGGGCCAATTGGCCCCTCTTTTGTCGCGACTTGGATGTTGTTTTTCGAAGGATCAGCGCTTCGAGAACTGGAACGAACGACGGGCTTTGGCCTTGCCGTATTTCTTGCGCTCGACCACGCGCGGATCACGGGTGAGAAAGCCGCCGCGCTTTAGCGGCGAACGCAGATCCGGCTCGAAATAGGTCAGCGCCTTTGAGATGCCGTGACGCACGGCACCCGCCTGCCCCGACAATCCGCCGCCTGACACCGTGCAGATCACGTCATACTGGCCGGACCGGTTCGCCGCCACGATCGGCTGCTGAATCATCATGCGCAGCACCGGGCGCGCGAAGAACTGTTCGACCGGCTTGGTGTTCACGACGATCTTGCCGGAGCCCGGCTTGATCCACACGCGGGCAACCGCATTCTTGCGCTTGCCGGTGGCGTAGGCGCGGCCCTGGGCGTCGAGCTTCTGGACGTGCTTGGGCTGCTCGGCGGCCTGCGCGCCCTGCGTTTTCAGCGCCGAGAGACCTTCGAGAGAGGAGACGGATTCGGCCATGATCAGGCTGCCTTGTTCTTGCGGTTCAGGGCGCCGACATCGAGCGCCTCGGGCTTCTGGGCTTCATGCGGATGCTCGGCGCCGGGATAGACCCGCAGATTGCCGAGCTGCCTGCGGCCGAGCGGACCGCGCGGCAGCATGCGCTCCACCGCCTTCTCGACGATGCGTTCCGGGAAACGGCCCTCGAAGATCGACTTCGCCGAACGCTCCTTGATGCCGCCGATATAACCGGTGTGGTGATAATAGATCTTCTGGTCACGCTTGCGGCCGGTGAAGACGACCTTCTCCGCATTGATGACGATGACATTGTCGCCGTCGTCGTCATGCGGCGTGCAGCTCGGCTTGTGCTTGCCGCGCAGGCGCAGCGCGATGATCGAGGCGAGCCGGCCGACCACAAGGCCGGTGGCGTCGATCACGACCCACTTTTTCTCGACGTCGGCGGGCTTCGCCGAAAAGGTTTTCATAGTCCTGATCTTCCGGGAGGATTGCGTTGCGCGGGCTTCTAAGCGATCGCGCGAATACCGTCAATGACATTAGTGAAGAAATTTGTCAATATAATCAGCAGCATATAAAATAGGTTCTAAAATACCACTCCCTAAGCCACGGAATTCGGCGGGATCGAGTAGGTCGAGGTGACATGCGCCACCGGCTCATCCGAGCCATCGGAAAAGAGGTTCACGTCCATCACCGCGAGGCGCTTGCCAAGCTTCATGATGCGGGCATCCGCGACAAGATCGCGCTGCTCGGGCCGGCGCAGGAAATTGATGTTGAAATTGATGGTGACCGCGAGCGCCACCGGCCCGATCGCCGAAAGCACCGCGAGATAGAGCGCGAAATCCGCCAGCATCATCATGGTGGGACCGGAAATCGTGCCGCCGGGGCGAATGAATTTCTCGCAGTAGGCGAGCCGCACCACTGCGCGGCCATGCTCCACCGCCTCGATTGACAGCCCGCTGCCGGGATGGAAGGCCTGCGGGAATTCGCGGGTCAGGAACGCCTCGAGATCCGCCACCGTCATGACCGGTTGTGTCATGCATCCGCCCTTCGCTTGCCGTGACGGGATCGGATACAATGACTAACGCGAACGGCAAAGGCTTCTGCGATGAATGTTCACGCCAGACCGGATAGTGCGACCATCCTGCTGCGTCAGGATCGCGACGGCGTTGCCCTGCTCACGCTGAACAATCCGGCCGCGCGCAACGCCTTGTCAGAGGAACTGATCGGTGCGCTCGCCGCCGCCTTCGACGACATTGGCGCGACGCCTGGGGTCCGCGCCGTCATCATCGCTGCCAACGGTCCGGCCTTCAGCGCCGGCCATGACCTCAAGCAACTGACGGCGCACCGCTCCGATCCGGACGGCGGCAGGGCGTATTTCCGGCATGTGATGACGATCTGCAGCGATATGATGCAAAAGATTGTCCGGCTGCCGCAGCCGGTGATTGCCTGCGTATCCGGGGTCGCCACCGCGGCGGGCTGTCAGTTGGTCGCAACATGCGACCTTGCCGTCGCCTCGACGCAGGCACGCTTTGCAACGCCAGGGGTCGATATTGGGCTGTTCTGCTCGACCCCGATGGTGGCGCTGACCCGCAACATCCCGCGCAAGAATGCGATGCATATGCTGCTGACCGGCGAGCCGGTTGCCGCGGACGAGGCGCAGCGACTCGGGCTCGTGAACAAAGTCGCGCCGCTCGGCTGCGAGCTTGAAGCGGCCTTTGCGCTGGCGCGGATCGTCGCGTCGAAATCGCGGGCGACAATCAAGATCGGCAAGCAGGCCTTCTACCGGCAGGCTGAGATGGGGCTTGCTGAGGCCTACGCCTATGCATCGGAAGTCATGACGGAAAACATGATGACCCGTGACGCCAACGAGGGCATCTGTGCGTTCATCGCCAAGCGCAAACCCGAATGGGAAGACCGATGATGCTGGCATTCACGCTGCCGCGCCTTAGTCTCGGTCAAGGAGCATTGCTGCGCGCCTGCGCCGCCGGGACGATATGGGGCGTTTGCCGTTTCCGCCGCACTGCTCGCCCTTTCCTTCTATCAATGCGGCTCTATCTGCCTTGGACAGATCGTCGACACGACAGCCCTGTCGGTATTGACCGGAATGCTGACCATCGGTCCCCTCGCCCTGTTGCAGCGTGAGGCGCAGAAAACGGCGCAATGACTCACGACAGCTACGATGACGGCTACATCCGCGGCATTCTCAATTCCGTAAAGTCCGTTGCGGTCGTCGGGGTATCGCCCAAGCCCGTGCGGCCAAGTTATTTTGTATTCAAATATCTGCTTGAACGCGGCTACCGCATGATTCCGGTCAATCCGGGACTGGCGGGCGAAACGTTGCTCGGGCAAAAGGTGCATGCAACGCTCGCGGATATCCCCGAACCGATCGACATGGTCGATATCTTCCGCAATTCGGACGCCGCGCTTGGCGTCGTCAGCGAGGCTCTGGCACTCGACCCGAAACCACGGGTGATCTGGATGCAACTCGGCGTGCGAAACGACGAGGCGGCGAGGATTGCGGAGGGCGCGGGCCTGCAGGTCGTCATGAACCGCTGCCCCAAGATCGAATATGGCCGGCTGTCCTCCGAAATCTCGTGGATTGGGGTGAATTCACGGACCCTTTCCGCCAAGCGGGCCCCGCTTCTTGGCAAAGGGCTTCAGCGCATGTCGCTGCAGCGGCAGACGCTGGCCGGCGGCAAAACGGAGGCAACGCAGCGCGCGAAGCGCGAAACGAAATCCTGATCTGGTGGCCCGCGGCAGCATGGATTGTCTGGTTTTACCGAAATTCGGAATTGATTGACTGAAATACCGCGCGAAGCAGCCGCACGCTTGACGCCACTCTGCCCTCCGATACACGGACGGGACCATTGCCACGCGGAGACCAGACATGTCCGAACGCACGCCCGGTTTTGCCACGCTGTCGATCCATGCCGGCGCCCAGCCCGATCCCACCACCGGCGCCCGCGCCACGCCGATCTACCAAACGACCTCCTACGTGTTCGATGACGTCGATCACGCCGCTTCGCTGTTCGGACTGCAAGCCTTCGGCAACATCTATACCCGGATCGGCAACCCGACCAACGCGGTGCTGGAAGAACGGATCGCCGCGCTGGAGGGCGGGACCGCTGGACTCGCTGTCGCCTCGGGCCACGCGGCGCAGGTGCTGGTGATGCAGGCGCTGATGATGCCCGGTGAGGAATTCGTCGCCTCGCGCAAGCTCTATGGCGGTTCCATCAATCAGTTCAACCATGCCTTCAAGAGCTTCGGTTGGAACGTGAATTGGGCCGAGCCGGACGACATTTCCAGCTTCGAGCGCGCGATCACACCCAAGACCAAGGCGATCTTCATTGAGTCGATCGCCAATCCCGGCGGCATCATCACCGATATCGAGGCTATCGGGAATGTCGCGCGAAAGGCCGGCGTGCCGCTGATCGTCGACAATACTTTGGCGACGCCCTATCTGTGCAAACCGATCGATTATGGCGCCGACATTGTCGTGCACTCGCTCACGAAATTCCTCGGCGGCCATGGCAACTCGATCGGTGGCATGATCGTCGACGCCGGAACCTTCAACTGGTCGCGCGAAGGCCGCTATCCGATGCTGTCGGAGCCACGGCCCGAATATCAGGGCATCGTGCTGCACGAGACTTTCGGCAACTTCGCCTTCGCGATTGCCTGCCGCGTGCTGGGGCTGCGCGACATGGGGCCGGCGCTGTCGCCGTTTAACGCCTTCCTGATCCTCACCGGGGTCGAAACGCTGCCGCTACGTATGCAGCGCCACAGCGACAATGCGAAGGCGGTGGCAGAGTGGATCGCGCAACATCCAAAAGTGGCCTGGGTCAGCTATCCGGGCCTGCCCGGCGACCGCTATCACGCGCTCGCAAAGCGCTATTGTCCAAAGGGAGCCGGCGCGGTGTTCACCTTTGGACTGAAGGGAGGCTACGAGGCCGGCGTCAAACTCGTGTCGAATGTGAAGCTGTTCTCGCATCTTGCCAATATCGGCGACACCCGTTCGCTGATCATCCACCCGGCCTCGACCACGCACCGACAATTGTCCGATGCGCAGAAGGCGCAGGCGGGTGCGGGACCGGATGTCGTACGTCTGTCGATCGGCCTAGAGGACAAGGAGGACATCATCGCCGACCTGGAACAGGCGCTCGCGGCCTAAGCGAGCGCCCGTCCGCAGCGGTCAGGCTTTGGATTGAAGGCGTTTGATCAACGCGACTTTTTCCAAAGCTTGGTCGCGATTTCGAACATTTCCTCCGGAGCATAGTCCGGAGCGAAGGCGGACGGGGTCCCTTCAAGTTCCGGGATCTTTCCGCCAGACGGTGGCCCGTCCACGACTTCCAGTTCGCCTGGGGGATCGGTCGGCAGCGCCTTTTCTCCGTTGCCCCATATCCCGCGCATTTCGTGATAATCGTCGATGCTGAAGCGATACAGACGACGATGCGAACCTTCCTCCAGGTACTTGGCGGACTCGGGTATCCTGTCGAGCGTGATGTTGGGCGTCGGCAGCATCTTCTCGATTTCGACGCCGGTTAGCTTCTTGAGCGCGAGCGCATAAGCATGCGCGTGGACGCCGCCCCGCACCAGCAGATAGCCGCACACTTCTCGGCTCGTTTCATCTGAAACCGTCTCATAGACCCGGAGCTTGTGCAGCCTCGCTCCGCATTCGAGATGGAAGTTGTGCAGCAGGTCGAAGATGACATTCCCGGTCGTGGTAATGTGGTCCACGTTCCAGGACATGCCGTTGCTGTTGACCGGTGTCGCGCCTCCTCCATGTGATAGGAAGGCTGCGGCAAGCCGTATGTCTTTCATCGCATCGAACGGCGCGTCGGTTATGTCCGCGCCCGATGACTCGGGTTCCCCCGGACCGTTGTTGAGCATTGCAACGCCGTTGCTCACGAGTTCCACGTGGCCTAGTTCCTCGGCCGTGATATTGGCTACGAGACTGTAAAAAGGCTTGAGCTTGGATTTGCTGCGGAAGTTGAAGCTCTGAAACAAGTAATTACCAAGCGTAGACATTTCCCCGTATTTGCCGCCGAGAAGCTCCTGCAGCGCGGCTGCGGCATTGGGGTCCGCTTCGGTGGGTTCTGGTAATTCGACTTGTAATTTGTTGATGCGAAGGAACATGGAGCCTCTCCCTGTACTGAGGCCCAACAATGCCCATTCAGGATCGTTCCTCGGCCGCACCTGCAAATTGCTCACGCAGGCGCCTCGCATAAAGCGGCAGGGGATCAGGCGGGCGACAGCACAGATGCGGGTCCGGGCCGGCCGACCAGATGCGCCGAGTGCGCCACCGCGACAGTCAGGAGAATGATCGCCATCGCTTGATGCGCGACCGCGAGAGCGATCGGCACGGCGTAAAGAAGCGTGGCGATACCAATGAAAGCCTGCATGAAGACGAGCGCCACGAACAGGGTCGCATAGGCCCGCGTTTTGGCATCCTTTGTGCTGCGTCTCGCATCGTATGCGTGCCACAGCGCGAGCAGCAGGATGAGATAGGCCAGCATGCGGTGGTTGAACTGCACCGTCAGCTCATTCTCGAAAAAATTGCGCCACAGCGGCGTCTCGAACAGCAGCCGCTCGCGGGCGGGGATCAGCGCGCCGTCGATATGCGGCCAGGTGTTGTAGACAAGACCGGCATCGAGACCAGCGACTAGCGCTCCGAGATAGATCTGGAGCAGCACGAGTACGACAAGGATTGCAGCGCCAATGCGCAGGCGCGCCGGCGACGGTGTCATTTCTGCGAACTTCATGCGGGCCACGATCCAGACGATCACGGCATAGATCACGCAGGCCAGCGTCATGTGAAAGGCAAGCCGGTACTGCGAGACACTGACCCGCTCGCTCAGCCCGGAAGACACCATCCACCAGCCGACCGCTCCCTGGATCGCACCGAGCCCGAACAGCCCGAAGAGCGGCCAGCGCACGTCCTTTCCAATCCAGCCGCGCCACAGGAAGAACAGGAACGGGATCAGGAACACCGCGCCGATCAGCCTCCCCAGAATCCTGTGCGCCCATTCCCACCAGAAGATGGTCCTGAACTCCGACATCGACATGCCGCGATTGACCTCGCGGTATTGCGGAATTTGCTTGTATTTGTCGAATTCCGCGGCCCATTGGGCATCGGTCAGGGGGGGCATGACTCCCGTCACCGGCTTCCATTCGACTATCGAAAGCCCCGATCCCGTCAACCGCGTCGCGCCACCGACGATCAGGGTCGCCACCACGAAAGCTGCGACGATTAGGAGCCACGTCCTGATTGCAAAAAGCTGTTTGTTTCGATGGGTTTTTGCCGTCATCTGCACCTTGCCGGGCCGCCGCCGAAGCGTTAGTCAGCGGCCGCAGGCGATATAACGCAACTTCCGAGCATGTCCATCCGCACACGAAAACTAATCGGCGCCGTCCTCCTGCTGCTCCTGGTGACCGTCTGGGCGCTGCTCGCGATGGCGTTTGCGCAATTCGCCTTTTCCAGCCCGAACGCGATCGCGGCATGGGTTTTCTACGTTGTCGCCGGATTAGGCTGGATCTTTCCAGCCATGCCGCTGATCCGCTGGATGGAAGGCGGCCGTAGCGCGCGCAAAGGCTAGCGGCGCCCACACCGGAGGCTTCAGAAAATACTGGAGACTTACTCGGTGCGGTTGGTGTGGTCACCCGGGAGGGCCGGCTGGTCACCCGGGAGTGCCGGCTGCAGCGGCGGATCTGACGAGTCCGGCGGGGTGTTGCGAACCTTCGCCTCGCCCTTTGGCTCCGCCCGCTTTATGCTGCGGTATCGGTCAAGAATTTGCGTGGCCCGCTGATCAACTTCATCGGTAGCGCGGAGCAAGTGCAGAAAGCGAACGACCTCTGTTGCCATGCAAACACAACGCGGCCGCAAGTCGGCAGTTCCGAGCTGCTCCGAACTTGCCGCCGCAAGGCAGAAACCGCGAGAGGACGAGGAGGACGAGGCTCTCCCCCCTCGCGACAAGCCTATCTATCCCTGCCGCTTTTCGAGGTTCCGATCGCGCCGCCCGATGTCGATTCCGGAGAACTGCTGCGTACGCCAGTCGTCCCCTTCTGGCCGGTCGTCGCCTTTTGACCGGTTGTGGCCTTTTGACCGGTTGTGGCCTTCCGAGCCTTCTCCGACACGCCCGACTTCGAGGTGCCTTGCGCGCCACCGGCGGTGGAACTCGGTGAAGAGCTGGATTGTGCGAGGGCTATCGACGTGGCGAATAAGCTCGCTGCGGCAGCGACCGCGATCTTGCGGATCATTGGAAACCTCCCTGTGACGGTTCAGTTCGGATGGTCTCGCCATCCGGGAAGCAACGTTGAGATTCGACGAGCGTTCCCCGCTCACCTTGGGGTTAAGGGGTGAGCACAATGAGACTCTGGGAGTCGCGGTACTGCGGCCGTCATTCGGCGGGCAACGGGCGAGTCAGGCTGCCTTGGGGCGCCGCCGGAAGCCGTTCCACATCGCGGTGGCCGTTCCCGACATCAGGACGCGCAGATAACGCAGTTGCTGGAACTCGCCGTTCAGCGAAATGCGCGGCAGCGCGGTCAGGTGATTGCGGTGTTCCCGGAACAGAACGCCGGGCTGGGTTGTGACCGCGGTCCTGAATCCGAGTTCGGCCGCGATCGCAAACTCGCGCGGTCCGGCGGAACCCGGATCGCCGACCGGATAGGCGAAGTGCTGGGGCCGGGTTCCGATCGCGGATTCGATAACTGCCCGGCTCATCTCCATCTCCGAACGCGCCACCCGGTTCGACGTCTTCTTCAGCATGAGGTGGTTCACGGTATGGGCGCCGATGGTGCAGAGCGGATCGCGCGCCAGTTCGGCAATGTCCTCCCAGCTCATGCATAACTCGTCGCACAGGGCCTGCATGTCGACGCCGTAGCGGGCGGCAAGATCGCGGATCACCGCGCGCAGTTCGTCCTCGGTCTCGAGGCTGCGCAGCCACCAATAGAGCTGCTCGTAGATGTTCTCCTTTTCGTCGGGCTGCGCACAGTCAAACCGGCGGTCGCGGCCGTCGATATAAAGACCGATCCGGTCGTTGCTGGCGACCACCCGCTCCAGCGCCACCCACCAGATTTCGCCAATGCGATCCGGAAAGCTGGTCGGCACATACAGCGCGAACGGCACCTGATGCTTCTTCAGGATGGGGTAGGCCCATTGCAGATTGTCGCGGTAGCCGTCATCGAAGGTGAGACAGACGAAGCGCCGTTTGAAGTCCCGCTGCACCAGCCTCCGATACATCTCGTCAAGCGAGACGATGTCGAGACCGGATCGCTTCAGCCCTCGCACCACGGCCGCGAAAAAGCCGGGCGACACTTCGAGCAGCCGGTTGGGCTGAAAGCTTCCGGCCCGCGACGGGCGCACATGATGCAGGGTCAGGATCGCGCCGACCCCCTGAAAGAATGGACGCAGCGCGACATGGGCACCGCTGAAATACAGCGTCTCAAGTCCTGCCCTGATAATGGTTTTCCTGAGCCCGCTCACCGCCGAAGTGCCGCTTTTCAGTGAAAGAGGCGCCATCCTGCCAACGTTTTATTGAGAATCCTTTGCGACGGTGGGTTTTTCAAGGAGGCCCGGCATGAATTTCGCGCTGGCGAAGATCGAGCACGCGAGCGCGCTCCCCTCGGCGTGGGTCGGTCCGGGCTGGACCGTGCAGATTGCCGGCGGGCTCGAGGCAGCGGAAAGCGCCTGGCGAGATATTCTCAACGAGGATTGTTTCGCAACCGCCTACCAGAATTTCGATCTATGCGCACTGTGGTACCAACACGTCGGAGAGCCGGCCGGGTTCGAGCCATGCGTCGTGATCGGGCGCGATACGTCAGGCCGTCCCGCATTTGTGTGGCCGCTTGTGCGCAAGACCGTCGGGGGTTGCCAGGTGGCGAGCTTCTTCTGCGGCCGCCATGCCAATTTCGGCACGACGCTCTGGCGCAAGGACGTCGCCGTCACCGTAACCCTGCCCGATCTGCAGGCGATCCTGCACCGGATGGCCGGATGCGGGATTGACGCGCTTGCCCTGCACAATCAGCCGACGCATCTTCAAGGCATCGCCAATCCGCTGCTGCTCCTGCCGCATCAGACTGCCCCCGACAAAAGCTATAGCCTGTCGATCGGCGGCACCGGCAACGACATCATCGCGCGGCGCTACAACGGCGATACCAGGCGCAAGCTTCGCCGCAAGGAGCGCCATCTCGCTGAACTCCCAGGCTATCGCTATGCTCGCGTCACCGAGCCCGCAGAGGTTGACCGTTGCGTCTCGGAATTCCTGAAGCAGAAGGCGGCCCGGCTCGCCGCCCGCGGCATCGGAAATGCTTTCGACGAACCAGGCATTGAAGCGTTCATGCGGACCGCCTGCCGGAACGGGCTCGCCGAGGGCGCTCCGCTGATCGAAATCCATGTCCTCGAATGCGACTCCGAAATCCTTGCACTGTTCGCCGGGATTTATGACCGGCATTGCTTCTCCACCATGTTCAACTCGTATACGTTAAGCGAACAGGCACGCATGAGCCCCGGCCTGATATTGCTGTTGAAGCTGGTCGCCGATTGCGCGACGCGCGGCTTCACGAGCCTGAGCCTTGGCGTCGGTGCGGCGGAATACAAATCGCAGCTCTGCGATGTGGTCGAGCAGCCGTTCGACAGCTTCATCGGGCTGACTCCGCGCGGCCAGATTTTTGCGCTGACGACCAAGGCGATGCGCGCGGTCAAGAGCACAATCAAAAACAATCCGCAATTGTGGGATCTCGTCAACAAAGGGCGGGCAAAGCTGTTCGCCCGAAACTGACCGGTCCGATGCGGCTCTTACTCACGCTGCGACAGGTTCGCCGCCGGCCTGAGTAGCTCCCCCCTGAATTGAGACGACGTCGGCAAAGCCGGCCGCGGTCAGCACTGCGCGCGCATCGAGCGTCTCCGGTGCGGCGATATCCTTCGCCACCAGAACCGCGCGCGGTGCGATGCCGGCAAAGAACGCGACCGGAGCCTCCGCTAGCGCGCCTCCATCGATCACCAGGTGATCATAGGCGCGCGCCAGCGCTTCCAGTGTGATCGTCAGACGCGGCGCGGCGAAAAGGGCGTCTGCGTCGCCGTTCACCTGGCCCGTCGACACCAGATGGATGCGCGAGAACTTGTCGCGCGTGATGATGTCACCGAAGGACGCAGCCCCGCGCGCAAGTTCGGCAAAGCCCGGCGACTGCGGCTCGACGGACATGATCGACAGATTGGGCGCGTTCAGCGCGAGGTCGGCCAGCACCACCCTGGCCCCTCTGGCCGACAGCGCGCGCGCGAGTGCGAGCGCGGTATAGGTCGCGCCGACATTGCGTCCCGCGCCGAAGATCACGATACGGCGTCCGGGCTCGCCCATGGCGGTGAGTGCATTGGCAAGCGTCTCGATACGATCGGCTTTCGGCGCTGAGGCCGGCGCCGGCGCCTCGGTATCGGAATTCGCCTCGCTTTCGCGCTCTACCGCGCCGCCTGACTTGCGGCGCAACAATCCGAAGAGTGAGCGCCGTGTCGCCGATGGGGTGGGCGCCCGACTGTCCGGCGTAATCGGACCGGATGGTGCGGCTGTTGCCGGCGTGGCCGGCAACAGCCGAGCCCGTGTCGGAACACCCTGCCGCATGATTTCCGACGAGAGCACGAAGGCAACTGAGAGGAAAAAGGTCGCAAGCGTAGTCACAACCAGGATTGGCAGCTTTTTGGGGAAGGCCGGCACGTTCGACACAGAAGCGCGTGAGATCACGCGGACTTCCGCCGGCACCGCGTCGATATTCTCGCGCGCGGCGGCCTCCCGATAGCGGGCAAGATAGGATTCGAGCAGGTCTCGCTGGGCTTTCGCTTCGCGCTCGAGAGCGCGCAACTGCACGTCCTGTGGCGATGCGTTGCTGATCTGCGTCTTGATCCGGTTGATTGCCTCGGTCGTCTGCTCGACGCGAGAGGCGGCAATGCGGGCGTCGTTCTCGATCGCTAGAACCAGCCGCTCCAGTTCGCCGCGCATCTGTGCGTCGAGCGCATTGATCTGGGCGTTCAGTTCCTGAATCCGCGGATGACGTTCGAGCAATGTCGAGGATTGTTCGGCGAGCTGCGCGCGAAGCAGCACGCGCTGCTCGACCAGCCGCTTCAGGAGATCGGAATTGACGACGTCCGATGACTCCACCGGCTTGCCGCTCTTGAGCATGTCGCGGATCGCCTTCGACCGCGCATCCAGATCGGCCTTCTGGGCGCGGACCGTCGCGAGCTGGGTGGTCAGCTCACCGAGTTGCTGCGTATTCAGGCTGGTCTGGTTGGCGCCGACATAGAGGTTCGCCTTGGCGCGAAACTCATCGACCTTGGCGTCGGCTTCCTGCACCGTCTTGCGCAGTTGTTCGATCTCGTTGGCGAGATAGGCGCTCGCGCTGCGCGTCTGCTCGGCCTTCGCCTGCTGCTGCATCTTCATATAGGCGTCGACGATGGCGTTGACGACCTTTGCAGCGAGATCGGGATCCTGGCTGACGAATTCGATCGTGATGACGCGCGACTTTTCGACGGCCGAGACGGTCAGCCGCTCGAAATAGACTTCCATGGCCCGTTCTTCCGGTGCCATGTTCAGACGGTCGGGGCCAAACCCTAGGGCCGACAGGAAGGCGGATATCGGTGATACGCCTCGCAGCACGGGATCGAATTCGGGACGTTCGGCGAGCTTCAATTCGCGGATCACCTGACGGGCGATGTCGCGCGACTGGAGCACCTGAACCTGAGTGGCGATCGCTTCCTGATCGGCCGCAGCGCGATCGATCGACTTCTCCGCCTCGGGGCGCAGGAAAACGTTCTCGCGTCCCTCGACCACGATCTTCGCTTCGGATTTGAATCGCGGTGTGACCTGGTTGACGACGAACAGGGTCGCCGCGGCGACGAGAAGCGTCGGCAGCAGGATCAACCACTTCCTGCGCCATAGCGCAGCGCCAAGCGCGCGAAGATCGAGTTCGTTATCGACCTCAACGGGCGACACGCCGACGCTACCATGCCCTACCGACCGCATGACCGACTCCGCCACAACTGACGGTGCCATTTCCCCCGATCATGGTTTCTGTCCCGTTAACCGCCGCGAAAGATGCGTCGAATAAACCCAAGATTGCCGACGGTCCGAGGCAGGCCGTTAATGGGCCTTAACGAATTTCGTGCGTTCGGCGATGACCGACATCAACAGACGCTTGCGTATCCTGCATGTCCTGCGCTCGCCCGTCGGCGGGCTGTTTCGTCACGTCGTCGATATGGTGCGCGGGCAGTCGGAGCGCGGTCACAAGGTCGGCCTGGTGTGCGACAGCCTGACCGGTGGCGACCAGGCAACCCAGGTGCTGCAGGGGCTTTCGCCGCATCTGGCACTTGGCCTGTCGCGGCATCCGATGGCACGCCGGATCGGCTTTGGCGATCTGGCGGCGATACGGCATGTCCGAAGCCGGATCAGGCAATCGACACCCGATATTGTGCATGGGCATGGCGCAAAGGGCGCGGCCTATGCACGGCTCGCCAGCTTCGCCGGGGGCCCGGTTCGCGTCTGCACACCGCATGGCGGGAGCCTGCTGTTCGAGCCGCAGACTGCAAGCGGCCGTGTCTATCTGACGCTTGAGAAGCTTCTGAACCGGCGCACCGACCTGTTCCTGTTTGAGAGCGCTTTTATCGAGCGGCTGTTCCGCACGAAAATCGGCGAGCCCGCAGCCCTCTGGCGCATCGTGCCGAACGGCGTCGGCGCCGAAGAGTTCGATGCCGTGCCGCTACATGAAGATGCAACCGATGTCCTGTATATCGGAGAGCTGCGGCAGTTGAAGGGCGTGGACGTGCTGCTCGATGCCATGGCGGCGTTGCGCGCCGAGGGACTGACGCTGACCGCCACCATTGTCGGCGCAGGCGGCGCCAGCAATGACCTGCAACATCAGGCTGATCGGCTGGGGCTCACGGGCGCAGTGCGTTTCTTCGCACCAATGCCCGCGCGCCGGGCCTTTGCGCTCGGTCACATCATGGTGGTGCCCTCCCGTGCCGAGTCGTTTCCCTACATCGTTCTCGAAGCGGTCGCCGCTGGAAAGCCGCTGATCGCAACGCGTGTGGGCGGCATCCCCGACATGTTCGGCCCGCTTGCCGATCATCTGATTGCTCCGGCCGACTCGCCGGCGCTTGCGCGCAAATTGAACGAAGCCGTTCATCATCCGGAAAGCATACGCAGGGCTGCCGGCTTGTTGCGCGAACGGATACGGACCAATTTCTCCCTCGAAGACATGGTCGAGGGCGGAATCAAGGCGTACCGCGCCGCACTGGCGGCACGCGAAAGCTAAAAAGCAGATAAGCTTTTGTTGAATCTTTTCCGATAAGACTTGGCCCCTCAAAAGAAGGTCCGCGCGCCGAAATGCGTATCTGGGCGTGACGGATCGAGGGACGGCGTAATGTTCGATCTGGACGCTCGCAAGATGCTGGGCGCACCTGCCGCTGCGACGGCCGCGCCCGGCAGCATGGATTCAGGCCCGCGCATCAAACGCCAATTGTCGGCAGCCGCACTGGCCGCGGCTTCGGTGACGACACGTACGGCAATTTCACCGATCGTGGTTGCCGGATTCGTACGCGCGGTCGAAAGCACGCTGATCGCCTTCGTCGGCACCCTCGTCTATTACGCCTATGTGTTTCCGTCCGAGGGCTTTCAGTGGCCCTATATCTTCGCGATCGCCGGCATTTCGATTCTGGCCGTGGTCGCTTTCCAGGCGGTCGACATCTATCAGATCCACGCCTTCCGCCGCCCGCTTAAACAGATGGCGCGCCTCATATCGGCCTGGTCGGTGGTCTTCCTGCTCGCAATCACGACGTCGTTCTTCTTCAAGCTCGACCTCGCCTTCTCCCGCGTCTGGCTTGCGACCTTCTGGGCCGCCGGCCTTGTGACGCTCGGCGCCTCGCGCGCCATGCTCTACATGCTGGTGCGTCGCTGGATGCGCGAAGGCCGCCTGACTCGCCGCACCGTCATTGTCGGGGGCGGCGCGCCCGGCGAGGCTCTGATCGAAGCGCTGAAGGATCAGAAAGACAGTGAAGTCCGCGTGATTGGCGTGTTCGACGACCGCAACGACGACCGCTCGCCGAACCATTGCGCCGGCTTCACCAAGCTCGGCACCGTCGACGACTTCGTCGAATTTGCCCGCCGCACCCGCGTTGATCTCGTGATCTTCTCGCTGCCGATCAGCGCGGAGAACCGCATCCTGTCTATGCTCAAGAAACTGTGGGTGCTGCCGGTCGATATCCGCCTGTCCGCACATTCGAACAAGCTGCGGTTCCGGCCACGCTCCTATTCCTATATCGGCCGCGTGCCCGTCCTCGACGTGTTTGACCGTCCGATCGCGGACTGGGACATCGTGATGAAATGGCTGTTCGACAAGATCGTCGGCGGACTGATGCTGCTCGCCGCACTACCGGTCATGGCGGCGATTGCGATCGCCATCAAACTCGACAGCCGCGGCCCGGTCCTGTTCAAGCAGAAGCGCTATGGCTTCAATAACGACTTGATCGAAGTTTACAAATTCCGCTCGATGTATGTCGACCAGTGCGACGCCACGGCCAACAAGCTCGTCACGAGGGACGATCCGCGAGTCACCCGCGTCGGCCGGTTCCTGCGCAAGGCGAGCCTCGACGAACTGCCGCAATTGTTCAACGTGGTGTTCAAAGGCAACCTGTCGCTGGTGGGTCCGCGGCCGCATGCGGTGAATGCCAAGGCGGAGGCGCGGCTTTACGACGAAGCCGTCGATGGCTATTTCGCCCGCCACCGCGTCAAGCCAGGCGTCACTGGCTGGGCCCAGATCAACGGCTGGCGCGGCGAGACCGATACCCAGGAGAAGATCCTCAAGCGCGTCGAATACGACCTCTACTATATCGAGAACTGGTCGGTGCTGTTTGACCTCTATATCGTGCTGATGACGCCGTTCGCGCTGCTCAAGAGCGAGAACGCCTATTGATCACGCTCGACCAGGCGCAGGCGATTTCGCCGCCGCGTATGCAGGCCGCGCCCGCGGCGACCGAGGCTGTCGCGCGCCGGCCGCCGCGGATTGCGCTCGGCCTGCTGCATGGCACGCTGTTCCTGACCATCCTCGGCAGCTTCGTCGTATTCTTCGAGCCCTCGCCTTATGAGGTTCTGTCGGCGCTGCTCGCCTTCACCTGCCTGCTTGCGGGCGTCACGCTGGACCGCAAGTTGTTGCCGCTTATCATCCTTCTGCTGCTGTATAATGTGGGCGGCAGCTTTTCGCTGATTCCCGTGATCGGCGACGAGCCGTCGCGGCGCTTTGTTCTGATTTCGTACTACATGGCCTTCACGGCCATCATTTTCGCGATGGTGTTTTCAAGCGATTGCGTGCGGCGGGCCGAGATCCTACGACGCGCCTACATCCTCGCCGGTGTCAGCGCAGCGATCGCCGGCATCGTCGGCTATTTCCAGGGCATCGACCTGCTCACCCTCTACGGACGCGCGCGCGGCACCTTCAAGGACCCGAACGTCTACGGCCCCTTCCTGGTCCTGCCGATGCTGTTCCTGCTGCAGTCCTTCCTCGCGCGCGGACTGCGGGTTTTCTCGCTCGCCGCGTTCCTGATCATGGCGGCCGGACTGTTCCTGAGCTTCTCGCGCGCCGCCTGGGCGCATATGGTCTTCTCAGCGGCGATGATGATCGCACTTCTGTTCGTGACGACGCCGAACGGCTGGTTCCGCGCGCGCCTGGTCGCTTTCTCTGTGATGGCAAGCCTCGCGGTGGCCGGCCTGCTCGTCGGCCTGCTCGCTCTCGGCAATGTCGGCACGGTCTTCAAGGAGCGCGCTTCACTCAACCAACATTACGACACCGGAGAGGGCGGGCGCTTCGGAAACCAGCGGAACAGTATCGACGAATTGCTCGAACGGCCCAACGGATTCGGGCCGCTGCAATTCCGCAGCCATTATACCGACGATCCACACCAGGTGTATCTCAACGCCTTCGCCTCCTATGGTTGGCTGGGCGGCTTTTCATACCTCGCGCTGGTGCTGATCACGCTGGCGATCGGTCTGCGCAACGTATTCGTGACCACGCCCTGGCAGGCCTATTTCATTGCAGTCATGTCGACCTACACCGGTGTCGCACTTGAAGGGCTGGTCATCGATACCGACCATTGGCGACACTATTACCTGCTGCTCGGCCTTGTCTGGGGCTTTTCGGTCGCAACGATGAACTTCAGACAACGCGTAGCCGCGATCACCGCGCCCCAAGTTGTTCCCGAACGCGTGTGACACGCGGGTCGGAATGCGCCTTGGAAAACAGGCGCTATTTCCGCGCCGCGATATACGCGTAGCTCGCGACTGTCCGCCAGTCATGCTTGCGCGCCAGCGCAGTGAAGCGCGCGTGGAATTCGCGTAGCACCGGAAAGCGGTCGAAATAGCCGTGCCCGTAGAACGGCACGATCGCCACCTCGCGATAACCGATGGCCTGCAGCATCGGCCTCATCTTGCGCTCACTCGCATAGGTCCAGCTGTAGCGTGCTGGGAAGACCGGATCCTCGTCGTCGGTGCGGTGCGGATAGACCAGCTTCACGATCCTCGCGGCGAAATTGTCCGGCAGCACGCGGTTGATCACGAACGGCAGCGCGTACAGCGTCGGAATGAAGGCGAGTGCGACCCCGCCTGGCGCCAGCAGGTGGTACAGGTTCGACCAGGCTCGCTGGCCATCGGCGACATGCTCGAACACCATGCGCGAGAAGGCGAGATCGAAGGTGCCGCGCAGATGCGCCACCGCGGAAATGTCGCCGGCCACGTCGAAACAGGCCTTGCTGTAGCCGTCCGGCAGCACGTCGAGCTCGATTTGCGAGATATCGTTCACCGTCATCTCGATGCCCAGCGATTTCAGTTCGTGCGGCTTGAACAGGGGATCGCGTCCGCCTCCAACCTCGAGCAGCCGGTGCGCGTGCAGCATGCGGGCGAGCCCGCGTACCACGGTCTCGTAATTATCCCAGGCCCAATCGTGGTCGTTGCTCACGCCGAGCGCGCGGAATGCGCAGGCCAGCGCGTCGCCATCGTCAATCCGCTTGAGGATGTCGCCCGGTGTCCTGTCGAGCATGGCGCCTCTCCTGCGCAAGCGCTCGGGTGCGAGCGCGGGCACGGCCGGATGCCCGGCCACGCTTGAGAGTTCCTTAAACCCCAGGCCTTTAGGATGTCTTACGCGCCCCGTTCGATTTCGAAGCGGCGCTCCGGATCCGATCAACCGTCAATGTCCGCTGCCACGTCCGAGTCCATGATCGACGGCCGTTCCGAAAGCGCGGCGGGTTCCCGTGGGGCGGATGCGCCGGCGGGAGAAGCCGGTCGATTCCTGTCGATCCCCTACCTGCTCCTGCGCGCCACCACGGCGGGCGGCGGCCTGGTTGGCGGTCTCGTCCAGACCTTCGTATTCGCGCGCATCCTCGACCCGGAGCGGTTCTCGGTTTTCATCCTGGTCGGCACGCTCGGCATCGCGCTTTGGTTGAGCGACATCGGCCTCGTCAAGATCATCTTCGTGCGCATGCGCGCGTGGCTGCTCGGCGGCGCCGAGCCTGGCGCCCGCGTCGTCTGGCATGCGACCGCGATCGTGATCCTGTATTTCCTGCTCGGTATCGTCTGCACCATCGCATGCTTTTTCGGCGCGCTGATGCTCGGCGCCGGCGCCTATGGCGGGCTGGAGCTTGCGCTGTTCTTCCTGTTCACGGCGATCACGCTGGTGTGGTTCGCCCTGCGCAACATCAGCCTGGCGATCGACGACTTCATCTTCTTCGAAGCAATGGAGGTGACGCGCCGCACGCTCCATGTCGGCTTTATGCTGGTGACCCTTGTCGGTCTCTCGCTGATGGCGTTCCTCGTCATCGCCAACTTGATCTGGGCCGCGCTGTTTGTCCTCATGATCGGGCGGCTGGCCCGCAAGGGCGCGCTGCAGGCGACGATGGCCGGCTTTCCCGGGCATCTGCGCTCGTTCTTTCGCGACAACAGGAAGGAAGTGGTGTCCGGCGGCACCTATGCGGTGAACGAGTTCTATCTCTACAACTTCGCCTATGCGATCGTTCCGATGGCTTACGGCCTCGGTGCGCCGACCATCATTCTCGATACGCTGTTCAAGGTGATCCGCGGCGCGACCGTGCTCTATTCGGCTGCGGCCGACGTCGCGCTGCCACGCCAGACCCGCGCCTATAACGAAGGCGATCGCCGGACGCTGATGCTCGCGACCTGGATGGCCGCAGGACTGGGAAGCCTGCCCGGCATCGCGATCTGCATCGCCCTCGCCTTCTTCTCCGAGCCGATGTTCCGCCTCCTGCTCGGCGAATCCGCGACGATGCCGCAGGCTATCTCGAACCTGATGATTATTCTGCTCGCCGCCAACCTCGTCCAGACGGTGTCGAATTTTCTGCTGATTCACACCGGCTATTTCCGCGTGATCGCGCGGGTCAGCGTACTGGTCAGCCTGGCGGCGACGCTGGTTGCGGGAATCGCGGTCGCAGCCGGCGCCGATCTCGAAGGCTTCATCCGCGGCTTTACCGCGATTTATGTGGCGAGCGCGCTGTCCTATCTGACCCTCGCGCTGCGCGGCCCGTTGCGCAAGAAAACGTGAGGGTGGCCGGCCCGCCCGGTTGCACGGCGGTGCCGCGGTCCCTATAACGGCGCCGTCGGAGCGTGGCGCAGCCCGGTTAGCGCACTAGTCTGGGGGACTAGGGGTCGTGGGTTCAAATCCCGCCGCTCCGACCATCTAAGTCACTGATTTCCTTCGATGGCCGATGCAGTATGCGCCCCGCGCTGATGATCCCGTTCCAGTGGGGATAAGCGGCACCGATTTTGATGCTGCAAAGGCCTTCTGGGGCTCTCTGATCAGCAAGACTGGCTTCGAGGGCGCTGACAGGAAAGCTCACACCGTAACACCGTCCGCATTGCAGCCGGCCGGATAAAATCGGCCTTAATTTGGGTGCAGCCGGGGTAAAAGTAGCCGGAGGCGCGAACCGGTGAACGCGACGCCTGAACTATTCCGGGCGCCGGCTTCGTTTCCGTTGTGTGCTTTCGGCGATTGTGGTCCTGCCGCTATGGCAGCTCCTTTTATCCCGGCGACTGTTTTGCTCCTGCGCCGCAAGCAAACAGGGTTGTAATCCCTCCCTGGCGGTGTAAAAGGCGCGCGGGTGTCGGCCGTAATCTAGCGGCAGGCAGGGTACGCGCTGGTCGGGCCGCCGCGCAGAATGTGCGCGCCCATGGTCCAAGTCTCCCGTCGCGAAGTATCGCGGATTTCCTTAGCTGAACGAGCGCTTCTCACACTCCAGCGCTTTCTGCATGTGGAGGCGAACAGCGGCGTAGTGCTTCTACTTGCCGCGGCCGCCGCGCTTATCTGGGCCAATTCTCCTTTCGCGGCAAGCTATCAGGCATTTTGGCACCTCCCTCTTTCAATTGAACTTGGTGACATCATCGTCTCGAGGTCGCTGCACTTCTGGATCAATGATGGCTTGATGACGATCTTTTTTCTCGTCGTCGGAATGGAGATACGGCGAGAAATTCATGAAGGCGCCTTGAGCACAACTGATCAGGCGATCCTGCCCGTCGCCGCCGCTGCGGGTGGCGTCATCGTGCCCGCGCTGATTTATCTGAGCCTGAACGCTGGCGACCCAGCCCAAGCGCGAGGATGGGCCGTTCCAACGGCAACAGACATCGCTTTCGCTGTCGGCGTACTGGCGCTACTCGGAAGATCGATTCCGGTAAATGTCAGGATTTTCTTGCTGGCGCTCGCGATCATTGATGACGTCATCGCCGTCTTAATCATCGCGTTTTTTTATTCGGGTGGGCTCCAATTCGGCGGCTTTATCGTCGCTGCGCTTGGCATTCTGATAGCGCTTGGCTTCCAAAGAATCGGCATAGGATCGGCATTTCCCTATGTCCTACCCGGCGCGGTCGTTTGGAGCGGTTTTCTGATCGCCGGAGCGCATCCGACGCTCGCCGGTGTCGTCCTCGGATTGATGACGCCGGTGCGGCCAAGCCCCTTCAGGGAAGATCCGCTGGACGTTCTGTCACGTGTCTCCCAGGAGTTGCGAGTCTCCGATGCGATCGACCGAAAAGACTCAAAATCACTAGAGACGTCTCTCCGGGATCTTAAGCTTGCTCGACGCGAAATGTTGCCGCCGGTCGTGCGCGTGCAGGCTTCTTTACACCCATGGGTCGCTTATGGCGTCATGCCGCTATTTGCCTTGGCAAATGCCGGCGTAACGCTGACCGGCTTTGATAGCTCCGAGGCAGCGCAATCGGTGACACTGGGTATTGGCCTCGCTTTAGTCGTGGGAAAGCCCATCGGTATAGTCGGCGCCACATGGCTGGCGATAAGATTTGGCTGGTGTCGTTTTCCCTCCGGTGTTTCGTGGGCCGGCGTATTGCTTGTCGGCCTGCTGGCCGGAATCGGTTTCACGATGTCGATCTTCATCGCGATGCTCGGGTTCACGGAGGGAGCGCTGTTGAATGCAGCGAAGCTCGGTGTCCTTGCTGGCTCTGTTGTAGCCGCAGCGCTCGGACTGTCTTGGGGCGCGATTTATAAATTTCGACTGCAAGAGCCCAGGCAATGACCACGACTGATGTGTTGATGATCATATTGGTGATCACGTTCGGAATCTCGTCCGGGGCAGCTTTGGCGCTTCACTTTGCGAAGCGCCAGAGTCGCCGTGACCGGAATGAAAAAGAGGGCGAGCAGCCGATGTGAGAGAGTCGAAGCAATGCCATTGCTCGATCGGTGCATCATGCGCGATCGGCCACCACATCAGTCGAGAGCGCACCTTCCAGCGGCCGGGGGCAATATCTGGCAAGCGGAAAGCATCAGCACCGACTGCAGGACGGGCCGGACGCCAAGCCCACGCCCAGATTTCATGGCCGAACGCCGGGCGTTTCAATCGGCATGCCCCGCGCGCGCCACATCAAAAACGTCTCCAGAGCGAGATATTCGGGTGCGCCATAGAGATAGGGCTCGGCCCGGACGCCGATCATGCAATTGCGCAGACGGCGCTGCAGCGAGCCCAGGGTCTGCCACTCCAGGCGGTAGATCGGATAACCGTTCGGATGACCTTGCGGCATCGGAATGCCGGCGAGCAACCTGCCCCAATTATCATCGTGGCACTGCGAACAGGCGAGAT